>JBDRSE010000071.1:0-10384 GCA_043825095.1 bacterium
GACGTATCCCCTGTGCGGACCCCGACGCGGATGCCGAGACGCTTGCCTGCAATCTTCTCCATCTCCTTCAGAGGGCTCTTCAGGTTGTGCTGGATATCATAATTCAGGGCCTTGAGCGGAGAGATGTACAGGGTGTGCACCGCGAGCGGCTCTGCGCCCGCGCTCAGCTCGCGCTGCAGCAGGTTGATGGACCAGAGGAAGGCGGCCAGGGTCTTGCCACTTCCGGTGGGAGCCATGATCAGGGTGTTCTCCCCCCGGGCGATGGACGGCCAGCCCTCGACCTGGGGCGGGCTCGGCGCGGCATACGCCTCGTTGAACCACTGCCGCACCTCGGGCTCGAAGGCCTGCATCACGTCCTTCATGCGGGGACCTTATACCAGAACAAGTGTTCAGTAAAGAAGATCGGGGACGGCCCCATAACTCTTAACTCGCGACCCGACCGGAGAGGAGCAGGCGCCGGTCGCCATGGTTCAACGCCGCTGCGGACGCGCCGGCCGAGGCCGCGCCGCGGACCGCCGACGGCGTCGATGGTGACGCGGGTGAGCCCGGCGGTGGGCGCGACGACGCTTCGGCCGGCGCACCGCGCGCTTGGGGATGTACGTTCGGCCCTTGAGCCGGCCCGCGTAGCGGCTGCGGCCGCGGATCCGCTCCCCGGGTCGCGGCCCGGAGATGTGAAAGTGATCCCGGTGGGCGTAGTCCGAGTCCGGCGTGAGGATCAGGTGGGCGACCCGCGCCTCCTCCAGATTGCAGGCCAGCCCCCTGAGCAGCCGCGCCTTGGGGCTGGTGACCGAACCGATGCAGCTGCCGGGCTTGCCGATGGCTTTGACCCAGTCCTTCTTCACGTTGGCCCTGAGCCGGTTGTGCGCGACGACCTCGAAGACGTCGACGGCGAGCCCGAAGGCGTGTCGGCTCAGGTATCCGGAGCCGGAGACGTTCCGGTACTGATAGAAGCTCGAGTAGCGCAGCTCGACGACACCCGAGCGGAGCACCGCCGGGGCCAGCTTGTACAGCGTCAAGGCGAAGGGGCAGTCCATGAGCGCTGGCTTTTTGCCCCACATGGGCGACCACTGCAAGCCGCGGACCGGGCCGGTCACCACCACCGGCGTGGTGATGCCCTTGGTGGCCTTGGCGAGCCGGAAGGGCACGCCGAGGCGGCGCAGCTCCTGGAGGCAGGGCGGCCCGTCCTGGAACCCCTCGGGCCGCGCCCTCAGGCCGCCGATTCCAGCTCCCGGAACTGGCGAATGGGTCGTCTGGGCGCTGGCCGCGGTCCACACGGGCGGCAGGGGCACCAGCCGCATGGCTTCGGCGGCCAACGGCCGGGGCGGCGTTGCAGCGAGGGTCACTGCCAGGACGGTCAGCCAACCGGGGACAGGCATGGTCCCACTATGAACGTGCAGCCCGGGAAGCGCAACCGAGCCCCTGCACGCTGCACCTCGTCCTTCACAATGGCAGCAGAACTCGCTACTATCTGAGTGCTTCCGATTGAATTATCGTACTCGCAGCTCGCGTTTGTCAGGTGGTGGAGATCCGATCGTGGCCGGAACGAGCAAAGAGCAGGAGTGGTTCCTCAAGGCGATCAATTCCTTTGGGCAGCGCCTGATGGTCATCTCGCCGGAGTTCGAGATCCTTGCCTCCAACCACAGCCCGGAGGGGGTGCCGCAGGAGGAGATCATCGGGCAGCGGTGCTTCGAGGTGTTCTACGGGCGCAACGCAGTGTGCGAGCAGTGCGGCGTGAAGCAGGCCATGGACAGCGGCTACCCCGTGTTCAAGACCGCGGACGCCCTCGGCTCGAGCGGTGGGCGGGTGCCGTGCTACTATTGCTATCCCATCCATGACAGGGCGGGGGGGCTCGAGGCCTACGTGAGCGTGGACTTCGATGTGCCGGCCATCCAGATGGTGGAGGAGAAGCTCGAGCGCTCCAACGCGTTCCTCGAGAACCTCATCCTGAGCGCGGGGGTGAGCGTGATCGCCGCGGATCGGGACGGCCGAATCTTCATCTTCAACAACTCCGCGGAGAAGGTGTTCGGCTACACCCGGGAGGAGGCGATCTCCAGTCTCAACGTGCGCGACATCTACGAAGACGGCGTGGCCTACCAGATCATGCGCATGCTCCGAGCCGAAGAGCCCGACGGCCCGGACAGGCTCAAGTCCTACAAGGTGGACACCGTGGCCAAGTGTGGGGAGCTCATCCCCATCAGCCTCTACGCCTCGATCATCTACGAAAATGGCAAGGAGGTGGCCACGGTCGGGTACTTCCACGACCTGCGCGAGCGCATCCGGCTCCAGAAGGAGATGGAGCGCACCCAGCTCCAGGTGGTCCAGGCCGAGAAGATGGTGTCCCTGGGAAAACTGGCCGCCGGCGTGGCGCACCAGCTCAACAACCCCCTCGGCGGGATCATCCTGTTCACCAAGCTGGTGCTGGAGGAATACGAGCTCGAAGACAGCGCGCGCGAGGATCTGGCCCGGGTCGTGGCCGACGCCAAGCGCTGCCGGGACACGGTCAAGGAGCTGCTGGAGTTCACCCGGCAGACCCGGCACCTCATGGCCCCCCGCAATCTCAACGAGGCCATCACGCGCACCATGTTCCTGCTGGAGAGCCAGGTGCTCTTCCAGAACATCGAGGTCACCAAGGAGCTCGCCGAAGATCTGCCCTTGGTTCGCATCGACCAGCAGCAGATCAACCACCTGCTGATGAACATCATCTTGAACGCCGCCCAGGCCATGGACGGCCAGGGCAAGCTCCTGCTGCGCACCTCCCTGGTGCGGTCGGGACGGGTGGCCCGCGTGGAGATCGCGGACTCCGGGCCGGGAATCCCCGAGCAGATCCTCGGTCACATCTTCGACCCCTTCTTCACGACCAAAGACGAAGGAGAGGGCACCGGGCTCGGGCTCAGCCTGGTGTACGGCATTGTGAAGAACCACGGTGGGACAATCTGCGCGAAAAACCGCGCCGGCGGGGGCGCGTCCTTTCTCATCGATTTGCCCGTGAACAACACACCGAACGGAGTGGATCAGCGTGGAGACGACACCTGACGCCCTGCGCGTGCTGATCGTGGATGACGAACCGTCCATCCGCGAGGGCTCCATGCGCATCCTCAAGCGGATCGGCCTGACGGTGGAAACCGCCGGCAACGGGCAGGAGGCCCTCGATCGCCTCGCCGAGCAGCGCGCCGCCATTGTGCTGCTCGACATGAAGATGCCCGGCATGGACGGCATGGAGGTATTGCAGCGGATCCGGGAGCTGGACGACAAGATCCTGGTGATCGTCATCACCGGCTACGCCACCCTCGAAACCGCGGTGGAGGCCATGAAGCTGGGGGCCTACGACTTCATCCCGAAGCCGTTCGAGCCGGCGGCGCTGCGGATCGTGGTGAACCGCGCCTCGGAGCGCATCCGCCTCGTCCGGGACGCCGAGCTGCACGCGGAGGAGCGCCGGCGCACCCTGGCGGACCTCGACACCGAAAAGAGCCGCATCCGGACCATCTTGGAGTCCCTGCCCAGCGGCACCCTGGTCACCAACGCCAAGGGTCAGGTGGCGCTGATGAACGCCGCCTTCCGGCGGCACTTTGCGCTGCCGCGGGACCGCGCCCCCGGTGAGATGATCGACGCCTACATCACCGATGCGGGGCTCTGCGAGCTGGTCCTCCGGATCTCCAGGGGGCAGGTCATCGACTTCGACGACGTCCCGGCCTACGAGTTCCAGGCGCCGAACGACCGCTACCTGGTGGCCCGGGCGCAGCCGGTCATGGGGGAGAGGCACGAGTGCCTCGGGGCCGTGGTTTCCATCGACGACATCACGGCCATGAAGGTGTTCGACCGGCTCAAGTCCGAGTTCGTGGCCAAGGTGTCACACGAGCTGCGCTCGCCGCTGTCGACCATCCATGAGCAGCTGGCCGTGGTGCTCGGCACCATGGGCGAGGTGGCGCCGGACGGAGACCAGCGAATCCTGGCCCGGGCCAAGGAGAAGACGCACGGGCTGATCTCACTCATCGGCGATCTGCTCGACCTCTCGCGGATCGAGGAGGGGTCCCTCTGCCGGGATCCGCGCCCGGTGCGGCTGGACGAGCTGCTGGGGAGCATCGTCAGCTTCCTGGGCGCCAAGGCCAAGTCGCGACAGCAGAGCCTCACCCTGGAGCTGCCCGACGCCCCCCTGCCGGAGATCGAGGCCGACCCCCTGGCCCTGGAGTCCATCTTCGGAAACCTGATCACCAACGCCTTGCACTACTCGCCCGAGTCCGCCACGATCCGGGTCCAGGTGGACGTGACCGGCATCAACGCGCGGGTCAAGGTGATCGACGACGGCTTCGGCATCGAGGCCCGGCACCTGGAGCACATCTTCGACCGCTTCTACCGGGTCAAGAACGAACAGACACGGTTCATCACGGGCACCGGGCTGGGGTTGCCGATCGTCAAGGAGCTCGTCTCCGCCCTCGGCGGGTTGATCGAGGTCGAGAGCGAGCCTGGGAAGGGGAGCACGTTCACCGTGCTCCTGCCGATACATCAGAGCTGACAGGCGCACGCGGGCGCCGTGCCGCCGGCTCGACGCGGCGGAAGAGGAAGGAGCTGCCATGGGATTCGCCGACGCAGTTGCAGGCGATGGATTCAAACTACTCGCCGAAGTCGACCCGCCCAAGGGCACCGACCCCCAGACGTTTCTCGACACGGCGCTCAGCCTCCGGGGTCGGGTGGACGGCATCGTCGTCACCGACTGCGCCTACGCCATCATGCGCATGACGTCTCTGGCGCCGAGCCGCCTGCTCATCGAGCGCAACGTGGCGCCGGTCATGTCCCTGGCCGCCCGGGACCGCAACCGGCTCTCGTTTCAGGGGGACCTGCTCGCCGCCTGGGCCCTCGGGGTCCGGGAGCTGCTGATCCAGGAGGGCGCCGACCCGGCCGTGGGGGACCAGCGGGGCGCGAAGTCCAGCGGAGATCTCGACCTGGCCACCGCGCTCGGGTGCGTCAGCGCCGTGAACGCGGGGAAGGACCTGGACGGCGAGCCCCTGGAGGGCCGGGCCGACTTCTTCTATGGGGTCACCCTCGATGTCTCCGACGACGAGTCAGCCAATCGCGAGGTGGCCGCCACCTTGCCAGAGCTGGGGGAGCTCGGGGTCGGCTGTGTGGTGCTCAGCCCCACCTACGACCTGTCGATCCTCGACCTGTTCTCCGCGGCCGCCGCGGACGCCAAGCTGCCGCTGTTCACCACCGTCATGCTGCTCAAGTCCGTGTCCATGATCCGGTATTTGAACAGCCTGCCGGGCGTGCCCAACATCCCCGAGGCCCATCTTCAGACCATGCGTAGCGCGTCGGTGAAGCAGCAGGCAGGACTGGACATCGCTGTTCACTTCCTGAAAGACGTTGAAAAGCGCTGCAAGGGCGCCGTGCTCCACGGCCTGGGCTGGGGTGCGCGGCTGCCCGAGCTCTTGAGCCAGGTTGGTCGATGAAACAGGAGCGCGGAGCCATGAGCGAAGAGCTGATCACGCTGGCCCGGTCCAGCGCGGAGCTCACCGAGGCCCTGGACGAGGCGGGGCTGGACGTGCGGGCCTGTTTCCAGTGCGGACGCTGCTCGGCCGGGTGCCCGGTGGCCGGGTACATGGACATGCTCCCCATGGAAATGATCCGCCTGTGCGTCTGGGGTCAGGAGGAGATCCTTCTGTCGAGCCACACCATCTGGCTCTGCGCGTCCTGCCAGACGTGCACAACGCGGTGCCCGAACGCCATCGACATCGCGGGGGTGTCCGACTTTCTGCGCGCCCGGGTCCTGGCCCAGGGACGCAAGCCGGCCGAGCCGCGGATCGCCGCCTTTCATCGGTCGTTCCTGCGGTCGGTCCGGCGCTGGGGCCGCACCTTCGAGCTGGGCATGCTCGGCGCCTACAAGCTGCGCAGCGGCGATCTCTTCGGCGATCTGCGGCTCGGTGCCGCCATGTTCCGGCGCGGGAAGCTGCACTACTTCCCCCGGCGCAGCGGGGCCAAGCGCGAGGTACGACCCTTGTTCAAAGGCGGGAAAGAATGAAGCTCTCCTATTACCCGGGGTGTTCCCTCAAGGGCACCGCCCGAGAGTACGACTGGTCGATCCAGTGGGTCGCCGAGAAGCTGGGCATCGAGCTCACGGAGCTGCCTCAGTGGAACTGCTGCGGCGCCTCCTCGGCGCACATGACCAACCACGAGCTCTCCCACCAGCTCTCGTCGCGAAACCTCGCCTTGGCCGAGGAGGGCGGTCGGGACGTCGTGGTGCCCTGTCCGGCCTGCTTCCAGCGGCTGCGCGCCGCCCAGCTGGAGCGCCGCGGTGACGTCAAAGACCGGGGGATCGAGATCCTCGGGTTGACCGACCTGCTGGGCCGCGCGCCCTTTCGCGACGCGATCCGCGAGGCCCTGGTGCAGCCCCTCGCCGGCCTCCGGGTGGCCTGCTACTACGGTTGTCTTTCTCTACGGCCGCCGAAAGTCACCGGCGCCCTCGAGTGGGAGCACCCCATGGGCCTGGACGCGCTCGTCGAAGCCCTGGGCGCCGAGCCGGTGCGCTGGTCCCACAAGACCGAGTGCTGCAGCGGCAGCCTGAGCGTGGCGCGCCCGGACATCGCGCGCGGGCTCATCGGGGACATCCTGGCCGCGGCTCGCAAGGGCGGCGCCGCGGCCCTGGTAACAGACTGTCCCATGTGTCAGGGCAACCTGGAGTCCCGGCAGGTGGATCCCGGCAGCAAGCTCGCCAAGGGCGACCGCATGCCGGTGTTCTACATGACCGAGCTGGTGGCCCTGGCCCTGGGTCGGCCCGCCAAGCGCAAGTACTGGCGAAAGCACCTGGTGAATCCCCGGAGCGTGCTGAGTCCGGTGGGACTGTAGGCGGCGAGCGAGGCTGAAATGAGCAACGAGCGAACCGACACTGGCAACCAACCCGTGGCCGTCGACGGAGGCAACGGTCGGCCGCTGAACCCGTCTCCGCCTGTGGGCGCCGTCCTGGTGGTGGGCGGCGGCATTGCCGGTATGCAGGCGTCTTTGGACCTGGCCAACTCCGGCTTCAAGGTGTACCTGGTGGAGTCCTTGACCGCCATCGGCGGCAAGATGGCACAGATCGACAAGACCTTCCCCACCAACGACTGCGCCATGTGCATCGTCTCGCCCAAGCTGGTGGACGTGGGACGCCACGAGAACATCGAGATCATTACCGGCGCCCAGGTGCGGGCCCTCGAGGGCGAGATCGGCCACTTCCGGGCCGAGATCCACCAGACCCCGCGCTACGTGCGGCTCGACAAGTGCACCGGCTGCGGCGAGTGCGCCGCGGTCTGTCCCGTGAAGGTGACCGACGAGCACAACGTCGGCATGTCCCAGCGGCGCGCGATCTTCAAGAAGTACGCCCAGGCGATCCCGGGCGCCTTTGTCATCGACAAGCACGGAGAGTCTCCGTGCCGCTCGGGCTGCCCGGCAAACGTCAACGCGCACGCCTACGTCCGGCTCATCGCCGAAGGACGGTTCGCCGAGGCCCTGGCAGTGGAGCGCCGGGACAACCCGCTGCCCGCGGTGTGCGGCCGCATCTGCCCCCACCCTTGTGAGACCGAGTGCAGCCGCAACGAGCTGGACGCCCCCGTGGCCATCTGCGCCCTGAAGCGCTTCCTCACCGACTGGGAGGCGGAGCACCCCGACCAGGCACCGCCCGTCCCGGAGATCACCGACCGCCCCGAGAAGGTGGCGATCCTGGGCGGCGGCCCGGCGGGTCTCACGGCGGCCCGGGACCTGCGGCTCCAGGGCTACCAGGTCACGATCTTCGAAGCGCTGGGGCACCTCGGCGGCATGCTGCGCTACGGCATCCCCGACTACCGGCTGCCCCCCGCGACGCTGGAGCAGGAGATCAAAACCGCGGTGCTCGACCTGGGGGTCCTGGTACAGCTCAACACCCGCGTCGGCGAGGACGTGACCGTCAACAAGCTGCGCGCGCAGGGCTTCAAGGCCTTCCTGCTGGCCCTGGGCGCGCACCAGGGGCTCAAGCTGGGAATCCCCGGGGAAGAGGACACCACCGACGGCATCGTGGACGCGGCGGCCTTCCTGCACGACGTCAACGCCGGCAAAGAGGTGAAGCTGCACGGCAAGGTCTTCGTGGTGGGCGGCGGCAACGTGGCCATGGACGCGGCGCGCACGTCCCTCCGGCTCGGCGCAGACGAGGTCACGGTGCTGTATCGTCGCGCCCGGGAGCAGATGCCCGCCAACCCCTGGGAGATCGAGGAGGCCGAGGACGAGGGCATCCGGTTCCGGCTTTTGTGCAACCCGGTCAGGATCCACCACGAGGGCGGCAAGCTGCGCTCCATCGAGTGCCTCGAGATGGAGCTCGGCGAGCCTGACGCCAGCGGGCGGCGGCGGCCCGTTCCCAAGGCAGGCTCCGAGTTCCGCGTGGAGGCCGACTTCCTGATCCCGGCCATCAGCCAGAAGCCGGAGCTGGAGCCGCTGCGGGCGGACGTGGATCAGATGATCAGCAAGTGGGGCACCCTGGATGTGGATCCGGTGACCCTGCAGAGCGCGACCCGGGACGTGTTCGCCGCCGGGGACGCAGTGTCCGGCCCCAAGACCGCCGTGGAAGCCATTGCCGCGGGCCGGCGGGCGGCGGAATCCATCCACCGCCACCTGACCGGACAGGACCTCCTGGCTGACCGCACCCCCAGGCGCGGTCAGCGCGTCCAAAAAGACGTCACCGGTTTGACCGTCAGCGAGCGACTCCACATGCGAGAGCTCGCGGCCGAGAAGCGGAAGACCAACTTCGAAGAGGTCGCCCTCGGCTACACCGAAGAGGAGGCCGTTGCCGAGGCCAAACGCTGTCTGGACTGCGCCACCTGCTGCGAGTGCCTGGCCTGCGTGAAGGCCTGCCAGGCCGGCGCGGTGCACCACGATGACGTCGAGCAGACCCGGCAGCTCGACGTGGGCTCGGTGGTGCTGGCGCCGGGCTTCGAGGTGTTCCCCGCGGGTCTGCGGCCCGAGTTCGGCTACGGCCACTATCCCAACGTGATCACCAGCCTGGAGTTCGAGCGGCTGCTCTCGGCCTCGGGGCCCACCGAGGGACACGTCAAGCGCCCCTCGGATCACACCACGCCCACCCGGGTGGCCTGGATCCAGTGCGTGGGCTCCCGGGACCACTCCTGCGACCGGGACTACTGCTCGTCGGTGTGCTGCATGTACGCCTCCAAGGAGGCTCTCATCGCCAAGGAGCACGACCGCCAGATCGAGCCCACCGTCTTCTATATCGATCTGCGCGCCTTTGGGAAAGGCTTCGACGACTACGTCACCCGGGCCGAGGACCACTACGGCGTGCGGTACGTCCGCTCCATGGTCAGCCGGGTGATCGAGGACCCCACCACGGGCAACCTCGAGGTCCGATACTTCTCCGGGGAGGGAGAGCGGGTGTCCGAGGAGTTCGACCTGGTGGTGCTCTCGGTGGGGGTGCAGGTGTCCGAGGACATCAAGGCCATGGCCCGCCGCCTGAACGTGGAGCTGGACCCCTTCGGGTTCGCGCGCACGTCCACCTTCGAGCCCGTGGCCACGAACCGGCAGGGTGTGTTCGTCTGCGGCGCCTTCGGGGGGCCCAAGGACATCCCAGAGACGGTCAGCGAGGCCAGCGGCGCGGCCGGCGCGGCCGCGGCCCGGCTCGCGCCCTCCCGGGGCACGTTGATCACCGCCCAGGAGTATCCCGTGGAGCGGGCCATCCCGGCGGACGAGGACCTCAACATCGGCGTCTTCGTGTGCCACTGCGGCATCAACATCGCCGCCATCGTGGACGTGGAGGACGTGGCCCGGTACGCCAGGGAGCTGCCCGGCGTGACCTACGCGAACAACGTGCTCTACGCCTGCTCCCAGGACAATCAGGAAAAGATGCGGGAGATCATCCAGGAGCAGGGACTCAACCGTGTGATCGTGGCCTCCTGCTCCCCGCGCACCCATGAGCCGCTGTTCCAGCAGACCCTGCAGCAGGCCGGGCTGAACAAGTACCTCTTCGACATGGCCAATATCCGGGACCAGTGCAGCTGGGTGCACCGAAACGACAACGCCCGGGCCACGGACAAGTCCAAGCGGCTGCTGCGCATGGCCGTGGCCAACGTCAGCCAGGCCGAGCCCCTCGTGGAGCGGGAGTTCCCGGTGGACTCCAACCTGCTGGTGGTGGGGGGCGGGATCGCGGGCATGACCGCCGCGCTGCTCGCGGCGGAGCAGGGCTTCGGCGTCTACCTCGTGGAGCGGGAGCGGGAGCTCGGCGGCAACCTGCGGAACCTGCGCCGCACCGCCGACGGGGCCGACGTCACGAAGTACCTCGAGGAGCTCCGCGAGACCGTGAGGTCGCGGCCGGAGATCCGCGTGCTCACCGGCTCCCAGGTGGTGGACCAGAGGGGCTACGTGGGCAACTTCGAAACCGAGGTGA
>JBDRSE010000072.1:0-25118 GCA_043825095.1 bacterium
ACTGCGAACGGCCGAAATCGTGTCTGTCCGCGCTGCTTCTGGCGTTAGTTCTCAGCGGCGGCTGCTCCGACCGAACGCAGCCCCTCAAGCGGCAGGACAAGGACTCGAAAAAGGCCAAGCCCCGAGCCACAGGCCCCGGGCGCGCGCTCGGCTCCGAGGCGTCCCAGTCCAACGCCGAGCGATCCATCCGCCAGGCCATGCAGATCAAACGAGGGGAGGAGGCGCTGGCCCGCGGCAGGCACAGCGAGGCCCTGACCCACCTCCGGCAGGCACTGGCCACGCTACCCGGCTCTCCCCGGAGCGCGCATATCCACTTCCTGATGGGGCGTGCCCACGAGCAGGCCGGCCAGCCCCAGCAGGCCATCGTAGCCTTCGAGAAGGGGGTGGCCATCGAGCCCTCCAATCCCACCGGCCACTACCTGCTGGCCCTGGCCTACAAGGCAACCAAGCGGCTGGAGCGGGCTCTCCAAGCGATCCGTCGCGCCGTCTCCCTGGCGCCCCGCGTGCTCGTCTACCACTTCGACCAGGTCACCATCGAGCTGGACCTCGGCCGCAAGCTCCAGGGCGAACGCAGCTACCAGGACTACGAGAAGCTGCGCAACGACCTGGTGGCCCAGCTCAAGGCGACCCAGGAACGCAAGCGAATCGCCGCTGCCCGCGCGCTGGGGACGGTGCCCGTCGACATGATGAATCTCCGGGCGCTGCGGGATGCGTTGGGAGACAAGAGCGCATCCGTGCGGGCCGAAGTCGCCCAGGCTCTGGCCGACTCCGGCACCCCCGATCCGAGCGTCCGGAAGGCCCTGAGCGTGCAGCTCGCCCAGGAAAAAAACAGTGACGTGATCAAGGCCATCCGCGGCGCCCTGGGCAGGCTGCCGCTGCCCCAAAAGGGCGCGACCTCGTCCCCGAAACCTCCGACGAAGAAGTAGCTGGCTGGCCTCGATTAGCGCGCGGCGAAGCACTCGAACGGCGCCTCGTGCCGCGCGCCCGCGACGACGACGAGGGGCTGTCTCTCGGGGCTCGCCATGACGAATTCCTGCGCCGGGTGGAGCCGGCCGGCCGGTGCCGTGGAATGTACTGCCGGCAGGAGCGCCCGCGCGGTGACCCGAACCGTGGCCAGCACAATCATGGCCGTCACGAAGAGCATCGCGATCGTGGCCACGATCGCCGCCCAGTTCGCGCCGCGAAGCTGCTCGAGAACCATGAGCTCGTCCGGCGTCATCGTCTCTCCGGCCGTGTGGATTCTGTTGTCTTGCAGTGCCATTGCGTGGTTCATGACATGTGCCTCGGTGTATGCCCGTGTAGGACAAAGTGTGTCTATGTATGTGCCACGCGCACAGAAATGCGTCAAGAAAACCTGAGATGTGGGAGTAATGCTGCGAGATTATTAGATTCTTACGAGCTCGTAATCCCGGGAGCCAAGGCCTATTTTCTCTGCGTGATCCAGTAATCCTCTGTAATCACGCCCATATAGACGGTGAATGTGGTCTCCGCCCGCCGGTTCGGCCTTTTGCGGGGCACCCGGCACGAGCGGCGCCTCATTGATCAGATCGAGCGACGCCTGATCAATGGCCACTGGGTCGGTGGACACCAGGAACCCGATGTCTCCCACAATGGCAGGATTGGTGCAGTCCATGCAGTCGCAGTCCGGGACCACGTCCATGACGATATTGACGAACCCCACCTTGTCGGGTTTGTTGGCCACCGCGGCCCAGGCGTACTCAGCGGTCTTTTCCACCAGGGGTGCCTGGGCCGTGTCCCAACGGATGGGAATGGCCTCCTCCGGACAGGCGGCGACGCACTCACCGCAGCCGATACAGCGCTCGGGATCGATATGCGCAAGTCGCTTTCCAACGACGTGCTCCGGCGGCGCCTCTCGATAGGAGATTGCGTCCTCGGGACACACCTTTCCGCAGTGCCGACAGCCGATGCAGCGCGGCTCGTCCACCGTCGGCTTCAGGTCCTGGTGCAGCACGTGCTTGCCGGCCGGCGTTGCGCAGCCTATGCCCAGGTTCTTGAGCGCGCCGCCGTAGCCAAACAGCAGATGCCCCTTCACGTGGCTGAGCACCAGCATCGCGTCGGCGCCGTGGATCGCGGAGGCGATGCGCGCGGTCTGGACCCGTCGGCCGCCGGTCACCACGACGTCCACCCCGTCCCGCCCGGTCAGGCCGTCGGCGACGATGAGCGGGGCCCCCACCGTCTCGGCGGTGAAGCCGTTGTGCGCCGCGGCCTGCAGATTCCCGATGGCGTCGTGGCGCGCCGCGCGATAGAGCACGTTGGTGTCGGTCACAAAAGGTCGACCTCCGGCTTCCCGGACCATGTCCACCAGCAGCCGCGCGTAGGGCGGCCGGAGGTAGGCGAGGTTGCCCCGCTCCCCCCAGTGCACCTTCACCGCCACCTTCTCGTCCACGCCGACGATCCCGGAAAGCCCGGCATCGCATAGCTTCCGCAGCTTGCGCAGCAGCCCGTTGCCCAGCGTGCTGTACGCGTCGCCGAAATACACTCTGCTCGTCATGTCCACCTCGTCGAAGTCGCGGTCTGTCACAGATTATTATCAGGGCCTGAGTGGATTGCGAGGGGGAAACGTCCCGGTCAGTCCCCCTGCCCAAGGGAGACGATCGCGTAGTTGTCCCGAACGTAGCTACGCGCCCGCTGACACTGCACGCCCGACAGGAAGGTCGTGCGGTCACCGGAGTCGCCCATCACGGTGCCGCTCGCGTGAGAGTCGAACCCCAGCACGTGGCCCAGCTCGTGGGCCACCCGCAGCCCATCGTAGTCCTTCCATAGGGCCAGGTGCTCACCATGCTCGATCGGTTGGACACCACTGGCTGGATCCAGCAGGGATAGCCCGCGAGTATGTCGGAGTGTCCCATGTGCCGGAACTGGATGAGGCACTGGTCCCAGACCTCGTCCACGTGACCCCAGGACCACACGTCCTGGGACAGAATCGTCTCCGGTGCCTTGTCGAAGAGCATCTTCATGACGCCGCTATCGACGCCCGCCGCGGCCCCACCCAGGTTCCACGTGTACACCGGGATCACGGTCACCCGCTCATCGAGCTGGAGCGCCAGCAGCAACGCCGGGCCGAGCACCACCCATTGGCACAGCCGGCCAGTCCTGCGCGTGTTCTCCGCTCGTCTCACGTCGACCCGGGTCCTCCTGTTTCCAGGGTACCCCCAACGGACGACCGTGGACGGACCTTTCTGCGGGAATGCTACTCGAGCAGCTCGCTCAGCTTGGCCAGGAGCGTGGCAGGGTCGTACGGTTTGTGCAGAAACCCATCGACGTTTGCGCCGTCCTGGGCGATTCGGGCCGCCACGTCGTCCGCTCCATAGCCGCTGCAAAGCACCACCGGCACCGAGCCATGGATCCGACGCAGCTCGTGGAACGTCTCGATGCCATCAAGGTCGGGCATGTTCAGATCGAGCAGCACCACGGCGATGCGGCCCGCTTCTTGCCGGAAGACCTCGATGGCCTGCCGGCCGCTCGCGGCGCTCAACACCCGGAAGCCGTAGTGCTCCAGAATCAGCTCCACGCCCTCTCGGCCGAGACGATCGTCGTCGACCACCAGCACGGTCTCGCCCTCCCCATGAAAGAGGTCGACCGGCGGCGCCAACTCGAACGCCGGCTGCGGCGCGCGGGCGATGAGGGGAAGCAAGACGCAGCAGGTCGTGCCCTCACCGACGACGGATCGAACCTCGACCACGCCCCGATGGGCACGCACGATACCGAGCACCGCGGCCAGCCCCAGCCCCCTCCCGGCGAGCTTGGTGGAAAAGAAAGGCTCGAACATCTTCGCGACGGTATCCGTTGACATGCCGCACCCGGTGTCGCTCACCTCGGCGAAGGCATACCGCCCCGGCGTTGCCTCAGAGCCCAGGATCGCACGATCCAGGCGCTCACGTTCGCAACGGACCACCCCCGTGGAGATCGTTACGAGCCCCGAGTCGGTGCCGATGGCCTCGGCACCGTTCGTCACGAGGTTCAGCATCACCTGCCGCAGCTGGGTCGGATCCGCCATGAGAGACGGCACCTGTTCGTCCAGGTGCAGCCGAAGCCCGACCTTCTTGGGGGCCGATAGCTTCAGCAGCCCGGTCATCTCCCTAACGATGTGATTCAGCCCGACAGGTTCGGTCACCACGCGGCCCCGGCCGGCATACGCGAGCATCTGGCGACAGAGGTCCGCGGCCCGCCGCACCACGGTCTCCATGTCGTTCAACCTCGGCACAGCCGGCGACTCCTGGTCGATCCGATTGCGCACCACGACCAGGTTCGTCATGAAGGCGTGCAGCAGGTTGTTGAAGTCGTGGGCGATTCCACCCACCAGCACCCCCAGGCTCTCCAGCTTCTGGGTGCGCTGCATCGATTCCTCGAGCTCGCGTCGTTCCCGCTCCGCCTTCCGCCGACGCGTAATGTCCCGGGTCACGCCCACGTACCCCGTGGGGACCCCGGAATCGTCCCGCAGCAGGGTCACGGTGGTTTCAGTGGGGATCACGGTCCCGTTCGCGTGGACCATGTCCATCTCACCGGTCACCGGGAAGGCATCGTGCCCTGCGTACTGCGCCTCCAGCGCCTGGGTCAAGCCCGCACGCGCGCGCTGCGCCGACTCCGGCGTCATCCGCTGCTCCAGCGTCTGGGAGCGGACCTCCTCGATGGGAAGGCCCCGGAGCCGTGCCTCGGACCGGCTCACGAACATCACGTTGAAGTCGAGGTCCATGGTCCAGATGATATCGTTCAGATTCCGCGCCAACAGACGGTAGCGCCGCTCGCTTCTTTTCAGGGCCTCGAGGGTCGCGACGCGATCGGTGATGTCGATTGTGAGCGCCTGCACCGCCGGCGCACCCTGGAATTCCACCTTGCTGGCAATGGCCTGAATCCAGCGCACGGAGCCGTCGCTGCGTACGTAGCGGAATGTCACCTCATCCTGGGTCGCATTGCCGTTGAGAAGCTTCCTGTAGGGAGAGAGCGCGACCTCCAGGTCCTCGGGGTAGATGATCTGTACGACGTCCTCGGACTCCATGGCGAGTAGCTCCTCCACCGAGCGACCCGTCATCTTGGCGAACCCGCGGTTCACGAGCACGAACCGCGGCGGAAAACCCTGGGTCACAAACAGCCCCAGCAGGGACTGCTCCACCAACGCACGGTATCGATCCTCCGAATCCACGAGGGCCAGTGTCAGCGCGGCGGCCTCCCGCGTGCCGGTGTCCTCATCGAAGATCAGGTCCAAAGGTGTGGAGTCGTCCGCCATGATCCGCTAAGTGTCTCCAATTCCGGACTTAATATTGTACCCGATTGGTAGTGTATTTAACATCCCTTGCTGACCCGGAAGCCCCACCGGGGACTCTTTGGAATACTTCCATCGCCGGGAATGTTTACAGGCACGACCGGGATTTGGTATACACATTCCCGCTGGCGCTCTAAGGAAAGAAAATATGAGTGATTTTGAAGTGATCCGCGTTGAGGGACTCACGAAGGCGTACACCGAGACGGTTGCGGTGGATGGGATCAGCTTCTCGGTGTCCAAAGGGGAGGTCGTGGGTTTCCTCGGACCCAACGGCGCCGGGAAGACGACCACCCTCAAAATGCTGACCTGCTTCATGCCCGCCACGGCGGGCACCGCGAGCATCAACGGCTACGACATCTCCACCCAGTCGATCAGGGTGCGACGCTCCATCGGCTACCTCCCGGAGAACAACCCGCTGTACGAGGAGATGCGGGTTGCGGAGTACCTGCGCTTCCGCGCCGCGCTCAAGTGGGTGCGGTGGTCGCAGCGGCGGCGAAACGTCGACGAGGCGCTGGCCCAGTGTGGGCTCACCGACGTGACGCACCGCACCATTGGACAGCTCTCCAAGGGATATCGCCAGCGCGTCGGCCTGGCTGACACCCTGGTGGGTGATCCACCCGTGCTGATCCTCGACGAGCCCACGGCGGGGCTGGATCCGCAACAGATCGTCGAGGTGCGCGAGCTCATCAAGCGGCTCAGCGAGGTGAAGACAATCCTGCTCTCCACGCACTACCTGCCCGAAGTCGAGCAGACTTGCGATCGCGTGATCGTGATCAACCGCGGGCGCATCGTGCTCGACGACACGGTGGAGCACCTCCGGAGCGCCGAGGAGGGCAGCCGGACCATGGAGGAGGTGTTCATGGAGGCGACGCATGGGAAGACCATGCCGGCTCCGGCGGCGGCGGGGACTGAAGAGGAGGAGGAAGAAGGAGAAAACGAGCACGAGCAAGAAGAAGAGGAAGAAGCGGGCGACGGGGATGGGGGCGAAGGCGAGGAGGGGAAAAAATGACGAACGTTGTTCATTCCCTCGGTTCTGCCGTGACCTGGTTGAACAGCCCGAAGGGGTTTCTCGCGCTGATGGGCGCGCTGGTGGCGGTGCTCGTGCTGCTGGGGCTTTTCACCAGCACGATGACCATCGCCTGGCGCGAGCTGAAACGCTACTTCCGCTCGCCGGCGTCCTACCTGGTGCTGGCGATGTTCCTGCTCTATCAGGGCGTGGTCTTCTTCATGCTCATCAGCCTATTGAACGGCCCCAACGCCGACCCGAGCCCACCCATGCGCTGGTTCTTCGGCGGCGTGATCTGGTTCTATCCGGTGTTCGTGTTCGTGGTGGCCATGCTCACCTGCTCCCTGCTCACCTCGGAGCAGCGGGAGCGCACGATCGAGACGCTCATGACGGCGCCGGTACGGGAGTCCGAGGTGGTGCTGGGCAAGTTCCTCGGCACCATGGGCTTCTTCGTGTTCATGTGGCTGTGGACCCTGGTGTACATCATCATCCTGAGCAACGTGGGAGCCGGCCAGAAGATCAACCCGGGGCCGGTCCTGTCGGGCTATGTGGGCACCCTGCTGATCTGCGCCTTGGGCGTCTCCTTCGGCCTGCTCTGCTCGGCCCTCACCCGGGACCTGCTCCTGGCCTTGATGGCAACGGTCATCGGCCTCAAGCTCGTGTTCATCGTCAAGCTGATGATGGTGTTCGGCGTGCTCAAGACGCCCGGAGACAAGCCCGGCAGGTTCATGGGCCTGATCTCCTCCGACTGGATCAACCGCGTGTTCGAGCACACGATGATCATCGACTTCATGGACGACTTCTCCCAGGGAATTGTCGACTCCCGCAACGTGATCTACCTGCTCTCCGCCACGGCGCTGTTCCTGTTCGCCGCCGTGCGCGTGCTGCAGCTCAGGAAGTGGAGGTAGACCCATGAAGAAACGCAACGGATTCTTCGCGAGCCGACTCCTCAAGCACGACGTGGGCACTACCCTGGCCGCGATCATCGACATCCTGGTCGTGTTCGGCCTGGTGATCGCTCTCAATGTCGCGGTGTCCCGCCCGGGCTGCTCCTGGAACCACCGTGGGGACTGGACCGCGTTCTCGGCCGAGAAGCGTGTCTTCGCCCTCTCCCAGAAAACCGTCCGGTTCCTCGGAGAGATCAACAAACCCGTGCAGGTGCTGGTCATCTCCGCCCCCCCCCAGGGTCAGGCGCAGTACGCCCTGTACGAAAACGTCAAGGAGCTGCTGACCCGCATGGGGAAGCGGAGCAAGTACCTGCGCGTGGAAACCGTGAACTCGGTCCAGGAGCCCTTCAAGGCCCAGAAGCTGCTCCAAAAGCACCAGGTCAAGACCGACCCCGACGCCTTCCTCAATCCCATGACCGGACAGGCGGGCGGCGGCCAGGTGTTCTTCATCAGCGACCAGCGCAAGAAAACGGTCAGCTTCAATGACATCGCGACCTACAAGCTCAAGAACGAAGGGGCGCGGGACAAGGATCCGAGCGCAGAGCCCCCGGACTACCGACTCCAGTACTTCAAGGGGGAGGAGGTGTTCCTGAACGCGCTGATCAACGTCACCCAGCAGCGGCAGCCTCGCGCCTGCTTCACCGCCGGCCACTCGGAGGCGTCCATCGACCGCGCGACCCCTGTGGACCTGCGGTTCACCGCCGAGCTGCTCAAACAGCAGAACTTCGAAACCGAGGCCTTGGAAAAGGTCTCGGGACAGGTCCCCGTGCGCTGCGACATCCTCGTGGTGGCGGGCCCCCGGGTGCCCCTCCAGGAGAGCGAGGTGTCGGCGATCCAGGCGTATCTCGCCAAGGGAGGGAAGCTGCTGTTCATGGCGCGCATGCTCGACCTGAGCGGTCAGGCCTGGTCCAAGTCCGGCCTCGAGGAGCTGCTGTCGCGCTTCGGCGTCCAGCTCGAGGACGCCGCGGCCATCGACAACGCCACCCGCACCGCCGGGCTCCCCCTCCGGGACCCGACGATGCCCCCGGTCGCCTGGCTCGTGAAGGACGGCTGGTCCACCCGGCATCCCATCGGCAAGGCCATGCAGGGCAAGGTGATGCGAGTCGATTCGCCGCGAGCTCTGCAGACCACGAAGACGCCGGGCATCGAGTCCATGGCGGTGCTCACCACGCAGTCCAAAACCGACTCCTGGGGAGAGCGGGACCTGTTCGGCGCGGTTCAGTTCGATCCCAAGCGGGACCTCAAGGGCCCGGTGCCGGTGGTGGTCGCCGCCCGAGAGACGAAGAAGAACGGCGCCCGGATCATCGTCCTGGGGAGCTACCTGCTGGTGGCCAACTACAAGCTCACTCCCAACCAGGCCTCCTTCGACTACACCAAGGAGTTCGTGCTCTCAGCCTTCAACTGGCTCGCCGAGCAGGAGAGCCTGGTGGCCCTGCCGCCGCGACGGCCCGAGCACGTGAAGCTGAAGCTCTCCACCGCCCAGGTGAACCGCATCGCGCGCCTGGTGGTGCTCTGGCTCCCGCTGCTCGCCGTCATGCTCGGCCTGATCGTCTGGATCGTCCCGACGGCCGCCGCCCGTCGACCGCGGCGCAAGAAGCCCTCCAAGGACGATCGTCCGAAGGGAGGTGTGTGATGTCGTTCTGGGGACTCTCCCTCTCGATGTCCGGACTCTTCCTCCTCCTCGCGCTGCTCGGCCTCGCCGTGGGCTGTACGATGATGGTGGCGGAGTGGAAGACCCGGGGCACACGCCTGCTTACGGTGAACGTGCTCACCCTGACCGCGACGCTCCTCCTGTTCGTCCACCGGTGGATCCACAGGCTGACGATCATGCACGTGGTGTGGCTCGTGGCGCTGTACGGCGTCGGCCTCGGCGCGTTCCTGCTCGTCGCCGAGTGGAAGAGCCGGGGCCCGCGCTTCCTCACCACCGTGGTGCTCTCCCTGGCCACGCTCAGCTTCGCGAGCTGGCACCTCTGGCTGTACAAAGCGCCGCGGAGGCCCAAGGACTACGAGCTGGTCAAGAACCGGGTGGTGAAGGACTTCCGGCAGGCAAAGGCTGACCGGGTCGTCCTGACCCGCCACGGCAAGTCCGTCACCTTCGTCAAGCGGCAGGGGCGTTGGCTCATCACGAGCCCCATCAAATTCCCGGCCGACGGCGATGTCGTGGACAACCTGCTCACCGAGATCCGCATGCTCGACAAGCACCGGACCATCCGCGGGGGGCGCTCCAAAGCCGAGTACGGCCTTGACAAGAAGTCCGTGCTCATCGAGGTGCGCGGGGCCACCACGAAGCCGCTCCTGCTCACCCTCGGCAACAAGGACGTCACCGGCGCCCGCATCTTCCTGGCCAAGAACGACGAGCCCAACGTGCTCATGGTCAACAAGCACTTCCAGGAGGCGCTGGACAAGCCGCTCAATGACTTCCGCGAGGCCACCGCCCTGCCCTTCAAGGAAACCGACGTCCGTTCACTGACCCTGTCCACGCCGGAGGGCCAGCGCGCGAACCTGACCGTGAAGAAAAAGGAGTGGACGCTGCACCTCGGCGCCAAGAACCTCGGACAACGCGCCAACGCCAAGACGGCTGAGGACCTTGTGCGGAAGCTGAAGGATCTCCGTGCGACCCACTTCCTCGGCGACGGAGCCGCCGCGCTCACGGCCCATGGGCTCGACACGCCCGTGCGGACCCTCGTGGTCGACGACGGTAAATCGCACACGCTCCTGCTCGGAGGGCCCTGCCCCAAGCGTCGCGCAGAGCGGATCGCGGGACGCCGCGGGCCCTACCCCGTGGCGTTCTGCCTGCGGGCCAAGGAGCTCAAGGAGCTCGACCTCAACCCCGACGATCTCCGGGACGCCCGGCTCACCGGGGTGGACGACCTGACCGTCAAGGAGATCCTGCTCCAGGCCGGCGATTCGCAGCTCCACCTGAAGAAAGCGGCTCTCGACTGGATCGTCGTGCTCCCCAAGGGCTCCAAGCTCAAGACCGCCGCTGCCTCCCAGGTGACGAAGTTCGTCCAGGACCTGAAGTCCTACACGGTGCTCAAGTTCCTGCCGCCCCCGCCCGCGGGCCTGGCCGTCTATGGCCTCGACAAGCCCTCTGCCGTGCTCACGCTCACCGACGAGAACGGCCGGAAGGAGGTCATCCGGCTCGGCAAGGAGAACCCCCAGCGGAACTTCTACGCGCAGCGGTCCGGGGAGCAGATGGTCGTCGTCATCCACCGGTCCGCCGGGGAACTGCTCACCCCGTCCCTGCTGCGGTTCCGGGATCGGAACCTCATCACCTTCCGCAAAGAGCCCACCGAGGCGGTGAAGATCACCGCCCGTACGGGGGCTGTCACCGAGGAGGCCGTCTACGAGGGCGGGCTCTGGACCCTCAAGAAGCCCGCCCGGGTCAAGGTGGACATGGACGCCCTCGACAACGTCCTGTCAGTCCTCGCCATGTTCCAGGTCCAGCGCTTCGTGGCGGACGCGCCGCTGCCGGCCCACGGCCTCGCCGTGCCCACCCGGACCCTGACGGTGTCACTGGAGGTGGAGGACGTGGCCAAGCCCGGCAAGATCGAAAAGAAGAGCCACACGATCAAGATCGGGCAGGACGCCCCGAAGGGCGGCTGCTACGGCCAGCTCGGCGACGTCGGTGCGCCGGTGTTCCTGCTGTCTGCGGCGCACTGCAAGGACCTGCGCGCCCTGCTCGCCAACCGCCGGCTGGCCGAGCTGCGCCTCTCCCAGGTGACGGAATTCAAGCTCACCCGGGGCGGCGGCACCGAGCAGCTCGAGCGACGGGGCGCGCACTGGGGTCGGAAGAACGGCCCCCGGGTGGGGAAGCTCGCCGTGGAGAATCTCCTGACGGACATCTCGAAGCTGCGCGCGCTGCGCGTGGTTTCCTACGGCGCTCCGCAGCCGCAGCACGGGCTCGCGAATCCCCAGCTGCGCATCGATGTGCTCACCCGGGAAAAGGGGGCCAAGCCGATCCGGATCGACGTCGGCGCTCCGTTCAAGGAGGGCGCCAAGGTGATCGGCCACTTCGCCATCCGGTCCGACCGCGCGCTCGTCTACCTCCTGGACGTCCACGACGTGGACACCTTCCGCAAGGCCAAGTTCTAGTGACACCCGCTTCCTCCCCTTGTCTGTTCCGGGCCTGGCCCGCGCCGGCTCGGCCGCTCTTCGGCGAGGAGATCCGATACGGTCACGTCTACGCCGCGGCCGGCGCCCTCAGTCTGGCCGTGAAGGCCTGCAACACCCAGCGCCTCTGCGTGGGCACCGAAGATCGCTTCGCCCTCGCCGCGGCCGCCCTCGCCGCCCTAAAGGACGGCTTCAGCCTGGTCCTACCTCACACCCTGCACGGGCCGGTGCTGAGCACCGTCTGCGAGGAGCTGCGCTGCGGGGCCGTTCTCGCAGAGGCCGAGCTTGCGCCGACCACCGGCATTCCGCGAATCGCGCCGCCGTCTCCGCAGGAGGAGACGGGCGCGCCCGAGCCACCCCTCTCGACCGGGCAGACCTTCGTCAGCCTGTACACCGGCGGCTCCACCGGGCAGCCCAGGGTCTGGCACAAGCGGCCGGAGAACATCCTGACCGAAGCCCAGGTGTTCGCAGAACACCTGGGCATCACACCCGAAGATCGCGTGCTTGCCACCGTGACTCCACTGCATATCTACGGGCTGATCCACTCGGTGCTGATCCCTCTCACCGTGGGGTCCCGGGTGGTGCGAGAGACGAGCTACTTTCCCGCCGAGGTCGAAGCGGCGGCGCGCCGGGAGGCGGCCACGATTCTGGTGACCACGCCGCCGCACCTGCGCCTGCTGGCCGGCGCGCTCCGGGGCATTCCGTCCCTGCGATTCGCATTGTCGTCCGGCTCCATGCTGCAGCAAGGCGACGCGGAGCGATTTCACGTCGAGACCGGCCTGGGCGTGACCGAGGGGTACGGCTCCACCGAAACGGGGGGCGTGGCCACGCGCTGTCGGGCCGCCGGCCAGAGCTGTTGGACGCCCCTCCCCGGGGTGGAGACCCGGGTGGAGCAGGAGCGGCTGTGGGTGCGCTCCCCGTTCCTGTCTCCGGAGCTGGCCACCGACCCGGACGGCTTCTTCCGCACGGGAGATCGAGCCCAGACCGTGGACAGCGCCCTCCCCGGACAGTTCGAGCTGTTCGGGCGGGTGGACGGCATCGTCAAGGTGGCCGGAGTGCGCGTGGACGTGGACGATGTGGAGCAGCGGATCCGGGCGCTGAACGGCGTGATCGATGTCTGCGTGCTGGCCCGGCCGGTGGCCGGGATTCGAGAAACCGAGCTCTCGGCCGTTGTGGTTACCAGCGAGCCCCTGGAGCGGCTGCGCAGGCGAATCGCCGCGGCGCTGGAGCCCGCCGCAACTCCGCGGCGTCTACTGACAACAGACCGTCTCCCCACGACGCCGCCGGGGAAGCACGATCGCGACGCGATCCGCGCGCTGCTCGACGGACAGGCACAGGACCCCGCATGACGACGCATCGCAGCACGGCGTTTCTATTCCCCGGACAGGGCTCCCAGAAGGTCGGGATGTGGGCGGAGCTGAAGGGCGTATGCCCGAATCCAGACCCACGCCTCGTGGAGGCAGAAGAGATCCTCGGCCTCTCCCTGGGTGCGCTCATGGACGAGGGCCCGGACGAGCAGCTTCGGCGAACGGAGAACGCGCAGCCGTGCCTACTGCTGGCGAACGTGGTGTACGCGACCGCCCTGGAGGAGCGCGGGGAACGCGCCGACATCGTGCTGGGACACAGCCTCGGCGAGTACGCAGCCCTGGTGCTCTCCGGCGCACTTGAGTTCACCGACGCCTTGCGACTGGTGCGCGCCCGGGGAGTGCTCATGGCGCGCGCCTCGGCGGAGATCCCCGGCAAGATGGCCGCGATCCTGGCCATGGATCGGGACACGCTGGAGACGCTCCTTTCGGAGCATCGACACCTCGGCGTGCTGGAGGTGACCAACCTCAACGCGCCCAAGCAGCTCGTGCTGTCCGGTGAAACCGCTGCCGTGGACTCCGCGGTGTCCGCCATCAACACCTCCCGACTGGGCCGTGCCGTGCCGCTGAACGTCTCCGCGCCGTTCCACTCCTCTCTCATGAAGCCCGTGGCCGGCCCCTTCGCGGAGCAGCTCGCCGCGGTCGAGATCCGGCCGCCGGAGCGGCTGTTCATCGACAACGTCACCGGAGAGCCGGAAGCCGATCCAGACCGCATCCGCACAAAGCTCGTGCAGCAGATCCACCGCCCCGTGCTGTGGGAGAGCTCCGTCCGCTGCGCTGTGAGCCACGGCGCCGCACGGCTCATCGAGTGCGGCCCGGGCAACGTGCTCACCGGGCTCACCAAACGCATCGCGCCGTCCCTCGAGCGCCCCCGCTGCCTCGAGCTGCTGTCTAGGAGCGATCCCGCCGCCACCGCATGACGTTGGAGCGGTGGGCCCAGAAGATGACCGCGACGGTGACCGAGCAGCCGGCGAGGGCGAGGGGGTGCCACTCGAGCCGCCACGCCGTGACGGCGGCGAGGGCGCCGACCATCACGAAGGAGCTCGCGAAGGTGAGCCGGATCGCGGCGTAGGTGACGGGCCAGGTGAGCGCGGCGAGCCCTGCGGCAAGGGGGTGGATGCCCAGGCAGAAGCCCAGAAAGTTCGCCACTCCCTTGCCTCCGCGAAAGCCGTGGAAGAGTGGGAACAGATTGCCCAGCACGAGGGCGAGGCCGGCCAGGGGCACGGCCGCGCGCGGGAGGAGCCAGAGGCTTAGTAGGGCGACACCGGCGGCGCGCCCCAAGTCGAGGAGCAGCACCACGGCCGCCCAGACCGGACCGGAGACGCGATAGACGTTGGACACGCCCGGGTTGCCGCTGGCCGCCTCACGCGGATCCTGCACCACGCCGAGGCCGGCGAGAACGAGCGCGAAATTCACGCCCCCCGTGAGGTAGGCGCCGACGATGATGAGCAGTGACACAGCCATGACCTACTGCGGGAGCCGTACGATCGTTACGAGGTGCTCGCCCACGGTGCCGTGGTGCGCCCGCAGGCGCTGATCATCGAAGCGGAGCTCGCTCTCCTGTTCCCCGAGCCCCATGACCTCCACGCGGTGAAAGGCCGCGGCCAGCGTCAGCCCCGCCGCCTTGGCGACGCACTCCTTGATGGTCCAGACCCGGGTGAGCGCCTCGATCCGCCCCGTGGCAAATCGATCCGCGAGCCGCTGCTCTCCGTCGGTCGCATAGAGCCTCGTAGCGCGCTCCACCCGCGGGCTGACGGGCTCGATGTCCACCCCGATGAGCCTCGCGTCTGCCACGGCCACCACGTACTGCTTGTCGTGTGCCACCGAGCACCGAGCCGCTGACCCGTCGGGCAGGACCACCGGGCACACCGGGAGCACCAGGTCCGGGCCCAGGGTTTCGATCTGGCTCTCGTCGCCCGGCCCCAGGCTGCCGTCCAGCTCGCAGGCCAGCCGCTTGAGCGCCACCCGGGACCCGGTGAATGACCGTTTTCGCCGCGGCCCCAGCGCGGCGAGGCGCCGACGCTCACGCGGAGTGAGGGAGCGATCGGCGTGCGAATCAATGGTGTCCAGCTCCAGGAGGACCAACCCCGAGCACTGCGCGCGGAGCGCTTGCATCCGGCGCTAGTGCGCGGAGGTCCCGCCCCCCCCCGCCGCGGGGGGAGGCAGCGGCGGGGGTTGATCTCCACCGGGTGCGGGCGGCGCATCGGGGGCCGGCTGCGGAGCCGTTCCCGGCGCGGGCGCGGGCGCCGGCGTCGGCAGTGCGGCCGGTCCTCGGCGCTTTGCCGGTGCCGGTGCCGGTGCCGGTGCCGGTGCCGGTCCGGGAATGAAGGGGGCGGCGCGGCCGGCGTGGAAGTAGCTCTGCCAGAAGACGCGATCCATGAAGATGGCCGCCACCGCACGGTTGAGCTGATAGTGCGCCATGGCCTCCAGATCCGCGGCGAGCTGCGATCGCGGCGCTCCCTGGGTGATGGTGAATCGCTTGCGGAAGAGCATCGTGCCGTTGAACGCCAGATACGCGTCGAGCAGCAGATACTGGTCCGTCCACCGCTGGATGACCACCCGGAGCGAGGGCACGTTTCGCGTCGGCGTCGGGTACAACCGCATGCCGACTCGGGTCAGCGCCTTGGCGAAGGCGTTCCGAAGGTGGTCCTGCTTGGTCGGCGTCACCTCGTAGGTGCCCCCCTCCGCGCTGTAATAGTAGTACCGGCTCCCCGCCTGACTGACGAAGTCGGCCAGGTGGATGTTCCGCCCACGATAGGCCTTCGCCATGTACGCGGGCAGTTGCGGCTGGTACTTCGCCGGCGCCACATAGAGGTAGGTCCCCCGACGACATCCCTGCGCCGGCACACCCATGGCAACCAACACAGCGATCAAACTGATGTTTCGAAGCCTCATGGTTTCCATTGCTCCCTTCAACGAACGACTCGAGGCAGCCACAATTAGCTGATATCATGTTTTTCGCGTTCTTGCCAACCCAGGGCAGGCGGACTTGATCTTGCCTCCGCTTTGGTCTAAAGACTTGCCAAAGTGAGGGCCGTGGACAAATGCCGAGGCGCACCTATCGGAGAGGACAGCAGCAGGACGGGCCGATGCCGTCCGCTGCGGTCGAGCTCACCGTCCCCTTCCACGACGTGGATGCCATGCGCATCGTCTGGCACGGCCACTACCTGAAGTACTTCGAGTCCGCAAGGGACCGGCTGTTCGCCGAGCACAACGTCGACATGTACGGCTACGGAGAAGAAAGCCGGATCGTGTATCCGGTGATTCGCACGTCCACGCGTCACTCTCATCCGCTGCGGTATGGTGACGCCTTCCTGTGCACCGCGCGCCTCGTCGAGGCGCGAACCAAGCTGATCATCGAGTACGAGATCACCCTGAAGGAGAGCGGGCAGGTCTGCACCCGCGGACACACGGAGCAGGTCGCGCTCTCGGTCCCGGACCTCGAGCTGCAGCTCCGCGTTCCCGACAGCTTGCGACAGGCGTTCTCCCTCGAATGATGAGCGACCGGTACCAAAGAGCCCTGGCTGCCGGCGCCGCCGCGGTCCACGAGTGGGCCGATCTGCTGAACCGGATCAATGTCTATCCGGTCGCCGACGGCGACACGGGCGACAACCTCGTGGCCAGCCTGGCGCCCCTGGCCAACGCCACCGGCAACAACGCCTCCGACCCGGATGACCTGCGGCAACGGCTGCTGCTGGCCGCCCGGGGCAACTCGGGCAACATCGCGGCGCAGTTCTTCGCCGGGCTGCTCAGCAAGCCCTCCCCGGAGGCGCTCTCCGAAACCGTGCCCCTGGGCCGCAAGTGGGCCTGGTCTGCAGTTCACGATCCCCAGCCGGGCACGATGCTCTCGCTCTTCGACGCCTTCGAGGAGAGCCTCCTGGCCGCGGATCGGACCGACGACGCCTGGGTGGCCGGAGTGCTCGAACGGCTCGAGCAGGCGGTCCGCAAGACGCCGGAGCAGCTCACGGCGCTGCGGGCGGCCGGGGTCGTGGATGCCGGCGCCCTGGGGATGTTCATCTTCCTCGACCGATTCCTCCGGGGCCTCGCTCCGGTGGCAGCGGCGCTCCCCAGCGTGGCGCAGCGGTTCGGCCCGCTGCTGCAGATGGTCCGCGGACTGTCCCTGGGGCCCGAGTCAGGCTTCTGTGTCGATGCCGTCGTGCGGACCGGGTCCACGGGCCGCGCGCAGCTCGAGGCCCTGCAGTCCCTCGGCGAATCGGCGGTGGCCATCGAACACGGGGGGCTGGTGAAGATCCACCTGCACACCGACGACGTGCCCGCGCTCAAGAAAGCCCTCAGCGACGCCGGGGAGCTCGTGCGCTTCAGCGCCGACGATCTCGGGGCGCAGGCGACGGAGTTCGCCCGCGTACACCGGGCGGGGGTGCTTCATGTGGCGACGGACGCCGCCGGATCCGTTCACGCCGACGACGCGGCGCAGCTCGGCATCACGCTGCTGTCGAGCTATGTCAACTGCGGCGGGGAGTCGACGCCGGAGTCGCACCTCGTGGCAGCTCGGCTCTACGAAGCCATGCACCGGGGGGAGCGGGTTTCCACCTCCCAGGCGTCCGTTGCCGAGCGGCACGAGCACTACGCCCGCCTCCTGGAGGAGCACGACCGCGTGCTCTATCTGTGCGTGGGCTCGGCGTTCACCGGCAACTACGAAGTGGTCACGGAGTGGAAGCGAACGCACGACCCACAGGACCGGATGGTCGCCCTGGACTCCGGAGCCGCCTCGGGCAAGCTGGGGGTCATCGCGCTCGCCACCGCCGAGTACGCGCGAAGAGCCCCGGACGCGGCCGCGGTGATCGCCTTTGCCGAACGAGCGTTCGACTGCGCGGACGAGCTGATCTTCCTGGAGCGGCTGAAGTACCTGGCGGCCGGGGGGCGGCTGTCCAAGACCGCGGCCTTCTTCGGTGACGCGCTGCGCATGAAGCCCATCGTCACCCCGGCCCGAGACGGTGCACGCAAGGTCGGCGTCGTCCGGAACCAACGCGACCAGCTCGCCTTTGCCCGCCGCCGGCTCGCGTCTCTCACCCCTGCCGCGGGCGCCTATCTCGTCCTCCTCGAGCACACCGACAACGCAACCTGGGTCGCCTCCGAGGTCGCCTCCGAGGTGGGGCGACTGCTCCCGGACGCGCGCATCCTGGTCCGGCCGGTGTCCCTGACCTCCGGCGCTCACATGGGCCCCGGGACCTGGGCGGTGGCGTACCTCGGTTTTGACGCCGACGGCCTCCCCGTCCCCGGGACGCCCGCAGAGTCATCAGGCACATGAGCGCCGAAGAGCAAGCGCCCCCTCCGCGCATCGCCTGCGTCATCCCGGTGTTCAATCACGCCGACACCGTGGGGGCCGTGGTGGAAAGGACCCTTGCGCTGGGGCACCGCACCATCGTGGTGGACGACGGCTCCACGGACGGCACGGCCGACGTGCTCTCCGGAATCCCCGAGGCTCACGTCATCCGCCACCCGCAGAACGAGGGCAAGGGCGCCTCGCTGATCTCCGGGTTTCGAGAGGCCTCCAGGAAGGCCGAGTACGCGGTCACCCTGGATGCCGACGGGCAGCACAATCCCGAGGACGCGGCGAACCTGATCGCGGCGCTGCCTCGACGCGGGCGCGCCATCGTCGTCGGCCACCGCGTGGGCATGGACGGCGAGCACACGCCCTGGACCAGTCGCTTCGGTCGCAAGTTCTCGAACTTCTGGGTGTGGGCAGGCGGGGGCGCCCGGATCGCCGACTCTCAAAGCGGGTTCCGGCTCTATCCACTGGCCGAAACCCTGGCGCTGCGACCGCGGTCCCGGCGGTTTCAGTTCGAAGTCGAGATTCTCGTGCTGGCGGGCTGGAGCCGCCTCCCGGTGGTGAACGCGCCGGTGAGCGTCCTGTACCCGGAGGAGCGCATCTCCCACTTCCGCCCCTTTGTTGACTTCTGGCGCAACAGCTTCACGTTCTCGCGGCTCATCACCCAGCGGATCCTCATCCCGCGGCGGTGGCGGGCGCGGCGCATTACGGGATGAGGTCAGGATCGTGCGCCGACTCCCGGTGATCCTCGTCACGACCGCCGCGCTCGGCGCGATGCTCTATGTGGGCTTGCGCTTGATCTCCATCGACGCCGACATCACCTCGGTCCTCCCCCAGAACGACCCCGTAGTGAACGACGCCCGATACGTGCTGAAGCACCACCCGGCCCTGGACCGCGTGTACCTCGATCTCGCCCTGCCGGAAGGCTCCGGGGACCGCGAGCTGCTGGTCACGCGCGCAAAGTGGGTTCGATCGCGTCTGCAGGCGAGTGGGCTGTTTCGGTCCGTGGGCATCCAAGGCGCCGCCGAGGGGCTGGCAGAGCTGTACGCCGGCCTCCCCCATCGGCTGCCGGTGCTGTTCACCGAACGAGATCTCACCGAGCGGGTGACTCCCCTGCTCGCCCCGGCGCGGATCGACGCGACGGTCCAGGCCAGCCGTCGCCGGCTGCTGGGCCTCGAGGGAATCGGCCAGGCCGACGCGGTCACCCGGGATCCCCTCGAGCTGCGGAACCTGGTGATGGCGCGCCTCGCGAGGCTCCAGGCCTCGGATCGGATCACGATCTTCCAGCACCAGCTGATGACCAAGGACGGCCGCCATCTGCTGCTCATCGCCGAGCCCAAGGGGGCGGGCTCGAACACCCATTTCGCGCGGCGCCTCACGGCGCTGCTGGCGGCGCTGCAGCGCGAGCTGGACAGGTCGACGGCGCGGGTTCGGATCACCGCGGTGGGCTCCTTCCGCGCGGCCCTCGACAACGAAACCATCATCCGGCGGGACACGCAGCGCGCGGTGATCATCGCCACCCTCGGGATCGTGCTGCTGCTGCTCACCTGCTTCCCCCGACCCCTGCTGGGGCTGTTGGCGCTGATCCCGGCCGCGGCGGGGGGAGTCGTGGCGCTGTTCGTCTACGCCCTGCTGGTGGGTCGGATCTCGGCGGTGGCGCTGGGGTTCGGCGGCGCCCTGATCTCGATCAGCGTGGACCACGGAATCGCCTACCTGCTGTTTCTGAACGAGGAGGGGCGCAACCCCGGTCACCGCGCCGCGAAGAAGGTGTGGGCCGTGGGCCTCATCGCAGCCCTGACCACGGTGTGCGCTTTTCTCACGCTCACCATCAGCGGCTTTCCGCTCCTCGCCCAGGTCGGGCTCTTCGCCGCGACCGGTGTGGCAGCCTCCTTTGCCTTCGTGCACCTGGTGTTCCCCCACGTCTTCGCGGATCTGCGTCCGGTGCGGCGGTCGCCGCTGCTGCCCGTGGATCGACTCCTGGCCTTTGCCGGGAGAGGGCGGCTGTGGCCCACGCTGCTTGTCGCCGGGGGACTCGTCGTCGGGCTGGCCTTCTTCGCGCGTCCCCGGTTCGGCGGGGATTTGGAATCCATGAACACCGTGCGCGCCGACACCCGCGCCGCGGAGCAGATGTTCCGCCGCACCTGGGGAGATCTCGGCAAGCGAATCTACGTGCTGGTGGAAGGAAAGACCCCCTCAGACCTGCAGCGGCGAAGCGACGAGCTGGCGACGCTGCTCGGCGCGTCGACGCACCGTATTGCCAACGGCTTCTCCCCGTCCCTGCTGTATCCGGGCCCGAAGCGCGCGGCGCAGAACCTGGCCGCCTGGAAGCGGTTCTGGTCCCCTGCGCGTCGGGCCGAGCTCCGACAGGGGCTGGGGATCGCGGCCGGGCGCGCCGGTTTCACGGCCGAGGCCTTTGCCCCCTTCCTGAAACTGGTGGACCAGCCGCGGCTGGTGCTGGCGCCGATTCCCCCGAGCGTGTTCCCCGTGCTGGGGATCGCGCGCAGCCGCACCGGCGAGACCTGGGGCGCCCTGGCGCCCGTGGATCCGGCCCCTCGTTTCGACGGGGAACGGTTTGGCAAGGCTGCGGCCGCGAAGCAGCTCCGGGTGTTCGACTCCAAGCGGTTCGCGACCCGCCTCGGCCAGCTCATCTCCCACACCTTCCTGCTCATGCTGGCGATCGTCGGCGGCGGCGTGCTGCTGCTGCTCATCCTCATGCTGCTCGACTGGCGCCTCGTGCTGGCCGCGCTCATCCCGTTGGTGGTCTCCCTGGTGTGCACCTTGGGCACGCTCCACCTGCTCGGCCGCCCCCTGGACATCCCCGGGCTGATGCTGGCCATCGTCGTGGTGGGCATGGGGCTGGACTATGGGATCTATTTCGTCCGGGCCCACCAGCGGTTCCTGGATCCGGACCACGCGGTCCACCGCCCCGTGCGCCTGGCGGTCTTCCTGGCCGGGGGCTCGACCCTGCTGGGCCTCGGCAGCCTGGTGTTCTCCGAGCACAGCGTGCTGCAGAGCGCCGGGGTCACCACGTCCCTCGGCATCCTGTATGCGCTGGTCGCGAGCCTCGTGCTGCTCCCTCCCCTCCTGCGGCGCATCTACACGCCCCAGGCGACCCCCGCCCCGTTGCCGTTGACGCCGGGCTCCCCGGCCCACGCCCGTCAGCTCCGGCGACGCTATCGGCACCTGGAGCCCTACCCACGGCTCTTCGCGCGATTCAAGCTGCGAGACCCCATGTTCCCTCGCCTCGCCGAGCTGGTAGAGCCCCGGGGCAGAATCCTCGATGTGGGGTGCGGCTTCGGCGTGCCGGCGGCGTGGCTCCTTACCTGTTATCCCGAGCTGCGCGTCCTGGGGATCGAGCTGGAGCTCGACCGGGCGCGCGTCGCCGGGCGAGCCCTGGGCCCCGGGGGAATGGTGGTCATCGCGCAGGCTGAGGCGCTCCCGGTATCCCCGAGCAGCGCCCAAACCGTGCTCCTGCTGGACATCGTGCACCACCTGGACGACGAGGCGCTGCGGGAAACCCTCACGCGAGCGCGCGCCTGCCTGGCGCCCGGCGGGCGGCTGGTGCTGCGCACCACGGTCGCGTCGGACAAGCCGCTCCCCTGGGAGCGACGGCTGGAGCGCTTGAACTCGCGCCTGCGACGTCAACGCTGTCGCTTCCGGGACGCGGACACCCTCACGGAGGCGATCGCGAGCGCCGGCTTTGCGACGCCCGAGCTCGAGCCGGGCCCCGTGCACCGGGAGGAGACCTGGTTCATCGCGCACGTCCCGAAGGACCCGCGATGACCGGCGGCCTGTACCGCGCCCTCGCCTGGCTTGCGCGCCGGATCGGCCTCTGGGTGGTTGCCGCCTTTGCCTGGATCGTCTCCACCGGGTACTTCCTGCTGCTTCCCCGGCGACTCACCCGCTGCGTACGCTTCTACCGCGCCCTCTTCCCCGACCGCGGCCTGGTGTCTGCCCTGGGGCTGGCCTGGCGGCAGTACCACGGCTTTGCCGCGCTCTTTGCTGAGCGTCTGCGCCTCCAGTACGATCCCGACCGGCTCAGGTGCACCATGGAGGGGCTGGAGCACCTGGAACAGGCCGCGGAGACCGGCCGGGGAGCCATTCTCCTGATGACCCACCTGGGGAACTGGGAGATCGCGGCGCGCATCCTCGGGCAGCGCAACTTCAAGCTCCTGCTCTACATGGGCGAAAAACAGCGGGAGCAGATCGAGCGGGATCAGAAGACGGACCTCCAGCGCGACGGCGTCCGGGTGGTGGGCCTGCGCGAGGGCGAGGACGCAACCGTGCACGGCCTGGAGGGCCTCCACTTCCTGAAATCCGGCGGGCTCGTGTCCATGGCCGGGGACCGCAACTGGAGCGACGATCAGCCTTCCCTCGAGGTCGGGATGCTGGGCTCCAAAGTCTCCCTGCCCAAGGCGCCCCACGCCCTGGCCCTCATCACCGGATCCCCCGTCATCACCTTCTTCGTGGTGCGCACCGGCCGACTGAAGTTCCACTTTCGAGCCTTTGCGCCTCGACCGGTCACCGCGTCGGCGCGCTCCGAGCGCGCCGCGGCCCTACAGCAATCCGCCGAGCACTACGTCGACCAGCTCGTGGAGATGCTTCGGCAGCACCCCACCCAGTGGTATCACTTCGAGCCGTTTCTCAAGCCGCCACAGTGACTACGGGCAACCGTCTCTGGCCACCTTGTCGTCCAATATGCTAGCTTTCGGGACGGCTCGGGATTGCCGAGCAACGAGGATACCGTGAGCACACTCGCACTCGTCAGCGGCGGCAGCCGCGGAATCGGTCGGGCCATCTGTATTGAGCTGGCCTGCGCCGGTCACCACGTCGCCATCAACTACCACAGCAACGAAGCCGCCGCCGAGGAGACCCTCGCGCTGGTGCGCGAAGCCGGCGGGGACGGCGAGCTCCTGCGTTTCGACGTCCGGGACGCCGAGGCCGCCGCCGAATCGATGGACGCGCTGCTGAAGCAACACGGGCGCCTGGACGTCCTGGTGAACAACGCCGGCATCACCGCCGACGGCCTGTTCGTCATGATGAAGCGCGAGGGCTGGGACTCGGTGCTGCGCACGGCCCTGGACGGCTTCTACAACCTCACCCAGCCGGCCCTGAAAAAGATGGTCCGGCAGAAGTCCGGCGCCATCGTCACCATCTCGTCCGTGGCCGCCATCATGCCCAACCGCGGCCAGACCAACTACGCCGCGGCCAAGGCCGCGCTGATCGGGGCGTCCCGGTCCCTGGCTTCCGAGGTAGGACGCCTGGGCATCCGGGTCAATGTCGTGGCCCCGGGGCTCATCGAAACCGAGATGATCAATAATGTGCCCCTGGACAATATCAAACAGCTGATCCCGGTCGGCCGCGTCGGACGGCCGGAAGAGGTGGCCAAGGTCGTGCGGTTCCTGTGCTCCCAGGACGCCTCCTATGTCACCGGCGCGGTCGTACACGTCTCCGGAGGGATGGTCTAGTGACGCAAATACTCCCGCTACTCTCCCTCCTGTCCGTCGGTTTTTCAGCGCCGGTGACCCCCGCTGGCACCTCCTGGGGTCGGGACTGGGCCAGCATCCGTAAGGCAGCGCAGCGGGTGAAGTCTGTCCGCGCGGAGTTCGTGCAGCGGAAACACATGAAGATCCTGCTCCGACCGCTGGTGTCCAAGGGCGGCTTCCGCTTCTCCTCGCCGGCGTCCATCACCTGGGAATACACCTCTCCCATCAAGAGCCGCCTCGTCATGAGCAAGGGCAGCGTCACGCGCTACCTCTGGGAAAACGGACAGTTCCGCGCCGATGCCAACAGTCGGACCAGCGCCATGCAGGTCGTGCTGGCCGAGGTGGCCCTCTGGATCAAGGGACACTTCCTCAAGAGCCGGACCTTTTCGCCGGTGCTCAAGCCCGGGACCCCCACGGTCATCCAGCTCACGCCGAAGACCGCCGCCATCAAGCAGTTCATCCAACGCATCGACCTCACCCTGGACACCCGCCCGGGAGCCATCCGGCAGGTGACGATCCTCGAGGGCGCTCGCGCTACCACCACGATGCAGTTCACGAACACCAAGGTGACGTACCGTTGAAGCTCCTGCCGAGTATCCTCGCGGCGCTGCTGCTGGTGGGCTGTTCCGCTGTTCCGCGCCTGCGCACCGTGGACTCCGCCACCCGGGCCGCCATCGAGCAACAGTGCCGCGCGCGCTTCCCCGGCGGCTCCTGGCGCGCTGTCCACACCATCCACGCCCGCATGCCCCTGGGCTACCGGTCGGCCATGATCGGAATCGCCGTGGGCTCCGCAGAGCAGGATCGCCTCCGGCTCGTGGCCATGGCGCCGGAGGGCATGACCCTGCTGGACGCCATCCACCACCAGGGCCGCGTCCAGCTCGTACGCGCGGTTCCGCCCTTCGATCGCCTGGCCTTCGTGCACGGCATGCTGGCCGACGTGCGCATGCTCTTCTTCGCGCCGCAAGGCAAACCCACGGCCGTGGGCAAGCTCAAGGGCGGCCACGCCGTGTGCCGCTGGCGCGCCCGAGACGGCAGCGTCATCGATGTGCATCCCCGCACCCCCGAGCAGTGGGGAATCAAGCGCTACGATCCCTCCGGCTCCCTGATACGAACCGCCTGGAGCACCGGCCCCGTACAGCAGGGCTTCAACGACCGGGTCGTGCTCCGCTCCCACGGGCTCGGCGCCTACACCCTCAAGCTCAAGCTCCTCCGCAGCGCCCGCGCTCCGCCGCCCCCGAGACCCACGCCCTGAAAGCACCTGCCGGGATCATCCAGGTCATTGGAATCCCCGCAGGCTGACACAGCACGGGGGGCCGTGGCGTCGTGCAGCGGCAGGCGAAGTCGAGCCGTTGTGACAAATTTCCGTCATTGACGGAAATGACGAGAATTCGTTTACAGGATGTGGAAATTGGACGTAACCAGTTATAATAAAAGCGTTGTCTTCCAATTTTTGACAATACGAGATCCTTCGGGATGACTTGACGAAGATTCGATCAAGGGTCTCAGCCGCGCGGAGGCGGCCGTGTCCAAGATCCTCGTTCAAACCTGCTGGGAGATCGCCGACGTCTTCTACAACAGCGGATAGGCGCTCCCCGCGTTGACTTTTGACGACCCCTCCGCCCCCTCCGGGG
>JBDRSE010000073.1:0-22461 GCA_043825095.1 bacterium
GGCGCGAGTGGTGTCCCTCGCGGCCGAAAAGAAAGTCACCCCTCGCAAGGCGAGGAAGGTCCTGGAGCGCGATCGCGCGAGCCGGATTCGCTGGTCCACGGGCGCGTACGGGGTGAACGAGTATGACGCCAACCTGTACGACATCGTGGTTCGCATGACGCGGATCGACGCCGAGAAAGTCGTTCAGATCATGCGGGATACGATCGGCTGCCGCGGCTTCGAGCCCATGACGTATTCTCGGAAATGCCTCGACGATCTCGTGCTGGCGAGCCGCGCGCGCGCCGTGCTGCTGTCGACGTTTCCTGAGATCCGCGTGACGGCGGACGGCAGCAGAGTCATCGTGCATGTCAGGTGCTCCAAGCGGCAGAAACCGCGGATCGTGCAAGGCATCAAGGAAATCGCGGGCAAGGTTCCGGGCGTGGATCTTGTCGAGGTGCACGCGGTGAGCAGTTTCCGCGATCCGGAGCCCGAGCGGGGCGCTGCGGCGCCACAGAACGGGACGATTGTGTAGGACGACCACCCAAGGGGATTCGGAGGTTCACATGTCCAAGGTCCTGGAGATCATGATCATCGACGACGAGCAGATCGTGTGTCGACGGCTCAAGCCGGCGGTCGAGAAGATGGGGTGCGCCGTGGAGACGTTCCTCGATCCGGTCGCGGCGCTGAAACGGCTCGGCGAGAAGAAGTTCGACATCGTCGTCACGGACGTTCGCATGGACGAGATCGACGGAATCCAGGTTCTCGAGGAGGCGCGGAAGGTGTCGGAGAGTACGCAGGTGATCATCATCACGGGACATGCGATGCTGGCGCTCGCGCGGGAGGCGATGCAGAAGGGCGCCTTCGATTTTTTGTCCAAGCCCTTCAAGCCCAACGATCTGCGGAAAGTCATCCTGCGCGCGGCGGAGAAGCTGGGGCAACCGCTCGATTACGAGATCCCGGGGGACGCCTCGGGCTCGAGCTGAAATGAGCGACAAGTTCAAGGACAAAGACAGGGACCGGAGCGATCTCAGCGGCCCTCCGAAGAGTCACATCGACCGGATTCGACAGTCGGAGGGTATGGACCGTGCGCTGCTGGCGCGGCCGCGGTTGAGCCTGCGGGTGCAGGTCCTGCTCGCGTTCCTGGTCGTCTTTCTGTTCGCTGTGGGGATTGCCACCTTCATCATCGTTTCCATTTACAGGGTCGAAGAGAAGGTGCGGTTTCTCGAGATCGTGAACGACTACGTGCTCGAGGTGGACCAGGCCCGGAGGTACGAGAAGAACTTTTTTCTCTACGGCAGCAACCTGAACGACGCGTTGGACGCCGCGTTTCGCGCGAAGGCGATCCTGGAGGGGAGCAAAGAGAAGCTCAGCAAGGTCGTGGGGCCAAGGCAGTGGCGGCGGATGTACAAGAACGTCGACGACTACGAGAAGGTGGCCGAGCAGCTGCTCTCGCTCTCCTCCGGCGCCAAGAAAAGCGAGCTCCAGGGGAAGAAGCGCGAGCTCGAGGTGACGGTGCGAAAGACAGGTCAGAGGATGGTCTTACTCGCCAAGAGCTTGATGAAAAAGGAGCGTCACGCCCTCGAGACAGCCATCGCCGGTTCGCGGAAGATCCAGATCTACTCGCTGGTCTTCCTGCTGCTGTTCATGATCACCGCCGCGTACATGATCAGCGGCCACATCCTGCGTTCCATCGTGCGCTTCGAGACGTACACGGAGCGGATCGCGGTCGGTGACTTCACACCCATCACACCCACCCGTCGCTATCGAGACGAGTTCACGGATCTCGCGCTGGGAATCAACCACATGATGCGGGAGCTGCAGAAGCACGAGGCCATGCTCGTCCAGGCCCATAAGATGCGGGCGATCGGCACGTTGACCGCGGGCGTTGCCCACGAGCTGAACAATCCCCTCAACAACATTACGATCACGGCCCACATGCTTCTGGAGGAGTTCGAGGAGCTCACCGAAGGCGAGTGCAAGGAGATGGTCGAGGACATCGTCAGCGAGGGGGACCGCGTAAAGAAGATCGTCAGCAATCTGCTGGATTTTACACGCGAAAGCGAGACGCGGCTCGAGCCCCTGGACCTGGTGCAGCTGGTGAAGGACACGATCGATCTCGCCCGGAACCAGGTCAAGTTCGCCGGGATCAGAATCGAGCTGAGCTCCATTGACGATCCGCCGCGGATCCTGGGCGACAGTCAGCAGCTCACGCAGGTGTTTCTGAACCTGATCCTCAACGCCATCGCCGCCTCTGAAAAGGGCGGCAAGCTGCAGCTCCTCGTGCAGCCTTCGGATGAGCCGGGAAACCTGTCGGTCAAGGTCATCGACTACGGCACGGGGATCCCGGACCACATTCTCGCGCGGATCTTCGATCCCTTCTTCACGACCAAGGAGAAGGGAAAGGGAACCGGACTGGGCCTCAGCGTGTCCCAGGGGATCGTCGCAAAACACGGCGGACGAATGCTCGTGGACAGCCAAGAGGGCCGCGGGACGACGTTCACGGTCATCCTGCCGGTGCGGTGACACACAGGGGCGGCGGGTTCCTCCTGTCGCACGGGCTCGGGTCAGGCGTCCGCGTAGTCCAGGTGGAGGCCCTTCAGGCCGGGGAGGTTCCGCGTGCGCTCGTCGATCTGAAGCCTCAGCCTCTCCAGGTGGCGTGTCCGAAACTCACGGTCGGCGCTGGTGGGGGAGAAGGGCGGCTCCGCGATCCGGAGCTGAACCACGCCGTCCTTCGCCGTGAGGCTCGCGATCTCGAGGTCGAAGTCCAGGTCGAAGAGTGCCGCCCTGACGGACGCGGTGAGCGCCAGCTCGTCCAAGGCGGCCCGAGATTCTGGGGTGGTTGCGAAGGGGTCGTGCCGGGCCAGGTTGCAGATGATCTCGGCGGCGCCGTCAGTGCCCATTTTGCCCACATGAAGAACGAGGTCGTACAGGGATGGGTCTTCCGGGTCGATTCCGTACAGGTAGAGCCCCCACTGGCGTCGGGCCTTGTCGAGCTTGACCAGCATCTGCCGCGCGTCCGGCTCTGAGACGCCGATGCGCTGGACGACCGTGGCGACGCGGTCCGGCAGCTCGGCGAGGATGCGCACCTTCAGCGCGTGGCTGATGTCCTTGATGAAGAACTGACCTGCGAAGCCGTGGTAGACCACGTCGTCGGTCCTGAACTGGTTGAGGAGCGTCGCGCGAATGGTCGCGATGTAGCGGGCCTTGCCGTCCAGCAGGCGTTCCAGGACCGATGGCGGCTGCTCTACGGCCTGGAGGAGCTCGTCCTCGGGGATGTTGAACAGCCCGGACGCCCGGAGAAGCGCCTCCCGGGCCAGGCACCGGTAGCCGAGCCGACGGGCCACCTTGATCGCGACCTCGGTCCCGCGGCTGTTGGACCCCCTGGAGATCGAGACGATTGTCATCCGCGCCTCCTTGCCGCAAACCGGCCGCTCCCGAGCCTTCGAGACCGGGGAATCAGTCCTTCGAGTGCTGGAGGTTCAGCTTCTTCAGCCCCGGAAGACCGGCGACTCGTTCGCGCAGGTGAGGCCCGAGGCTGTCCATGTAGTGCTCGCGAAATTGACTTCCCGAGCCGGCGTGCGTCCGCGGTGCTTTCTCGAGCCTGACCACCACGACGCCCCTGTCGGCGGTGACGCGCATCTTGCTGAGATCGAGGTCCATGTCGATCAGCACCGCCTCCACCGAGGCGGCCAACGCCAGATCCGCGAGGGCGGCCTGAGACGCCGGTGTGGTGACGAAGATGTCCTGTCGGATGAGATCACAGATGACGTTGGCGGCGCCGTCAGTGCCCATTTTTCCGACATGCAGGACGAGGTCGTACAGGGACGGGTCCTCCGCGTCCGTGCCGTAGAGATGGATGGCGAGCTGGCGGCGGGCCTTGTCCTGCTCGAGCAGTCGTTGGCGGGCCTCCCCAGCTGAGATGCCTTCGCGCTCCACGGCCGTGGCCACCCGATCCGATTCTTCGGCGAGGATGCGCACCTTGAGCGCATGGCTGATGTCTCTGACAAAGAAGTGACCTGCGAACCCGTGGTAGACGATGTTGTCGGCGCAGAGACGCCGGAGGACCGTGGCGCGAATGGTGGCGACGTACCGGGCCTTGCCTTTCCACAGGCGCTCGAGGAGCGAGGGGGGGTCCTCGATGGCACGAAGGAGCTCGTCCCTGGGGATATTGTACAGGTCCGACGCCTCCAACAGGGCTTCCCGGGCGACGCACTCGTACCCGAGGCGCTCGGCCACGAGCTCTGCCACCTCGGTGCCTCGGCTGTTGGATCCCCTGGATATCGAGACGATCGCCATCTACCCGTACCTCCATTCCGTGGGACGACCGTCCAGCGCGGCGGCGGCGAACAGATGCTCTTCCTTGCGCATCCGTTCGATCAAGAGTGCGTTGCTGATCGGGTCCCAGGGTTGAGTATCGGTCGCGAGGTCGGGGGGAGTCAAGCGATGCCTGCACGTGAGAGGTCCGGGGATTGGCTGCTGCGCTCGGCGGGGGCTGTTGCCGGGATTTCCGGCGATCAATGGTGTCTCCGCTGGCTATTGTGTGAAGTCCATGGTGAGGTCGCACAGGATGGCGAAGTGATCGATGCGGCTTGCGTACCACTCCTCGTCCGGGACGAGGGACCAGTCGAAGCCGTCGTCCAGGGAGACGGTGCCGGGGTCGGGGCCGAACCCTTCGTCGTGACCGAACACCGTGCAGGCTCCCGCGGCCCGGTCGGCCACCACGTGGTCGATGGCGATGCCGAAGGCGCCGCGCCGGGTGGCGTACTGGGTCCCGTCGTCGTCGGTGGGCGTGAAGTCAGTGAACCGGTTTCCCGGTCCGATGTGCGCGTCCCAGACGGCGGTTTCCTCGGTGCTCGTCATGCGAATGGGGTCCATGTTGAAGTCCCCGGCGGCAACGGTCGGCGACGCGGTGACCAACGGTGTGTCGTCGTGCCCCGGGAGCCCCTCGAACACCTGCTGGAGCTGCAGCGCCCGGCAGGGCGCGCCGTTGTAGGCGCCGTCGAACCCGCTGCCGGCCGCGTTGGGGTGGAGGTGGACCACGCGGAGCTCGCCGAAGCCCGTCTCCACGGTCACGGCGGAAACCGTGGATTCGTAGTCGCAGAAGTCGTTGCTGCAGGTGCCGGCCGCGTAGTCGCAGCTGTCCATGGGCAGGTCCGGGGTCGCCGCTCCGCTCAGCTCGTACCCCCCGAGAGGGATCCCGGAGAGGGCGCCGAAGTCCACGTGCACCCCGATGCACTCCACGTGCAGCCGGCTGTCGCACACGATGGTGTAGTCCGGTCCGAGGATGCGCCGAACGGGAGGCTCCCGGGTGTCGGAGTCGTAGCAGGTGAGCGCCGGATCGGTCTCATCGAGGGTGTCGCAGTGGGTGGTGGGCAGCACCTCCTGCAGCAACACGATGTCGGGCTCGAGGGTTCGGATCTGCTCGCCCACGTAGTCCTCGTACGCCTGGTGCTTGAGCCGCAGCGGGTAGCCCGGGTCGTCGGCATGCGGATTGCCGATGTTGAACGTCAGCACCCGGACGGGTACGGCGTCCGGGCTCGGCCCGGAGTCTCCGTCGTCGCAACCGCCCGCAAGGGCGACGGCGACCAGGAGCGCAGCCAGGAGCGCCTCGTTGTTCCGGAAGCTGTTGGCCGGGGTTCGGTCGTCAGGGGCTTGATGGGTCATGCCTGCTCCTCGCCTGGACTCCCGAGAGGTCCATGCTAGCGATACAGTTTTTTCCAGGGCTCGCGCGCAGTGCACAGGGCATCCTGCACGGCCTGCCTCAGCGCGCCTGCGGCCATGTCGGCGCAGTGTGCGTTGTGCGCGGGGAGCCCGTCCAGGGCCTCGAGAATATCCGCCGCCGTGATGCTCATCGCTTCCGACAGCGTCTTTCCTTCGGCCAGCTCGGTGGCCATACTGGCCGAGGCCAGGGTCGAGCCGCAGCCGGTGCTGAGAAACGAGATGCCCGTGATCCGCTCACCGCGGACACGCAGAAAGATCTCGATGGTGTCCTGACAATCGCTGGCGCTGCGCCCCAGTCCGTCGGGCTGGGTCATGGAGCCGCGGTTACGCGGCCTGAGCCAGCGCTCCACCACGGTGGGTGAGTAGATCTCCAGAGCCTTCCGCAAGGCTTCCCGCGGGTCGACGCGAGACTCGTCCGTGATGTCCGCCGTCGTGGAGTGCGTTTTCGTCGTGCCCTTGGTCATCGTCAGGCAGGCCCCGCGCCGGGGCTACGTCGCCCTTCCTCACTTATAGAGGAACGCCCGTGTTTGTAAAGCAATGTGGACCCAAGAGTGCGGTTGGGACGGGAGCCGGCAGGCGAGGCTTGTCTGATCCCCGCCGGTCGGTCTACTATAGGGGCGATGCGAGGAGCACGCCGGTGAGCATGGAATCACTCTCTTTCGTCCGTAGGCTGTCGAGGCCGGCGGTGTGTGCCGTGGCCCTGCTGACGGCACTGGCGGCGGGATGCGCCGCGGCGGGGCGGGGCGCAGGGGAGGACGGCGGTGGCTCGAGCGACGCCGCGGACGTGGACTCGGCCATCATCGTCGACGGAGAGGTGTTGGTGGACGCTGACCCCATGGAGGATGGGCAGGCGCCGGTGGACGCCGAGGTGCAGCAGGATGCGCAGGTGGGGCCGGACGCCAGCGGTTGTCCGGGGGGCTGCACCACCCCGCCGGGCCAGTGCTTCGAAACCAATGGGCAGTGTGTCGGCACGACCTGTGTCTACCCCTACCGGAACTCCGGGGCCGTCTGCACCGACACGGATCCCTGTACCGGGAACGAGGAGTGCGACGGGCAGGGGAACTGCGTGGGCGACTGGGTGAGCTGCAACCCGCCTCACACCCACGGCGGGACGTGCTCCGGCGGCGCTTGCGTGGGCATCACCTGTGACAGCGGCTGGGGCGACTGCGACTTCAATCTCGAGGGCAACGGCTGCGAGACCCAGCTCAACACCAACAGCAACTGCGGCTCCTGCGGCGCGTCTTGCACGGCGGGCGCCAACGCCACGGCCAGCTGCAGCTCGGGGAGCTGTCAGCGGAGCTGCAACTCGCCCTACGAGAACTGTGACGGGAGCTGGAGCAACGGCTGCGAGATCCCCACGGGGGTGGCGAACGTCTGTGACGCGGGGGGCCTGAACTCGTCCACCGGGTGTTGGACCGCCTACTGCGGGCAGTCGTCGAATGTGGATGCCTGGAATCAGGCGGGGAATTGGTACTGCTTCGAGTGCGACAACTGCGACGCCAGCGGCTCACAGTGCAGGTGGTGCAGCCACTCGAGCGGAACCTGGTTCGACTGGGCAACGTGCGCCTGCGGCTCCTACGAAGATTCGGTGTGCACTCCGTAGCCGAAAGGGGGCAAGCGGTGCGAATGGTGCTCTGTGCCGGGGTCGTCTGCCTGGCGGCCAACGCGCTCGGAGGGTGCGCCCTCCAGGTCACCGGCGGCAGCGACGCCGCCCCGTCGACAGACGGTGACCTCGACGGCGACGCGGCGCAGTCGGACGCGGCCGCGGCCGGGGACGCCGCGGTCGATGCTGCGTCTGCGGATGCCGGACCCCCTTTCACCTGCACCCAAGAGCCGACCTCGAGCCCGGTGCTCGACGCGGTGATCGCCCTGGACCCGGCGGACCCCCATCCGGGAGACACGGTGACCGTGGTGGTGCGCAGCCAGGGTGTGGACCGACCGGATGCGCCCCCCATGGAGCTGGAGGTCACGTCCGCGTCAGGGACCGTCCCCTGGCAGACGAACGCCATGGCGGGCGGGCGGGCAGTGTATTACTACGCCCTCTCCAACGTCGAGCCCGGAGACCACTGCGTGCTCGGGCGCATCGGAGGCGCTCCCGAGATCTCCGCCCGGTTCACCGTCACACAAAGACCCGTCGGCCCGGCGCGCTGCGGCGGGGGGATCTTCAAGGTCATCGAGAACCACCAGTGGACCTGCAGCGAGCAGCCCGAGTGGGGCAACGAGGTGTTCATCCACGTGCTCGACGCCAACGGCCAGGGCATGGCCAATCAGCCCCTCCGTCTCGACTGGCCCGCCACCACGCTGCGGCCCATCTACAACGACACCGCCCCCCCGGCGCCCAGCGACATTCCACCCACGGTCGTCACCGACGGCAGCGGTGTCTTCCATGGCTGGAACTACTGGCCCATCAACGGCAACGGTTACATGGTCTTCAACGTCTCGGTGGACGGCTGCGCTTCAGACGTGGCCACCGAGCTCACCACCGGCTGGTGGGAGACCGACAACGGCGGCTGTCGTTTCTGTGATCCGAGCTTCCTCCATCGCAATGTCTGGGGACACTGGAGCTACACCGTGACGTTTCAGCTCAGCGTCGCGGCGACGGAGGCGTGCGTGGTGTCTGGCGACCACGCCGGACAGCAGAGCTGCACGGTGGAGCATATCCACCACGACCCCGGCCACGATGCCTGCTTCCCCGCGCCATGATCCCCCGGCTCATTCCGCATCGGGAAATCCCGGGCATTTCGTGGTAGTGTCGGTGGACTGGAAAACCCGAACGACTGTCGACTGACGGACACACCGTATGTCTTTTTTGAAAAAGATCTTCGGTCGCAGCAAGTGGGAAGCCGCTGCCGACGATCTCAACGACATGACGCCAGTATGGGAGGCGGTTCCACCGGCGCACCCAGCCCCGCCGCCTACGCCCACCGGCGCGCCACCGAGGTTTCAACCGGGTGCGGCGCCACCGCCGAGGTTTCAGCCGAGTGCTGCGGTTTCGTCGGTTCCTACCGTGCCGTCCGTTTCGTCCGTTCCGCCGGTTACCTCTGCCCCGCCGCCGAGGTTCCGGCCCGACGCCGGCCTCGAGATTCCGACGATCAAGCCGGCTCCTCCTCCTCCTCCGAAATTCAAGCCCTCCGCGACGCCGGTGCCCTCCGCGCCGTCCCAGCATCAGCCGCCGATTTCCATGCGGCGCTCCCCCGCGGCGACCCGGGAGATCATCCTCGATACCATCGACGACAACGACGAGAACGTGCCGGAGGAGTTTCGGGGTTGCCGGGTGGTGGAGCGAACCAAGCCGGACGGCTCCGTCGAGGTGATCTACAAAGGCGCGGAGGGATTCGCGGTCAACGAGGAAGTGGCGGAGGTCTTGATCAGCGCGTTCCGAGAGGAGCGGGCCTCGATGACACCCAAGGTCGCGCACCCGGTGCCGAGTGGCGGCTACGCGCTGCCCACCGGGGTCGCGGCCGTGGAGCCCCGAATCGTGGGCGCACCGGTCGCGGATCCGCCGCTGCGTCACATCGTGCCGGCGACGCTGCACCTGCCGGTCCCGCGAGATGAAACCATCGATGAGCTGGGCCTGGGCGCGGACCTCCCTCCCGAGCTGCGGGGCGCGCGCTTCGTCCGGTCCAAGGGGGAGTTCCTCTACATCACGCAGGGAAGGCAGCGGCTGTCCAAGGACATGGCCGAAGGCATGATGGAGCGCTGGGACCGGGACGAGGCGGCGCGGCAGCGGGCGCAGGTCCAGGTCACGGTTCCCACGCCGGATCTCAATGTCCCCTGGGCCAAGCCTTCGGAGCCGGGGGTGGCCGCCGGGGCAGCACCGGCACGCTCGCCGGCGCCCGAGCGGGACGTCTGGCCGGAGCCGGAGCCGATCCCCTCCAGGCCGGCGCCCGAGCGGGACGCCTGGCCGGAGCCGGAGCCCATCCCCTCCAGGTCGGCGCCCGAGCGGGACGTCTGGCCGGAGCCGGAGCCGATCCCTGTGGCCTCATCCATTTCCGACGCGGTGCTGCAGGTGCAACCGGCCGCACCCATGCCCCCGCCTCGGGTGACACCCCCGCCTCGGGTGACGCCCCCGCCTCGGGCGGAGACGCCGGCTACGGTGCCGAGAACCCCGGCACCCGCGGAGCCGGCACCCGAGGACCGCACGACGGAAACCCCCATCGATGGCGCTGCGGTGGCGTCGGCCCAAGCCGCGGCCGAGCAGCTCCGCACCATGGTGCTCGAGGACGAGGACGCCGCCTACCAAATCGACGTTCCGGTGTCACGCCTCGTGCAAGCCTGCGAGGCGGAGATTGATCGTAAGCGCACCAGCCACCGGTTCGAGCACATGCTGGCCCTGGGAGAGCAGGCGCGGGAGACCCTGCTCGAGGCCTGGCGGAAAAACCCCAATCGTCAGCTCCGAGACGTCACCAAGGATCTCGAGAGCGACATGCTGCTCGTCGGGTTGTTCAACCCCATGACCATGCGCGAGATCGACCTGGCGGAGTTCCTCACCGTGGCGCGGCTGCGGTCCTCCGACCGACGGAGAAGCATCGTCACGAGCGAGGTCGGCCGTCGAATCGGCGAACAGGTCCCCGGAGAGCTGCATCTGTTCATCATGACCCGCGCCTTTGTCGACCGCGTCTCCCTGGCCGCCCTCGAGACCCCGGGGGACCCGGCCGCCGCCCTGGAGGCCGTGCTGAACGTGCGCCTGGAGGAGTCGGTTGCCGAGGTGGTGAAAGAGATCATGCGCCGGCACGGGATCTGGCTGCCCGGCCTCACGTCGCGGCTCGTCAATCGCCTCCAACCCCTGGTCCGCGGACTCATCCGGCTGGTCGTACCGGACGCGAAGATCTGACCTGACGTCTCTGCCTGACCGCTTGCTTCGGCCGAAAAAACCGCCTATGTTCTGCGGCTCAACAGACCCTTTGGACCCGCCCAGGCCGCGGCGTGGGCAGCGAGGACCGACCATGATCGATCTCACCATCAATGAAGCGCAGCTCAAACGCACCGTGCAGAGGGCGCGGGAGCGCAACATCGTCATGCCGACCTTTCGGCAGATGCGGGACCCCGGCGCCATCCCGGACAGCGTGAAGTCGAAGCTCGCGGACGTCGGCCTCTGGGATGTGAATCCCCTCAACCTGTTCCGGATTTCGTGGAAGAACGAGCCCACACCGAGCGGCGGCGGGTTCGGTGGCGTGAACTACGTGGAGCTCCCAAAGGCGCTGACCGGCGTGGACGCGCGCATCCTGTGCCTCGTGGGCAAGTGGTTCCCCACAGGGGCGCACAAGGTCGGCGCCACGTACGGCTGTCTGGCTCCGCGGCTGGTGACCGGACAGTTCGAGCCCACGAGCCAGAAAGCCGTCTGGCCCTCCACGGGCAACTACTGCCGGGGGGGCGCCTACAACTCGTCGGTGCTGGGGTGTGAGTCCATCGCCATCCTGCCCGAGGAGATGAGCCAGGAGCGGTTCGAGTGGCTCAAGTCCGTGGCCGGGGAGATCATCGCCACGCCGGGCTGCGAATCCAACGTCAAGGAGATCTTCGACAAGTGCTGGGAGCTCAGCGACACCCGGGACGATGTCGTGATCTTCAATCAGTTCGACGAGTTCGGCAACCATCTCTGGCATTACGACGTGACCGGCCACGCCATGGCGGAGGTCCTCGAGCGGGAGCTGGGCCCGCACGACACCTACCGGGGCGTCGCCGTCACCACCGGGTCGGCGGGGACCATCGGCTCCGGGGACTACCTAAAGACGCTGTTCCCGGCCTCGAAGGTCGCCGCCAGCGAAGCGCTGCAGTGCCCGACGCTCATCCTCAACGGCTTCGGCGGCCATCGCATCGAGGGCATCGGCGACAAGCACGTTCCGTGGATCCACAACCTGCGAAACACCGACCTCGTGATGGCCATCGACGACGAGGCCTGCATGCACCTGGTGCGGCTGTTCAACGAGCCGGTGGGCCGGGACTACCTTCGCAGCCAGGGCCTCGAGGAGGCGCTGGTCTCGAAGCTCGAGCTGATGGGGATCTCGGGGATCGCCAACATGCTCTCGGCCATCAAGCTGGCCAAATGGTACGAGCTCGGTGCGAACGACGTGGTGCTCACGGTCTGGACCGACTCCATGGAGCTCTACGGCAGCCGCCTCGAGGAGCTGCGGCGGGAGCACGGCGAGTACACCAAGCGGGACGCCGCCGTGGACTTCCACCGCTCCCTGCTCGGCACCTCCATCGACTATGTCCAGGAGCTCGGCTACTGGGAGCGCAAGCGGGTGCACAACCTGAAGTACTACACCTGGGTCGAGCAGCAGGGGAAGACCTACGAGGAGATCCAGGCCCAGTGGCACGATCCCGACTACTGGCGGTCCATGCACGGCCAGATCGACGAGATCGATCGACTCATCGAGGCCTTCAACGAGCGGGTGGCCAAGAGCTGAGCAGCCGGAGCGCTACAGCGCCACCGGCTGGTCCTGGCAGACCGAGCGAATCCAGTACGAGCACGGCGCGGAACATCGTACAGGAGCACGGCGGCCGTGTGGAGGTCGCGAGCAAGCCCGGCGAGGGCACTGTCGTCACGCTCTGGCTGCCGGTTCCGGATCCTTCTTAGAGCGCCCCCACGAAAACAAAAAATCTCGGAACCGGGTCGGGGGGTGGGTGTCATACGCGCTGTAACCGATTGAGGAACACCCCATCCGCTGGCCGGCGGATGAGAAACCCAGAGGAGGCTCCACCCTCTGGGAAACCGCAGGACCGAGGATCGACAGTGAGGCAGCCGCGGGCTGTGCTTGGATCGATCCGTCACCTGGAAGGAGGGTCCGATGAAAGCCAACGACAAAAAAGTCGAACAGAACGAAGAGGGTCACGGCGCCGGAGCAAGGGCGCTTGAGGTCACGGCGCTGTACGGAGACACCCCGCAGAGGGTGCAGCACTTCCGCACCACGCGTGGCGGCAGGGTGACCCTGCTGAGCGGTTTAATGCTGGTGTGCGGAGTCGTGCTGACGGTGGGCGGGGCCGCTGCCTTCGGCTCCCAGGTCTACGCCGCGAAGCGGCAGGAGGCGCAGCGCGCCAAGGTGCTGGCCTTTGTGCAAGAGCGGGGCCTGCCCGAGAAGTACGTCCCCGGAGTGCGCACCCATCGGACCACGGAGCTCGCCGGAGGCATTTGCTTCGTGAGCGGGCTGTTCCTGGTCCTGCTCGGCGGCCTCCGGGCGCGTGAGGAGCGCATGGTGCCGAGCTTCACCATCGGTGAGGATCCGAAGTCCACCTTCAACACGCCGATGGACGGGCTCCCCTCGTCGCGTTTTCCGCTGATTGCGGCGCGTGACGGCGACTACGTGCTGAGCTTCACGCCGCACATGAGCGGCACCGTGACCGTGCCGGGGGGTGAGCCGCAGCAGCTCCCCGAGCTGGTGGCCGGCGGAGCGGCACGCCCGGCGGGTATCTCCGGTGCCTACAGCTACGCGTTGCCCGCGGGTGTGGATTGCAGCCTGCGCCTGGGCGCGGTCACCTTCGTTGTCCGCTCCGTGCTCGCCGAGGACGAACCCGGCCGGGCGACGGTGCCGGCGCTGCTCGCCGCGAAGGCACGCCAGCCCCTCTCCATGACCACCGCCGGGGCGGGGGCCGTGGCGCTCGCGTTCCTGCTGCTGTTCCAGCTCAAGCCCACCACCGCCGACGCCATGGAGGCCGACAGCGTCTCCCGCTACGAGAATCGACGGATCCGACAGCTCCTGTGTCAGGCGCGCAAGGACGAGGAGGTCAAGCGGGCTGCGGAAAAACCCAAGCCCAGCAAGCCGAGCCAGGTCAAGCCGACGTCCCGGACGAAGAGCGTCACCGGAATCGATGACGATCGACTCCGGCGGCGCAGCAGCTCCCGAAATCCCGGAGACGGCGGCGCCCGTTCCTCCCGAGCGCGAGGCGGCCGCGCCGGTATGCTCGGGGTGCTCAACACCATGTCGAAGAAGATGGCCAGCATGATGAGCCTCGACACCGCAATCAGCCGGGAGGCCGAGGACTCACTTGCCGCCCTCGACGGCTACACCCAAGGCTCCAATGATATCTTGGACGGTCTCAACTCCGGACGCATGGGCCCACGGAACGGCGCCGGGCACGTCTCCCTCAGCAGCGGCTGGTCCACCCAGCGGGGCGGGGGAGACCCCTTTGACACCGCCGGACCGTGGAACCCGGACGGCCGGCTGTTTCCCATCGGCGTGCCGAAGCGGGGCAAGCTCGCAGATCCGATTCAGTTCCCCCCCAGCCGGGTCGAGGTGGTGGAGGGCATCGACGCGGCGACGCTCCAGCGGTACATCCGCATGCAGCGCCCGGCGGTGAAGTTCTGCTTCGTCAGCAAGGCGCTGGCTGAGCGACCGCGGGCCGCCGGCACGGTCAAGGTGACCTTCGTCATCAGCCCCCGGGGCAAGGTGCTCAAGGCCAGCGTAACCTTCACTTCGCTTCATCATCCGGCGACAGAGCGGTGCATCGCCAACGCCATTCGTCGCATCCAGTTCCCCGATACGGGCGGCAGGACGGCCTTCGTGACCTATCCGTTCCGCTTTCGGGCCGTGGGTCGTCGCGAGCCTGGACTCTGGCCTCCCGTCCCACCTCTGTCCCGCGATCACCACACCGACCGCCCCCCTCCGGGGCGGTCACTCTTTTTGGGGGGGGCGGCTGCCGCTCAGAACGACCAGAGGTAGGGGATGAAGATCGCCGCGCTGAGGCAAACCAGTAGATTCAACGGGAGCCCCAGCCGCAGATAGTCGCCGAACCGGTAGCCGCCCGGCTCGTAGACCAGCAGGTTGGTCTGGTAGCCGATGGGAGTGGCGTAGCAGGCCGAGGCCCCGAAGCAGATGCCGATGAGAAACGGCCGGGGATCGACACCGAGCGCCACGGCCGTGGAGAGGGCGAAGGGGACGAGCAGGGCGGCGGTGGAGTTGTTGCTCAAGACGTGGCTCAGCAGACTCGTGAGCAGGATGAACCCACCGAGCACCACGTGCGGCCCCGCCCCGGCGAAGAGCCTGAGAAAGGTCTGGGCGTACAGATCCGCGGCCCCGGTCCGCTGGAGCGCGCGCCCGAGCGCGATGGTGCCGATGATCAGCAGCAGCACCTTCACGTCCACGGAGCGGTAGGCCGTGTGCAGCCGCAGGCAGCCGGCGGCGACCATCAGGAAGGCCGCGCCCAACGCGGCGACCAGGATGTTCACCAGACCGGTGGCAGCGGCCAGGACCATCGCGACGAAGATCCCGACGGCCCACCAGGCCCGCCGCCGCCAGCGGATGATCCGGAACACGTCGTCCACCACGACGACGTCCCCGGCGGCGCTCAGGAGGCGGAACCGCTCCTGGGGGCCCTGCACCAACAGGATATCCCCCACCGCCAGACGGAGCTGGCTGGCCCGCTCATAGCCGTACCGTTGGTGCCGGCGCTTCACGCCGATGATGTGCAGCGTCTCCTCCCGGACGAGCTCGGTGTCGGAGAGGCGCTCCCCGACGAGCGGGGAGTTGGGGGGCACGATGAGCTCGGCGATCATGGACTCGCGGTGGTACGGCTTCGGGCGGGCGGCGTCGGCGTCCGTGGGCAGCACCACCGAGCCGCCCTCCAGCAGCTCCAGCAGATCGCCCACCGAGCCCTTGATGAGCAGCCGATCCCCGTCGGCGAGGGCGAGAGCCTTCTCCCGAGGGTCGAGCACCTCGCGTCCCCGGATCACTTCGAATACCTCGGCCTCGGCGAGCTCCTGCCGGAGCGCCGCGAGCGGCTCCTGCCCCACGAACCGGCTTCCCTTCGGGACCTCCACCTCGGACAGGTACCGCTGCCGCTCTCCATCTTTGAGCTCGCAGACCGGCTCCTTGTGTCCCGGGAGCAGCCTCCCCGAAAGGAAGAACAGGAACGCGCCGCCCGCCAGCGCGATGGGGACGCCCAGCGCCGACAGCTCGAACATCTGGATCTCCCGGCACCCCATCTGCTTGCCGAGATCCGAGACGATGATGTTCGTGGAGGTGCCGATGAGCGTGCAGGTCCCGGCCAGGATGGACATGTAGGAAACCGGAATCAGGAACTTGGAGGGGCTCTGCTGATGCTTGCAGCAGTAGGCCATCACAATGGAGATGAACAGGATCACCACCGGGGTGTTGCTGACAAAGGCCGACAGCAGTCCTGTCAGGACCAGGCAGATGAGCAGGAACCACAGGGGGCGGCCCTTGGTGAGCGCTACGATCCACTGTGACGCAACGTCCAGCGCCCCCGTGCGCGTCAGCCCGGCGCTCACCACGAAGAGCGCTCCCACGGTGATGGGGGCTGGATTGGAGAAGCCCGCCAGGGCCTCCGCCGGGGGGAGCAGGCCGGTGGCCATGAGCGCCACCATGACGCCGATGGCCGTGAGGTCGAGGGGCAGCCACTCGCTCACCAGGAGCACCATGGTCCCGATCAGCAGTATGGATACGAGCAGGATCTCCATCCGCCGGGAACTATAACCCGATGTGGGCCGTGTCAGTGGTGAAAGTCGGCGTCGATGGCGTCGGCGGCCCGGGTGGCCAGCGCCATGATGGTTTCCTGCGGGTTCACTCCGAGGGGGCCGGGGACCGCGCTTCCATCGGTTACGTACAGGCCGCGGATGTCGTGGCTCCGATGGTCCGGCCGGAGGAAGGAGCGGCGGGGGTCCGCGCCCAGGCGGGCGGTCCCCAGGGGATGGAATGCGATCAGCTCGAGCTCGGCCGCCTTGAACGTCGCCTTCGAGAGTCGGTGTAGGTCGTCCAGCCCCAGGATCTCGTCGAATCCCGGGAGGGAGGGGAACACGCGCCGGGCGCCGGCCTTCAGGAACAGGCGCGTCAGGATCCGGACGGCGCGCACCAGGCGCTCCACGTCGAACCGGTTCAGGTTGTAGGTGATCAGCGGCAGGCGCCCCAGTGGAAACGGCCGTACGCGGCCCCGGGAGGTCTCGGCGATCATCGCGCCGAACATCGCCAGGTGGTTGAAGCGGGACATGGCCTCCATGTAGCGGAGGCCGGTGAACGGGAACACGGACGCGGCCAGCTCCATCCGCGCGAAGCCGTCCTCCATCATCAGCCCCTCGTCGGCGAACTCGTGGATCCCATATCCCTGGGGAACGGCATCCCAGCCTCGCACCTCCTCGTGCATCTCGGCGTACACACCCACCGCCGGGTGCAGGGTCAGGTTCCGACCGAGGGCGCTGCCCAGCCCCCCGAGGCCGTTTTTCATCAGGAGCGGGGGCGTGAGCAGCGTGCCGCAGGCGATGACGACGACGGGGGCGCGCACGGTGAGCCGACGATGTCGACCCGCCGCGTCACGGGTCGTGGACAGCGCCTCCACGCCCACCGCCCGGTCTCCTTCGAGCAGGATGCGGGTCGCCCGGGCGCCGGTGTAGAGCTGAGCGGCTGCGTTGAGCGCCATCGGCACGTAGGAGACATTGGTCGAACGCTTGGCGTCCGTGGGACAGCCGAAGCAGCAGTGGCCCTGCTTGTCGCACTCGGGCGCGTTCCGCGGCAGCGGCCCGTGGCGGTAGCCCAGCGCCTCAGCGCCCCGGGCGACCACCCGGGCCACCCCGCCGAGCACCTCGGGGCGCGCGGTCTGCACCTGCAGGACTTCCTCCACCCGGTCGTAGTACGGCGCCAGGCTCTCCGGGCTGAGCTCGGTGAGGCCGTGCTCCACCTGCCAGCGCTGCAGCACGCCGTCGGGTGCGCGGAAGCACGTCCCGGAGTTGATGGCGGTGGTGCCGCCCACGAGCCGCCCCATGTGGACCACGATGGATCGGTTGCCGAGGCTCGCGGTGAGCCCCCCGGCGCGGTAGAAGCGAAGCATCTTGCGCATCACCGGGGCGGCGAACTCGGGGCGTCGGTGGTAGTCGCCCTCCTCGAGCATGGCCACGGCATACCCTTTGGAGGCGAGCTCCGCGGCCACGACGGCCCCCCCGGCGCCGGTGCCCACGACGACCACCTCGGCCTCCACCGAGACGTCGGTGTCTGCGTCGGCCAGGGGCCGGACCTGGCGCATGTAGCGGGGCGGGGTTTCGACCACCGGCTCGGGCGCGTGGGGCGAGCCGAACCGTGCGTGGATGGCCGGGTCGTCGAAGTGCGCGATCTTGAGGGACGTGGTCAGCAGCCGGATGGCCATCCACCACGACCCCTGCCGGTGTCTCCACCGCTCCAGGAGCTGCGCGCGCTGCTCCACCGACAGCTGGGTGAAGGTGCGGCCGCGGGTGGACAGGGGGGACGTCTCGAGAGTCCACAGCAGGCTGCGGTACAGCCCGACGATGTAGCCGGGGTTTCGCCGCAGGAACTCCTCCATGCCCTCCACGCAGCGATCCCCGGCTCCGGGGAGGCCGTGGGCGGGCGGGAGCGTGGCCTCTGCGACGGCCCGCAGGATGCTCCGCTCTCGGCTCGTCAGGGCGTGTCCGTCGCCAGGCATCAGGCTGCCTCCACGGGGTTTTGCAAGGTGCCGATGACATCAATGGTGAGGCTGAGCTCGTCCCCGGGTTTCAGGAACACCCGCGGATCCCGCGCGAATCCCACCCCCGCCGGGGTGCCGGTCAGCAGGACGGTGCCTGGAAGCAGCGTCATGTCGGTGGAGAGGTCGGCGATGAGCTCGGCCACCGGGAAGATCATCTCGGCGGTGGTGCCGTCCTGCAGGAGCTCGCCGTTGAGCCGGGTCGTGAGGCGGAGCGCCTGCGGGTCGGGGATGTCCTCCGGCGTGATCAGGGCCGGACCGAGGGGACAGAAGGTGTCGAAGCTCTTTCCGCGGACCCACTGTCCGCCCCCCCCTTGCTTCTGCACGCGGCGGGCCGAGACGTCGTTGGCGATGGTGTAGCCGAGCACGTGTCCGAGGGCGTCGGCGGCCGAGACGTTTCGCGTGGCGCTGCCGATGACCACGGCGAGCTCGACCTCGTAGTCGACCTCGGGCCGATCCACCATGCCCCGGGGAAGGCGCACCGGCTCACCAGGGTGCTGCACGGCCGCGGGATTCTTCATGAACAGCACCGGACGCTCGGGCAGCGGCTTCCCGGTTTCCGCCGCGTGATCACGGTAGTTGAGCCCAATACACAGGATCGCCCGGGGGTCCAGAGGGCAGAGCAGACGGTGCACGGGGAGAATGCGCCCCGTCGGTGTCAGGGGCTCGAACAGGGTCCCCTCCAGCACCTCGGCCGTGTTGTCGCCGTTGTCGCGGCCCAGAAGGACTCGCTCTTGGTCGTCCAGGAATCGAATGATGCGCATCGGTACCTCGGGTGTAATGAGCCTGGATTTTCTGTGCTCGTCAAGACCTCGGGAGGCGAACGGCACGGCGCGCGTGGAGGCCGACTGCGGGGCGCGACTTGCCCTTCACGGCTCTGTGGGGCCCCAGGTACGCTTCGACAAAGGCGAGGGTCTGGGCCGCGAGCTCCCGGGCGATCGTGAAGTAGGGGTTGCGATACCGGCGCCGATCGGCGCGTACGCCCACCGCATCGATGCCCAGCTCCCGGGCGACGAACACCGACCGGGAGAGGTGAAAGGCCTGGGTGCACACGACGGCAGATCGGATCCCGAGCCTCTCCGCGGCGTGGATCATCGTATCTCGCGTGCGGAAGGCCGCTCCATCGACCAGCAGGCGGTCGGCCGGAACGCCGCGCTCGACCAGCCAGCGCTCCATGCACGTGGCCTCGCCGCTCCGGTCTGCGCGGTCATCGCCCGACGCGAGGATCCGGTCCACCTTGCCCAGCCGGTAAAGCTCCAGGGCGCACGCCAGCCGATCCTCGAGCATGGGCGTAGGGAGCCCGTCTGGGTGGGGAGGGCAGCCGGGCACGATGGCCACCTCGCGCTCCGGGGCGTCTTCGGCCGACGCGAATCGATGGCGCCGGGTCGTCCCCGTGAGCCAGGCCGCGGCGAGGATGGGCAGCCCCGGGACGAACGCCACGGACGCCACCAGCCGCAGTGCGGACGATGGGATCACTCTATACCGGCCCCGGGATCGCCGTACTCACCCAACCGGCGCAGGACCAGCTCCCGTACGAGGGGGTCGATGTCGCCGCTCTCTCGCTCGAACCGCTCCCGGACGGGCTCCAGCGGAAAGACGCCGTCGGGCACCAGGATCGGGGTCCTGCGGGCCAGGGGTGTAGAGGTCCCGTCGTCGATGGCGTGGTGGGTGAATCCGCGCCCTGCTCGCCAGGTGAATGCGTGCTCGTCTCCCTGCTTGTCGTAGCAGAGCTGGAAGCCCAGGATGCGCTCCCCATCGTCCTCGTACCAGACGATGAGATCGAAGTATTCGCTTCCGAACCACCGGCGGGGGGCCTCCCCCTCGCGCTGGCTCACCTGCTTGAGCTCCCGGATCATGTTTCTGTTCATCGTCCATTCACTTTACCCAGGCCTGGCCGCGGAGCAACCGTTGACAGCATGTGCCCGGGCGTCCTACCATTCGGACAAACGGCGCACCAGCTCCCAAGAATCTATAAAATACTTAATGGATATGTCGGTAACAATGCAAATATATAAACGAATCACGCTGGCGTTTCTTTTGGTCGGTTCGCTTTCGTGGGCGGGCTGCGGCGACGACGACGGCGGCAACGGGAACGTGAACACCACTCCGATCACCCTGGATCCCACGGAGTTCACCTATGCGCTCCAGGAGAGCACCGGCGCGCTGCCGGTCTGGACCACGCCCTGCACCCACAAGGTGCTGACCAACGAGCGAGCTCCCGAAGACCAGCGCTCCGGGCTGCGGCTCAGCGCCGCGCGAAACGAATTCGAACCGGTGCAGGTCATCCTCGGGCCGGCCTCCGGGAGCGTCACCGTGGAGGTCGCGCCCTTTCCGAACCTGGGTGCCGGCCAACGGGTCGAGCTCGCCGAAGCGACATTCGAATCCGGCTGGGCGGAGCACCTCCAGCCCCTGTCCTCCGGCGGCGCGGTTTCGTTGCAAGGCGACCGTGGCGTGCCGGTGTGGCTGACGGTCTACGTGCCGCCCGGCGCGCCCGCGGGTGAGCACACCACGACCCTGACCCTCACCCACGACGACGCGCCCATCGCGGTGCCGGTGACCCTGTACGTCTTCGACTTCGACCTGCCCGCCGAGACCCACTTCGCCACCCAGGTCAATGTGAGCGTCGCGGGGCTCATCCCGGATGGCGGTGACACCGAAGACGCCAAGGACCTGCTCTGGGAGCACCGGCTGACGCCCAAGTCGGTCACCTGGCCCAGCGGATTCAATTGGAGCATCACCTGGGACAATGCGAGCTCCACCAACACCTGCGAGATTCTCTGGGACGAGCCCGACGAGGGAGAGCAGTACTCCATCGGCTCCCTCGCGCCCAAGTACATCCTCGGGCAGGGTTGGAACGGCACCGGATTCCCCAACGCCATGATCTTCCAGTTCGTGGACAACTCCACTCCTCGCCCGGGCACCTTCTGCGGCCTCGACCGCGGCGATCACTACGGCAGCCCCGGGTACAACAACGAGTGGACACAGTTCCTGGGCGCCCTGGACACCTATCTCGTGGACAACGGCCTCAGCGAGAAGGCCTACTACTACGTGCAGAACGAGCCCCAGGACGAAGCAGACCATCAGCTGGCCGCCTACCTGTGCGAGCTCACCAGGTCTGCCGCGCCCAACCTGCGCATCGCCGTGAGCGAGGAGCCCAAGCCCGAGATCGCCGAGGACCCGGACCATCCCTGCGGCTACGACATCTGGATCGCGCACATCCGGGCCTACCAGCAGGACTACGCCTGGCAGCGGCAGCAGGACCACGGGGAGGCGGTGTGGCTCTACAGCCTGGACCACGACCCGGATCCCTACTTCAATCCGACCCGCGTGGACGTCCAGGGGCTGCACCAGCGCATCATCCCGTGGGTCTCCTGGCACTACCGCGCCACGGGTTGGGCCTACTATGACTTCGGGCGTTTCTTCGACGGCCCGCTGCCCACGATCCGGGCGGAGCTCTTCCGGGAGGGCATCGAAGACTACGAGTATCTCTACCTCGCCAACGGCGGGCACCCCCGGGTCTATGTCGACGAGGCCCTCGACCCCACCGTGGACTCGGCCGCCTCCAGCCTGACGAGCTGGACCAAGAACCCCGACGCCCTCATGGCGCTCCGACACGAGCTCGGGCTGTACATCGAAGGGTCGCGGCCCGACCTGCCCGTGCTGCAGATCGAGAGCTCGGCGCGGCCGCGGGGGGAGTACTACCTGAACTTCCAGGACCCGGGCGGCAGCCCCGCGGCCGACCCCCTGGTCGTGGACGGCAAGACCTACCTGAAGGTCGGCTGGGTCGCCTACAACGAAGACGACCACTACGGCTGGTACGGAGAGTTCGTGGGCGATCCGGGCATCACCCTGTACGGCTATGACGACGTGGGCGGCTACAGCGAGGCCCAGAAGAGCTACGTCTACGACGACTACGGCCGGGACAACCTCTTCGAGTTCGCCCTCGAGAACGGCCGCTACGACGTCACCATCGGCGTGGGACGGCCCCAGCGGGGCTATCCCGACGACCCCCACAACGCCACCGTGGAGGGTCAGGTCGCGGTGGACGACGAGGTCACCACCGATGCCGCCCCCACCATCGAGCGCACCGTCACGGTGGACCTCGTGGACGGCAGCCTCTCCATCGAGGTCGGCGGCCGCTCCCAGTCTTCGGGCACCTGGGCCTATACCTTCCTCGCCTACGTGGACATCGTCCCGGTGGATTAGTCTCTTATCAACTCAATGCTGCGCAAGATGGCATCAAAGCTGTTAGCTTTTAGCTGTTAGCTTTTAGCAAGAGCGGGCACCACCGTTTCTTCGCGGAGTCGTAGGGCGCAAGCGATGGTGCTGCGTCCCAGGCGG
>JBDRSE010000074.1:0-10820 GCA_043825095.1 bacterium
CGGTCGGGTGTGGATCCCATACTGCGCAGTCCCCTGAGCCCCGGAGATGCGGCGTGGCCCTTGGCTCGGACAACCGCATGTGGCTCGATGATTGCGCTCACGTGAACGCCCACACGAGCCCAGCGCTGACGCCTGACTTGACAGATCCGCCGCTCCGCGGCTCACATCACCCACCCCCGCCCCCTCAAGGGGGAGCCTCGCTTCGCTCGATGGGGGGCGATCATTGATCAGGATGAAAACCACACCCTACCGGTCGGGCGGGATCACCACGTAGGTGCGGCCAATGCCGCTTATCTTGTTGTGCTTCTGGGTCTCAACCTGGCCCCGAAGCATGCCATGGCTGGGCTCGTCGATGATGATGGAGGCGCTCTGCAAAGCCTCGTCGGCGAGCCTGGTGGCGATCTCCAGGGGTGCGCCGAGCACGGTGGCGTCCGTGGGATCGCCTCGCACCCGGCCCACCAGGGCCGATCCGTTGGCGATGCCGGCGTGCACGTCCAGGTCTCCCGGAGCGAGCCGGCGGATGCGGGCGCGTAACATGCTGGCGGCGCGGACGGCGTTGTCCACGGCGGACGCATAATCAAAGACCGCATAGACCCGGACTCCAACGGTCGCGTCCACCCGGCCTTTCAACCCGGTGACGATCTCGTTGCTGGCGGTGAGGAAGGTCTCGAGCATTTGGGCCACGTCCTCAGACGGGCGGTGCTCCGGATCCAGGCCGACCAGGCCCGCGCAGAGCACGGCCACCTCGCGCCGGGCGAGGTTGGATTGGTCTGCCTCAGAGGGCCTCAGGGCGGCCTGGATGCGGGAGAGTCGGCTGGCCACCTCCACCATCCAAGGCCGGTTTTCGGGCGACTTCTCCAGGGTGTCGGAGACGAGCAGGACCAGCCCGTCGGGAAGCCCAGGCCGGCGGAGCGACATGGGCTCCGGCGCCTCGGTGACGTGCATCCTCAGGATCTCCTGTGGGTCGGCGTCGTCAAAAGGAACGTCGCCGGTGAAGAGCTCGTAGAGCAGCACACCGAAGGAGTAGACGTCTGAGGCCGTGTCCAGGGGCCGGCCCTGCGCCTGCTCCGGACTCATGTAGCACGGCGTGCCGAGGATCATGCCCGAGGACTCCCGCTCCTGGTTGCCCCGCTGCGCCAGGCCAAAGTCGATCAGCTTGGGTGTCCCGTCCTGGGAGACCATGACATTCTCGCTCTTGATGTCGAGGTGCACCATCTTGTGCCGGTGCACGTGGTGCAGCCCCTGAGCGGCCGCCACGGCGATGTCCAGACCGCGCGCCAGGGGCATCCCGTCATCAGGGATGACGTCGAACAGCGCCTCGCCGTCCACATACTCCATCACCAGGCAAGGTGCGAGCGCCGAGTCGAGAAACTCGTAGGCCTGGACCACGTGGGCATGGGGCGGAAGGGCCGCGATGGCCTTTCCCTCCTCCGTGAAGAGGGTGCGCAGGGCAGGCTGCCGGCAGATCGCAGGCTTCATCACCTTGAGGGTGACGTTGCGGTCCAGGTCGGGATCCCGGGCGAGGTAGGTGAAGGCCATGCCGCCCTCTCCCAGGAGCCGCTCGATGCGAAACCGATCCACCAGCAGGGGGTGGTCCGGCTCGTCGAGGGAACGGTGTCGGCGTTCGGTCACGAGCTCCGACCAGGTACGTAGGATGGAGGCGAGGAGATCCCCGAGACAGCCGCGCAGTCCATTGGCCACCAGAGCAGACATCTTCGTGAGGCCGTCGGCGGAGGCGGCGAGGGCATCGGTTCGGGCGAGGCGATTGTTCACCACGGCCCCGGCGCCCTGGCGCACGGCGTCGCCGACATCCTCTGCGGCGACAACCAGCTCCGCCTCGAAGGAGGCGCTGGCCAGGGCGGCGCCACTGACGACCTGCTCGGCATGCCCGGTGAGGTCGTCGCCCGCGTCACCGATGGAACGGAGCGCCACGATCCGCGCCGGTTCAGCCCACTCGTTGGCGATGCGGTGCAGCCCGGCGATGTCGCGGGCCAGGGCCACCAGCAGCGGTTCCGAGGCGTCCTCCAAGGTCCGGCGCACCGGGGTCATGAACGAGATCAGGCGCTCGTGGCCCGTGGCGGAACGAATGTGTCTTCGCAGCTCCACCACCGTGCTCCGCGCCTGACTGCTGGTGAAGGAAGTGTGCTCCAGGATCTGGGTGAACACTCCGTCGGCCGCCGTGAGGAGCTCGCTCAGGCGATTCCCGGGGAGATCGTCAGCTCCCGCCAGCACGCGGAGGTTGTCCACCAGCTGCATCATGAGGGGCGGCTCCTCCGACCGGGTGACGACCAGGGCCAGTCGCTCCAGGGCGCCCACCGTGGGGGCGCGCAGGAGACAGGCCAGGAGCGCGTCGCCGCTTCCCGGCAGGGATTGGCGCAGGAGGGCGTGGAGCACGGTGGACAGACCCTGAGAGGCGGGTGTGCCGGGGGTGGTGTCGTGCACCCAGCCGCGCAGGAATTCCGGCAGGCCCGTCAGCTGGTAGAAGCCGATCGTTCTTGGATTGGCCGGTCGCCCCACGGGAGAGTCGGGCACCGCTGTCGCAATGAGCGCCGCGGATTGGAGCGCCCGCTGCCGCCAGGCACGCGGGCGGGAGTCGTCGCCTGCGTGGCGGTGGATCAGGGATCGCAGGGTGGCTTTCTGGCGGCCTAGCTGTCGCTTGCTCACGTGAGTATCGGAGGAGGCGTCCGGGGAGGGCGCGGTCAGCAGCGCGGTCAGCAGATCCTCCCGGAACAACACGTCCAACAGGTCCTCCAGGCCGCGCAACCGGCCGCCGAGCACCGGTGCTTCCTCCGAAAAGATGGGGGCGTCGAGCTCCTCCAGCCGCTGACCGATCGTTGAGAACAGCCCGCCCAGCGACGCTTCAATTTGGCTCGCCGGCTCTCCCGCGAGGCTGCGCCGAACCAGGGAGCACACCGCGTACCGGAGGCTGGTGTTGGGCTGTTTTCCCCGCGCCACCATGAGGGCCTCGCGTCCCGCCAGCGCGTGCTCCCATTGGACGGGGATCGGCTTCTCCGAAGCTCCGAAGGCGTGGTCGATACGGTGCGCTAGACCTGCGGCCCCCGCGTTGGTTTTGTCGGCCAGCCGCAGGCGCGCCAACGCGTGGGCGAGGGCGGTGACGGCGGGCACGAAGGACGCCTCGAGAATCGCGGCGGCCACGCGGTCGGCCGCGTCCCCGGCCTCTTGAGCGAGATCCTCGTAGGCGTGTGCCAGGGCCACCCAAAGCTGCCTTTGCGCCGGTGTCCGTGGACCGGCTGACGCGTTGGGTGCAGTGAGCTCATCCACGAGCGCAGCGCCCCACTCCCGGTCGATGCTGAGGAACGCTCCAACCCCGGCGGCCAATCGGCTCAGGTGCTCCTCGCGCTCCCAGGCGTCGGGCTCCCAGAGCTCCTCGAGGGGGGCATAGGGCGTCAGGTGGGCGAGGGCGCGCGCGGCCTCACGCCAGACCCGCTCCTCGGGATCGGCGAGCAGGCGTCGGGCGAGCCCCACCGCTTCGTCAATGCGCTCCTGGGCCAGAACGTCGCCACATTGGGCCACATGGCAGAGCAGTCGTGCGGCGCGGAGGCGATGGCGCAAAGTGCCGCCGCTGGCGTCGCTGACCAGGGTGCGCCAGCGGCTCTCCTCCCCCACCAGCCAGATGCCCAGGGCTGAGCTCACGCCGCCCTCGACGGCTCCGGTTGCCAGGTGGAGATCCAGCCGCTCCAGCACGGGGCCGTCGTCGGTGTGGGGCCTCCCGGAGGCGAGCAGGTGTTCCAGCGCGACCTGCGAGACATCCCGGGGGGCCGTCATGAACAGTCGTCGGAGCTCGTCGACGATCGCGGTGACGGACGGCAGGTTTCCCCGCTCCAGCAGCATTCCGAACAGCCAGGCAAAGCCCCGGGCATCGGCAGGGCTCGCCTTCTGGGCGGCGTCGATCCACAGCGGCATGAGCGCCGCCAGCTCATCGGTGCTGAGCTCCAGGAGACGATGATCCGAGCGGAGCGCCGCGGACAGCACTGAGGGCAACAGGCCCCGCTGCGCCTCGATGAGCTCAGTCACCCGGGAGAGGTTCGCGTCGAGGTCGGCTTCGGCCTCGCTTTCGGCAAAGATCTCACAGAGCGCCTCGGTGGAGAGCTCGCCGCCGGCAATCGCGCGGCGAATCGTGGACTGAAGCATGGTGGCCTGAGCGGAATCCAACGTCGCGCAGAGGCTCGACACCTCATCGGCCAGCCGCGCCAAGCTCTTGAGACTGTGAGCGCTCACGATCTGTCCTTCCGCGGGTCAATCATGGTTCGGAGTGAGTAAACTTGCCCGGCTCGAAGGTGAAGCTCTCGATCACGTGCTGGGGGCGTTCGTAGGGGAAGATCTGCTCCAGGGGGATTACCGGCTTGGCCAAGGGCATGCGCCGGAAGATATCGTGGATCTGCTCGGGGGTGAACTCGCGCTCGCGCGCCGTGCCTCGGGGCTTGATGGTCATGGCCATGGGCTGGAACAGGTTGATGTAGGCCCGGGTTTGATGGTCGTACTGGTCGATGAACACTCCGGAGACGCTGACGAAGTCATAGTCTCTGTAGTTGCCCATGCGCACGGCGTCCGTGAGCCGGTTGTGCTGCAGGGCCGCGTTTACCACGGCGGCCTTGAGGGGCGCCGGGGAGTGGCGCGCCGACAAGATGAACTTCATGTACATCAGCAGCCGGTCGCTGGGCAGACCATTGCTCAGCTTCGCCTGGCTGTCCCAGATGTTGAAATACCGGTGGCGGAGATTTCGCCCGATGGGCACCGGTTTGGGGGTGCAGAGCGCTCTTGCGGTTTCCGGAGGGAGGCTGTCCAGGAACGTCGGGTGCAGGTAAAACAGCGAGCGCCCCATCATGGTGGCGGTGTGGGGCTGGTTCGGATTGTACTCCACCTCTTCGTCGGTCAGCTCGTTGATGGTTACCAGCAGCTTGATGCGCTCAGAGGACCAGGTGGGCTGCACATACTCATTGGGCACGCTGATCAAGGGCCTCGATCCCGCGGGCTGATTCACCAGGATGGACGCGCACGCGTCCCGATAGACCTGTCGGAATGGATCCAGCATGGCCATCAGGTGGCCGCAGTCCGTCGAGAACTGCTGCGTCGCCGGGCGCCAGATGCGGCCAAAGGAGCCGCCTTCCTCATCGGGCTCATAGCCCACGTGGGACCCACCCACGTCCACGTTTATCGAGCCGTGCGCCACTGCCGCGTCCAGGGAGCTCGAGTTGAACCCTCCACCGATCGTGCCCTTGTCAAAGGGGTACATGCGGGTGTGGGCATAGATGGCGAGGTCCACACCAAACAGCGACTCGTCCGAGCACTTCCACCGACAGGGCACTACCCGACGAAAGTCATACTCGAACCCTGTCTTCTTGATCTCATCCGACCGCAGGTAGCTGATGACCTTACCGATGACGTCCTGTGCGAGCATGGGACGTTGGCTGAACAATGCGCGCGTCTCGGGGATCTTGGGCAGCAACGCCTCGGGGTTGCAATAGACGGGCAGCCATTCGCTGTTCGTACGGGCCATCAGGGTCTCCAAGTGAGTCTGTCGTAACTTCACCCACAACTACTTTGGAATCGATGCCATTGCAACAAATCCCGGGAGCCGCCCCAGGCCTTCCCAGGGACGTTTGAATCTCGCGCCGGGGAAGGTTACAATTCCTCCAGTTGACGGGAATCTGCCTGAAATACCCGGCCCGGGTGGGCGTCTGGGCTTTTTTACTGCTCGCAGTCACTGCACGGCCGGCCGGGGCAGCGCCGGCCCACTGGCTGGCCGGGCAGATGACCGAGGCCGGTCCCCACCCGCGAACGATACTTCTGCCGGACCTGACCGACGGGATCCGCGCGCGGCTCCAGCGGGAGCCCTATCTCGGGCTGTTCAGACAGGTGTGGAACCTCGCGCTGGAGGATCACGATCCGGACGACCACGAGATCGAGCCCGAGCGCCGGCGCGCCAACACCGCCCGGGCCGCGGCGCTGGTCTTCCTGCTCGACCGGAAGCTGGACCCCGGCGACCAGGTGGTTCCCTTTGCCGGCCCGGCCGAGCGGGCGGTGTTCGGCCAGAAGGCGGTGGCGTACCTGCTCGCCATGCTGACGGTTTCCCGGGCCAAGGGACTGGCTCACGGCACGGATGACATCCACACCGCGCAGGAGCTGCACCTGTGGGCCGACACCCTGGACCTGCTGCTGGGGGCGGACACCGACATCCTGGGCGCGGACCGGGGGGCGGCGGTGCAGAACGTGGCCGACCTGGCCGCGGATTTCTACGCCGACTACAACCTCTCCAACTGGCAGTTCCTGCGGGCCGAAACCGCCAACCACCGGACCAAATCGGCGGCGGCGCTGGGCATCGCGGCCATGGTGTGTAACGGCGAGGACTTTGCCGATCCGTCCGCTGACGAGCGGTACGATCCGGCCCGCTGGCTGGAGTTCGCCGTGCGCAGCCTGGACTTCACCATCCGCGACATCCTGACCGACGCCGACGGCGGGTACGTCGAGGGCATGGGGTATCTGAACTATTCGGGCATCGACCACCTGGGCTTCCTGTGGGCCTGGCACCTGTACACCGATGCCGCGCCCTATGTGCTGGATTTCGACGTGCCTCACGCGCCCTACTACCGGTTGCACGCGTCGGGCCAATACACGGTGCCGGACATGTGGACCGACGGCCTCCTCGAAAAGCAGCTCCTGTGGTCCGTGGACCTGATGCTGCCCAATCGCACCCTGCCGCCCTTTGACGACAGCGGGCCGGGCGCCGGGTTCTTCTACGGCGCGCTGGTCCGGCCGGAGCTCGCGCAGGCCGGGCTGTTCCACTGGGCCTGGGAGGCGCAGGGCTTCCCTGCGGGGGGATCGGTGGATCAAGGCCCGCTGCTGCTGGCTGCCTTCGACGATACCATCCCGCCGGTCTCGCCGGCGGCGGCGGGCCGACCCCTTTCGGCCGCCTTTCCCTACAGCGGCCAGGTGGTGTTTCGCAGCGGATGGGAAACAGACGCGGTCTACGCCCTCCTCCAGTGTGAGCACGGCAAGGCCGCCGGCCGGTCCCAGACCCGGTGGGGCGACTACATCGACGGCGCGTCGGGCCACGAGCATCCCGACGGCCTGGCGTTCATGATGTACGCCTACGGAGAGTCCCTGGCCCTGGACTCTGGGTACATCAACTACGACAACCACGACCGGGTGCGCCAGCCCGAGCACCACAACGTCCCGCTGGTCGACGGCCACGGCGCCCAGGCCAACCGCTTCACCGTGCCCCTGGTGGCCATCGACGGCGACGGCAACATCACGCTGCTGCGCCCCGAGGAGGAAGGCGGCTGGGCCGCGTCCGAAGACGGCATGGCGTACCTGGTGGCCCACGACGTCCAGACCCCGGGCGCGGGCATGGCCGAGGTGGTCACCCGGTACTTCCGGTGGGCGCCGGAGACCGAGCTGCGGCGCCGGGCGGTGTTCCTGGACCGCCGGTTCCTGCTGATCCACGACTTCATCCGGACCGACCCCGCCGAGGCCGGAGACCACCAGTACACCTTCCAGCTCCACGGAAACGGCGGCGGAACCTCGGGCGGCACCTTCGACCTGCTCGCCGAAGGGGGCCTGTGGACCCGTCCCGGCGCGCGGCTGCGGGCGGCCATCACCTCGGACCGCCCCGCGGTCGCCTACACCACGCGCGAAACCGCCCACGACGCGAGCTGGGGAACCGAGCTGACCCACACGGTCCTGGACGCCCAGGTCACGGCGCCGGCCGGCGAGACCGTGGAGTTTCTGGCGCTGCTCGCGCCGGAGCGGGCCGTGACCAACGGCTACGAGGCCGTGGCCGTGCAAACCGCTGACCTGGGAGACGGCCCCTGTCCGGGCCCGTGCCTCCGGTGGGATCACGACGGAGTCGAGTGCGAGGCCTTCAGCGGCTTCGAGCGGGCCATCACCACCGGGGACGCCACCGGCCAGACGCTCCTCACGGCCCGGCGGGGCGCCTTCTGCCGGGACGCCACGGCCCTCTCGGGCAGCTTCGAGGACGTGCAGGGAAACACCGGCCTGCTCATGACCGCCCGCTTCGAGCTCAACCCCCTCGGCGAGGTGGGCGAGTTCACCCTCGCAATCCACCGCGCCGACGGCACGCCGGCCGACGCCGTGCTCGAGGTCCCGGAGGTCCCGGGCCGGGCTGTGGAAGGCGCCTGCGCCCTTTCCCAGGCCTCCGGGCTTTGGACCCTTCGGGTCACCGCCCCCTCGCGGGTGCGCACCATTCCGCCCCCCCAACCGGCGGCGCTGACCGCCGCCATCCGGCTGGAGCAGGCAGCCCCGGATCAACCCGCAGTGGTTCCCCTAGGCTCACACGCCACCCTCAACGCCGGGCCCACCTGCGCGGCCGACCTTGCCGCCGCCACCTACCAGTGGCGCTTGACCGACAAACCCGAGGTCTCCACCCTGCAAATCCCGGCCGGGCTCACCGACGCCACCCGGCTCGATCTCGAGCCCGACCTGCCGGGACTCTACCGATTTGCCCTGACCGTCACCCAGGGCGGCCGCACCGCCGAGGCCACGCTGGATTTCGAGGTGGAAGGCGAGCCCCCCTGGCCCGAACCAGACGGCGGAGCCCCCGACGGCCAGGCCGCAGACGCCGGAGACGCCACCCCCACGTCGTCCAGTGGGTGCAGCTGCCGCGCGGCGGGAATCCCCGGCTCGGGCTCCGGCTTCGGCTCCGGCCCCGCCGGCAACGCGGTTCTGTGGCTGTTCGTGCTGGTGCTGCTGCTTTTCCGCCGAATCGTAGCTCTTCGCCGTTGAGATCGCAGGGATCTCGAGACTGCCGACGGGGGCGTGGATGATGCAGGTCGGCCGGAACCTCACCGATGCGGTCGATGGTTTCCTTTTTGTGGATCATTATCAGGCAGAAAGAAATCACCAGGGCCTGAACAACGAAGTCCTACGCGCGAAGAGAGGGGACTGTAACACGGGAGTGTTGCCGGACATTTACCGGACATATGTGTGGACAATTGCCGTACATCTGCTAACCTGTGATTATCAGTTCGATGTGTGGAGGTTTGTCATGCCCACGACTGCGAAAAAGGAAAACCGGATCGAGTTCCGGGTTCAGACAGCGACCAAGGAGATTCTGGAGCTGGCTGCCAGCCTCCAGGGGCAGACCCTGAGCGCCTACGCCGTGGCCACCCTGGTGGAGGACGCCCGGCGGATCATCGAACGTCACAATCGCATCCAGGTTACCCACAGGGATCATCAGCACTTCCTCTCGGTTCTGGATCACGATGAGTCGCCGAATCGGGCCCTGGCCGACGCGGCGCACGACTACCTCGAACAGCCGCGCTCGAGCCCCCGGAAACCGAGCCCCCGGAAACCGTAGTTGGACGAGTAGGCTGTTTTGAACACCTGGGTGATCGAGCGTATTCAGAAACGCCACCAGCGAGATTCCTTCACCTGCGGGCGGGCGTCGCTCGACGAATTTCTGCATAGCTACGCCAGACAGAATGATCGCAACGACCTAGGGCGCACCTACATTGCACGCCTCACGGATCAAATGGACGTGCTTGGGTTCTACACCCTGGCGGCGGGCGCGATTGCAGTGGCAGATGTGCCTACCGACCAGCTCAAAGGGCGTCCGCCAACGGAGATCCCCGTTGTGCTCCTCGGACGGCTCGCTGTGGCTTCGTCAGCGCAGAGGCAAGGGCTCGGCAAACTGCTGCTCATGGACGCCATGAGACGCTCCCTCGACGTCTCTCAGGCCCTCGCCATCAACGCGTTGCTGGTCCACGCCCTCGATAACAAAGCCCGGGCCTTCTACCAAAAGTACGGTTTTCATTCATTGCTGGACGATCCCCTCCACCTCTTCCTGTCCACGAAGACAATCCGCCGCGCCTTTTCATGAGCTGAGCCGCCTTATCCAAGGCGAGCCTTGACTAGCAGTGGAGCACGGGTGAAGCTCAAGTTGAACAGACGATTGCATTGGTGATAGGGCTGGACCATGGGCACTTGGGGAAGCGGACCCTTCAACAATGACGCAGCGCTGGATTGGGTCGGCGACCATCTCCCTCCGAACCGGACGTGCGCCTTTCGATTCGCATCCGGCTCTCCGGGAGTCATGGTTGAGTCGGAGTGCGGTTCCCCCGACTATGCGCAGCTAAGCATAGTCGGGGCAACTCCAGCCGAGACCCCTATGGTGCAGAGAGTCAGTTCCCCGCTCCCCAGGTGGAGGGCTGTGGGCCCATGACCAGGGTGAGCGTGCCCCCGGCGACGATCTCGGCGTGGGTGATCCACGTGCGGTCGAGGGTGACTCCGTTCAGGGTCGCTGACTGGATGTAGCGGTTGGCGGCGCTGTTGCCGGTGGCCTCGATGACAAAGGTGCCGCCGTCATACCAGGCGGGATCCAGGGGAATGGTGATGCGCTGGAACACGGGACTGACGATCTGGTACGTGCTGTCACCGGGCGTGACCGGGTAGATGCCCATGGCGGCCAGCAGGTACCACGCGCTGGTGGCGCCGGCGTCGTCATTGCCCGGCAGCCCCCCGGGTTCGGCGGTGAAGTCGGCCGCCAGGGTCTCGCGCACCACCTCCTGGGCGCGGTGGGGCGCGCCCGCGTAGTTGTACAGGAACGGAATGTGAAAGCTCGGCTCGTTGGAGGAGTCGAAATACCCGTCTGCGAAGAACTGGTCCAGCTTGGCGAGGAAGCTCGCGTCGCCGCCAATGGACGCGATGAGCCCCTCCACGTCGTGGGGCACGAACCAGGTGTAGATCCAGGCGTTGGCCTCGCAGTAGCCGTTTCCATCGCTGTTGTCCGCCGGGTCGAAGGGCTCGCTCCAGGCGCCGTCTTCGTCTCGCGGCTGCAGGAA
>JBDRSE010000075.1:0-11477 GCA_043825095.1 bacterium
CCGCCTGGGACGCAGCACCATCGCTTGCGCCCTACGACTCCGCGAAGAAACGGTGGTGCCCGCTCTTGCTAAAAGCTAACAGCTAAAAGCTAACAGCTTTGATGCCATCTTGCGCAGCATTGAGTTGATAAGAGACTAATCGGTCCGCTAGCGGCGGAGCTCGGCGGCGAGGCGGTCCAACATGCGCTGCAGGGTGTCCTCCACCTCGTCGGCGCAAAGGCGGACGTAGGTGCCGTCGGCCGCGGCGTCCGGGCCGGTGCGGGCGAAGGTGATGGGGCGGCCGACCTCCATGAGGATCTTGGCCGGCCAGGGGATGTACACCGGGATGACGCCCACGGTGAGGCCCCACGGGATGGAGAGCACGAGGGGCCACACGTGGCTCCGGATGAGCTTGTCCACGCGGAGGAGCCTGGCCAGCCAGCGCAGGTCGTCGATGACGATGAAGGTGTTGTGCCCGCCGGCCGAGACCACGGGGATGATCGGGACGGACTCGCGGAGGGCGAGACGAACGTAGCCGGTGCGACCGCCGAAGACGATCCGGTAGCGGTGTCGCCACGGGCGCATGTTGTCGACATCGCCGCCCGGGTAGACCAGAACTTTCTTGCCTGCGGCAAAGATGCGGTGGGCGTTCGCGTGAGAGGCACGGACCGCGCCGATGGGCCCGACGATCTGGTTGACCACGGGCCAGTTGATCACGTCGTGGCCGAGGCCGTAGGGCAGATCCTCCCGCGGCTGCTCCCGATAGAGGGCGCAGCCGAAAATGAAGGAGTCCGGCGTGATGATCCCGCCGCTGTGGTTGGCCACGTAGAGCCCGGCGCCCCGCGGGATCCGGTGCAGCCCGCGCACCTCGGACCGGAAGTACCGCTCCAGCGGCCCGTGCAGGTACCGGTAGTAGGTCTCGATGCGGTCGAAGTCGACGTTGTCCAGGGAGTCGATGTCGTAGTGTTTCCAGAACAAAGGCGGCGCCTGTGCCTATTGGAGTACGTCCAGGCTCAGGTGATACTGCAGGGTGCGGTCGATGGCAAGCAGGGGCGGGGTCGTCATGAAGCTCGGCTGCTCGAAGGCGTCCAGAAGCGCCTGCTGGAGCTCCGCCAGCGCCACCGGGCGATCCGCGAGCACGGCATAGAACACGAGCCGTTCCACGTCGTCGGGCACCCGGATCTCCTGGGCCAGCTTACGCTCCTCGGCCGGCAGCGCGACCTTGGTCATCCGGTTCTTGCCGGCCAGGACCGCAGCCGGGTGCAGCCACTTGATCCGCCCCCGCTCGTCCAAGGCCGCCACGGCCAGATAGCGCCCCGGGCCCTCCCGGGCGGAGAGGTTGAGCTGCAGCCGATCGCCGGCGCCCACTGCGGACTGGACGACACGCCACGGAGGCTCGAAGCGACCCGTGGTGTCGTAGCGCAGCAGCGACAGCCGCAGCCCCTGGGCCGGCAGCGCCTGCAGTCGCTGCGGCCTGCCGGGACGCTCTTTCTTCAGGCGCTTCAGCTCCCCGGTCGGGTTCGTGAGGATCAGCACCGAGCCAACGATGGCGAGCACCAGCGCCACGCCGTAGACGATCCAGCGCGCCGGAGACGGGCGCGGTGGCTCCTGCTGCTCCCCAGGCTCTCCGGTGGGATCATCGGCCTCGGGATCGCCGGACTCGGCGTCAGGCTCCGCGGCTCCGGGTTCCCCCTTGGCCGCGTGCTCCGCCAGGTCCATCGGCTCGCTCACCGCGGACCAGGGCAGGCCGCGCGCCAGCCGCTCCCGCTGCCGCTCGGGCCCCGGCGCGCCCTCTCGCTCTTCCAGCCAACGCGTTCGATATCGCAGGCGGCAGAGGCCGCAGTCGTCGAGGTGGCGCCACAGGCCGGGCTCGGCCGAGGGCGCGAGCTGACCGGAGAAGTAGTCGCCCACCCAAGCGCTGGCGGCCGGACGCACACACTCGCCCTGGTCGTCGGTGTCGTCCTCCGACGCGCCCGGCTCCCCTGTCCCGGGTTCGGCCGCTTCGTCGGCCCGCTCCACGAGCCAGGTCCGCTGGGCCTCCTCCTCCAGGGCGAGGAGCGCCTCGTGCTCTGCCGGGTCCTCCAGCACCTCGGAGAAGATCGCCAGCAGGCGTCGGTCCGTGGCGAGGCCGTCGCCGTGGTGAACGTGCTCGGACAGGGCGGGAAGCTCCCGTTCGTACAGGGCCCGAAGCCGGCTGCGAATGTCATTCCTCATGGAGCTTCCGGGATCAGAAGTATGCTCTCAGCACGTGCTTCCACGTCAGAGACAGGGCCAGGACCCCGACGTTGACGATCATGGCGATGCGGCTCCAGAGCTCCGCTCGCCTCGAGGCCGCTCGGGCCACCTCTTCGGGGCCCCTGCGGATGGCGCCTCGCGCCTTCGCCCCGAAGACGATCCCCACGATGGCGAAGGGAACCGCCAGGAGGTACGACAGCAGTGGGCTCAACAGCAGCGCCATGATTGCTACGTCGAGGAAGCTGAGGATCTCCCCTCCCTCGGCCCGCTCCTGGGGCACGAGCAGCAGGAGGGCGCGCTTGAGGACATCGAAGAGCATCACCCCGCAGGGCACCACGAACAGGGTCCCGATGGTGGAGAACACGAGCCCCCAGACGATGGTGATTGCCATGGGCGCCAGGAACTCCTCGGAGCCGAACCAGCCCATGGCCATGGGCAGCAGGCCGGCGATGGTCGTCACCGAGGTGAGGATGATGGGTCGGAGCCGCTTGGCCCCCGCGTCCACCGCGCACTTCCACAAGGCCTCGCCCGTGCGCTGCGCCTTGTTGACGAAGTCCACCAGCACCAGGGAGTCGTTGACCACAATGCCCAGCAGCGCCACGGCCCCCAGCGCTCCGATGAGGGAGATGGGCAGGCCGTGGATCTTCAGCCCCACCAGCACCCCGGCGGCGCCGAAGGGGATCGCCATGAAGATGATGAGCGGCTGCACCACCGACCGGAAGATCGTGGCCAGGATGATGTAGATGATCAGCAGCGCCAGCAGGAAGGCCTCCTTGATGCCCTGCTGCAGCTTCTGGGCCTCCTCGTGCTCGCCCTTGAGCTTGATCTCGTAGCCGGGGTAGCGGTCCTTGACGCCCACCATCAGCCGCTGGATCTCCTTGTTGGCCTTGCTGGGGTTGGACACCTTGTCGTCCACAGCGCCGAACACGGTCACGGTGCGCTTCTGGTCCACCCGGGTCAGGGTGGCCGGCCCGATCCCTTCGGAAATGGTCGCCACGGCCTTGAAGGGCACCAGCGCCCCGGAGGGCGCGCGGATCAGCAGGCTCTCGATGTCGGCCGTCTTGGTGCGGAGCCGCTCCGGGAAGCGCACCACCACGTCGATCTCGTCCTCCCCGCGCTGCAGCCTCGTGGCCAGCCCCCCGCCGAACGCGTTCCGGACCGCCGTGCCCACGGTGGTGACGTCCAGGCCGAGCTGGGCGGCCTTCTCCTCGTCGACCTTGATCCGCAGCTCCCGCTTGCCGCTCTCCAGGTCGTGGTGCAGATCCCGCGCCCCGGGCACGGTCCGGGCGGCCGCGATCACCTCCCGCGCGATGTGATCGATCACCCGCTCGTCATTGCCGCGGATCTGGATCTGGATCGGCTCCCCGGTCTCGGGGCCCGAGCGGGACAGGGCCACCTCGAAGTTCTCCAGCCCCGGCAGGGTGCTGACCACCGGCCGCAGCGTCTTGAGGATCTCCGCGGCGCTCATGGTGCCCTTGCCGTCCTTGGCCAGCCGCACCTGACACTTGGCCAGGTGCGTGCCGTACCGCGTCTGCCGGTGCCGCACGTTCAGAAAGCCCACGTCGCAGATGTAGGACTCCACCGCCGAGCGCGGGAACTTGGCGAGCTCCTTCTCCACGATCGACACGGTCTGGACGGTGCGCTCCAGCTTGGTGCCCACGGCCAGCTCCAACGCCACCTCGAACCGGCTCACCGTAGTCTGGGGGAAGGGCACGAAGGGCGTGGTCTTGCCGATCCAGATCATCGCGCCCACCACGCCCCCGAAGACCACCGGGAGCGTGACGAACCAATACCTCACCACCCCGCCGAGGATCCAGGCGAAGCCGCCCTGAAAGGCGAGGAACCACCGCGCCTCGTGGGTCCCTTCGCCGATGTCGCCGGACTCCTCGTGCAGCTCCCCCGACTCCGAGCGCTTGAACAGCGCCTTCTCCTCCGCCGGGGTCAACCGCTTGTACCCCTTCGGCCGCTTGGCAAACTCCTTGACGTGGGACGGCAGGATGAACAGCGCCTCGATGAGGGACACCCCCAGGGCGGCGATCACCACCATGGGCATCCACTTGAGCACCTTGCCCAGCCAGCCGGGCAGGAAGATCAGGCAGCCGTAGGCCACCACGGTGGTGCTCACCGCGGCGACCACCGGCCACACCACCTCGGAGCAGCCCACCAGGGCCGCCTCCAGCCGGGACTTGCCCATCATCAGGTGGCGGTAGAAGTTCTCCACCACGATCACGGCGTCGTCCACCAGCATGCCGACCACCATGATCATGGCGAACATGGTGATCATGTTGATCGTGATGCCCGCGAGCTTCATGATCACGAAGGCGCCGAAGAACGCGATGGGGATCCCCAGGGCCGTCATGATCGCCATGCGCCAGTCCAGGAAGACGAACAGCAGCAGGACCACCAGCACCAGCCCCACCCAGAAGTTCTGGTACATGGTCTGCTGGCGGCGCTCGATGTGGACCGACGAGTCCCAGATCACCACCACGCCGGCGCCCTCAGGGTACCGGTCCTTGGTCTTGGCCAGATACTTCCGGACCAGGGCCGTCACGCGGATGGCGTCGGACTCTTCCTTCTTGTACACCACGGCATAGGCCGAGGGCCTGCCGAAAACCCGGCTCTCCGCGGTGCGGTCCTCGAACCCCTCGCGAACCACGGCCACGTCCTGCACCGCCACCGTGCCCGCGGGTCCGGCGCGCACCACGATGTGCTTGGCCGCCTCGCCGCCCTGGAACCGTCCCACGGTCCGGATCAGGTACTCCCCGCGCTCGGTCCGGATGGATCCCCCGGAGACGTTGGCGTGCTTGAGCCGCACCGCGCGCATCACGTCGGAGATGGCGAGCTGGTGCGCCGCGAGCTTGATCGGATCCACCTCGATGGTGATCTGCACCTTGCGGATCCCCCAGACCGCCAGCTCCGAGACGCCCTCGAGCTCCTCGATTTCCGCCTTGAGATCGTTGGCCAGGGCGCGCAGCTCCTTCTCCGGCAGCTTGGCGGACAGGGCGATCCACATCACCGGGATCTGCCGCCGCACCCCGCGCACGTTGGGATCCGCCGGCAGATCCGCCGGCAGGTTGCTGACCCGGGCGATGGCCGTCTGGACGTCCATCAGCACCCGGTTGGGGTCCTTCACCTCCTCCTTCATCTCGATGTGGATGAAGGACCGGCCCTCGCTGCTGCTGCACGTGATGGTTTCGATGTCGTCCACCGTGGCGATGGCCCGCTCGAGGGGGATCGTGACGAGCTGCTCCACCTCGGCCGGCGCCACGCCGGGGTAGAGCGTGGTGATGGACACCGTGTGGCGCTCCATGGAGGGGAAGATCTCCCGGGGGATCGAGCGCCACGCGAGCAGCCCGGCCACGAAGATGCCGATGGTGAGCAGGTTGACGAGAACCGGCTGCTTGATGGAGAAGCGGGTGAGCTTCATTTCTTCGAGGAAGAGGCCGTGGGGCCAGATGTACTTTTCATGGTGGAGTGGGCCGCGGCGCCGGCCACCTTCACCTTCGAGCCCTGGCGGAGGCGGGTGTTGCCGCTCACCACGAGCCGGTCGCCGACCGCAAGCCCACTGAGCACCTGCACCAGCCCGTCCCGGGTCATACCCAGGCGGCACACCCGCAGCTCGACCTTCTCGGCGTTCGGGGGCAGCACGTAGGCCACCATCTTCCCGCCGCGCTGCACCACCGACTCCACGGGCACGAAGAGCCCGGCAATCCCAGGGCCGTGGAAGGCCGCCCGGGCCGCCATGCCGCCGCGCAGCGCGCCGTCGGAGTTGTCGATGAGGATCTCCACGGGAAAGGCGCCGGTCTGCTTGTCCGCCGTGGGCGCGACGGCGAGGACGCTACCTTTCCAGACGCGCTTGCCCAACGCCGCGAAGGTGACGGTCACCGGCATCTTGCGATCGAGCCGCACCATGTCCACCTCGGCCAGGCTCACGGACACCTTGATGGAGCTCATGTCCACCAGGTGACCGATCACCTTGCCCGGCGGGGCGAAGTCCCCGAGCTCGGCGTTCTGCGCCGCGATCACGCCGTCGAAGGGCGCGCGCACCGTCCCCCCCCGATACCGCTCCCCCACGGAGCCTAGCCGGGCGTGCGCCTGGGCCTGCTGCGCCTGCAGCCGCAGGAGCTTGTAGCGGGCGTCGTCGTAGTTCTGGCGGGAGACGATCTTCTGCTTGTAGAGCTTGTCGGTATCTTTCAGCTCTTGCTTGGCCTGGGCCAGGTCGGCCTTGAGCCGCTTGAGATCCGCCACCACCTGTTGCGACTCGCCCCACAGGCCCACGGTGCTCACCCGCGCCAGCAGCTCCCCCTTCTTCACCTTGTGCCCCAGGGCGACATTCAAGAGCGTGATGGAGCCCCCCACCTGCGTCGAGATGTACATCTCCCGCACGGGTCGCGTCGTGCCGGAGGCCACGATGTCGTTGGTCAGGACTCGACCAGCGACTTTTTTCAGGTGAACGGTAAAGACCCGTTTGCCCTTCTTCTTGCCGCCGTGACCCTTACGGCCCTTGCCCTTGCCGCAGCCAGCCCAGGCCACGAGCAGCACCACGGCCATACCCAGGAGCGTTGCCCTGCGCGCAGGACCGGAATGACGCAACCAATCGGTCATGATTCCCGGAGCATAGCACCGAATCGCCCGAAGGAAAGGTCTATTCCTGATCGCTTTTCTTGCCGGCATGGGGACAACTGCCCAGGTGTTTCGTGATGGGAGCCCCGCTTGCCGCAGGACGGGGTGATCACCGCTGACGCCAGCAGGATCACCAGGGCTCTCGCCGCGACTTTCGATCGCCACATGGCCCCCAACAAACCGCGATTGGGCCCCCCGGTCAAGGCGTTATCGCTCCCTGCGGGGGCCAACCGATCGGGATCGTTGGCCTTCGCCCACCTCCAGGGGGGCTGATAACTGCTTGACACCGACCTGGAATTCACCTATACACCAGTCCGCTTCGGCCCTAGCTATATGGAGAAGGTTGCGATGCATAAGATGGGTCTACTGGGTAAGAAGGTTGGAATGACCCAGATCTATTCCGACGACGGTTTTCGAATCCCCGTGACGGTGGTGGCCACCGGCCCCTGCACCGTGCTCAATATAAAGACGCTGGAAAGGGACGGCTACACCGCCATCCAGCTCGGGTTCGATGACCAGAAGACGTCCCGGGTCAATCGCCCCGACCTCGCGCGCTTCAAGAAGGCCGACGCTGAGCCCAAGCGGTTCGTCCGCGAAATCCGGCTCGAAGCCGCTGCGCTGGACAAGTTCAAGGTCGGTCAGGAGATCAAGGTCGACGAAGTGTTCGCCGACGGCGACCTCATCGACGCCAGCGGGGTCAGCAAGGGCAAGGGCTTCCAGGGCGTGATGAAGAAGTATCACTTCCGCGGCTTCGCGGCGACTCACGGCGTGCACGAGTACTTCCGGCACGGCGGCTCCATCGGTTGCCGGCTCACCCCCGGCCGCGTGGTCAAGGGCAAGAAGATGCCGGGCCAGATGGGCAACTACCTCGTCACGACCCAGAACCTCAAGGTGGTGAGCGTCCGCGCCGACGACAACCTGCTGCTCATTCACGGCTCCGTGCCGGGCAGCAAGAACGGCTACGTCGTGCTCCGCTTCGCCAAAAAGAAGCCGCTCCCCGAGCACGCCACCGCCTAGCCCGGCGGCCCCCCCGCTCACGCCCCCATGTCCCGCCTTCGTGACAAGCACCAACGTCACGACAGGTTCTACAAACGCGCCAAGAAGGAGCAGTTCGCCAGCCGCGCGATCTACAAGCTCGAGGAGATCGACCGGCGCTTCAAGCTGCTCCGGGGCCGGGCGCGGGTGCTGGATCTCGGCTGCTGGCCGGGCTCCTGGACCCAGTACTGCGCGGATCGGGTCGGCCCCGAGGGCCGCGTGGTCGGGATCGATCGGAGCGCCGTCGAGATCGCCCTGCCCGCGCAGGTGACGACCCTTCGCGGTGATGTGTTCGAGACCGATCCCGAAACCCTGCGGCAGGGCGTGGAGAGCTTCGACGTGGTGATCTCGGACATGGCCCCGGACACCACCGGCATCCGCTTCACCGACGTCGCGCGCTCCACAGCGCTGGTGGAGCGCGCCCTGGAGCTCGCCGACGCCCTGGGCGCCGAGGGCAGTCACTTCGTCGCGAAGATCTTCGTCGGCTCCGGCTTCGAAGACCTGCTCACCCTCGTCAAGGCACGCTACCGTCGAGTCAAGATGGTCAAGCCCAGCGGCTCGCGCCAGGAGAGCGCGGAGCAGTACATCGTCGCGCTCGAGCGGAAGTAGGGGCCCGACCTACAGAATTCCTTCGAGGGAGCCCTTGCCTTCGCGGAGAATCTCGATCTCGTCGTCGACCAGGCTCAGCACGGTGGAGGGCTGCGGAAGGATGAAGCCGCCGTCAATGATCGCGTCGAGCTGCTTGCCGTAGCGATCGCGGATGTCCACGGCATCCTCCATGGGAGAGCCGTCGCCGTTGACCACGGAGGAAGAGAGGATCGGCCGCCCGAGCGCCCGCGCCAGCTCGAGGGCGATGGGGCAATCGGGCACGCGGATCCCCACGGTCTTCCGCTGCTGCAGCAGCTTCTTCGGCACCTCACGGGTGGCCTCGAGAATCACCGTGTACGGACCGGGCAGGATCCGGCGGAGGATGCGGTAGGCGACGTCCCCGACGTGGGCGTACCGGGCGATCTCGCTCAGATCCGGACACACGAAGCTCAGCAGCTGCTTCGGGTCCATGTTCTTGATCCGGTAGATCCGATCAATGGCCTTGCGGTTCGTGAGGTCGCAGCCAAAGCCGTAGACCGTGTCCGTGGGATAGGCAATGACCGCGCCACCGCTGAGCTGTTCCGCGACCTGGTGGATCTTCCGCGGCTGGGGATGCTCCGGATTGATGACGTAGAAAATGCCCATCGAGCTCACTGTCCGATGCCGCGCTCCTGGCGGCGAGCAGCTTATATTGATGAAATCACTGTAATGTCAAGTAGAACCGACCGGGTCCACCAAACCAAGACCAACCGGGTCGAATTGGGAGATACGCGTGGAGGCCGTCCCGGAGCCGGCTTTCGCCCGCCGAATCAGCCCCGGACAAGTCAAACTTTCAGTAACATAGAGTTTTTTGCTTGTGAGTCGCGTCGTCATTCATTATAATTGGTGTTCAGTTAGTACGATGGATTACAAGAGGCAGCATCTGACATAATGAGCCTCGACGTAGAAAAGCTCAGGGAAAAGGCTCGGAAGCTCCTGGTGAAGAAGAAGCTTCACCAGGTTCTGAAGCTCTACGAAGGCTCACTCGAAAAGGAACCCAACCACCCGGACCTGTGGTGCGAGCTCGGGAGCCTCCAGGCGAGCACCGGAGACAATGCCGGCTCCGGTGTGTCGTACTTCAAAGCCGCGGAGATCTACGTCAAGGCGGGCCAGGACCGGCACGCGTTGGCCGCCTGCAAGAGGTCGGTCAGCTCAGGGGCTGGAATCGACGACGCCCGTCGTCTGCTGAGAATGCTCGCGAACAAGATCAAGGAGGAAAAGAAGAACGAGGGCATGGACGCCAAGGGCGCGGAAGCAGGTGCCTCCAACCAAAGCGTCGTCTCCCGGGCCGCTCGCAGCAGCAGGGTCAGCGTCGGCCGGGTCACGGCCCGCCCCGAGACAGACTACGAGCAAGTGGATTTCACGCCGCTCCCGCCAGCACTGTCACCGCTGATCCCGATTCAGCGCCGCCAAGCGTCTGAATTTGTACCCGAACCCACCAATGAGCTGGACCTCGAAGCCTATGCCGGCTCTGCGAAGCCCCTCCCCTTCGACGGCAAGAGGGTCCCGTCAGGGCTGGCCCCGCCTCCACCTCCCGTCTCCTACTGGGACGAGCTCCACGAAGGGGAGAAAAAGCCCCGAGCCCGGCGCACGACCAGGGAGCTGGCGGGCAAGCCCATGCCCAAGACCTCTGTCGCGCCTGCGGAGTCCTTCATGGTGCTCTCCCGCCGCGACCCGGACATGCTGCTGTCCGGGCTCCGGTCCGGGGTCACCTACGGGATCCCGCAAGCGCAGTACAACAAGCTCGCGCTGGCCGCGCAGACACCGGAGCAGCGGATCGCCGCCGTGCTCAGCCACAGCCTCTTGTTCGAAGGGCTGTCCCCGGCGCTCCTGGACAAGCACGCCGCTGCTCCGCGCCGGTGGATCGCGAGAGCCGGTGAGGCCATCGCCGAGTCGGGGAGCGGCGCCGACAGCCTGCACACCCTGCTCAGCGGAGAGGTCAAGGTCCTGTCGGACCATGATCCCCCCCTCGAGATCGCCAGGCTCAGAGCCGGTGCGCTGGTGGGCGAGCAGTCCTTTGTGGACACCAAGGGAATGAAGACCCGCGTGGAGGTGACCAAAAACGCCGAGGTGCTCTCGCTCGACCGGAGCCAGGCCGACGAGCTGTTCGCCGACCATCCGGCCTCCCTCTACGCGATGCTGCGGGTGGTGGTGGAGCGCGTGCTGGACAACATGCTCCAGCGCAGCGGGTTCTTCCGGCTGTTCGAGCCGGGCGAGCGCGACGAGATCTGCAAGCGCTTCGAGATCCTCGAGGTGGCAGACAACGAGGTCATCGTCCCGCAGGGCACGCCGTCCAAGGCCCTGTGCCTGCTGATGTCTGGCACCCTCGAGCTGAGCCATAATCATCCGGACCGGAGGAAGGTCAAGCTGCTGCTCGATCCGGGCGGCAGCTTCGGCTTGGAGTCGCTCATCGACGGCCGCCCGTCCGTGTTCACCGCGCGCACCACGGCCCGCGCCTGGATCCTGCTGCTGCGCCGGCACGAGTATCTCCAGATCTACCAGAAGCACCCGAACCTGGTGCGCGCGCTCAAGGACGTCGCCCGGCGCCGACGCCAGACCCTCGCCGCCGTGAACCGCGGCGAGCTCGAGCTGCCCGAGGCCCACTGGCCCGACTTCGACCCCGGCCTCAAGGACGCCCAGCTCACCAAGATCAAGCGCGAGCGCCGCAAGAAGAGGGATTAGCTAGAACAAAGTCCGAAAGTCTAGAGTTACTCGCCCACGCTCGGGCTGCATCTGGCTCTGGCTCAACGAGCTGGTGCCGTAGAGGCTGCCCGGGCTCTCGGATCCGATACAACACCCAGACGTCTACACGGCACGCCGCAGCGGAGCGGAGCCTGAGCGGAGGGGATCGCGACAAGCCCGACATCGCGAGCCGAGCGAAGCGAAGGCGAGATTGGCGGGCGGCCTCAAGCCCCGCAGCGATTGGCCGAAGCGGAGCGGAGCGGAGCCTGAGCGGAGGGGATCGCGACAAGCCCGAC
>JBDRSE010000076.1:0-2946 GCA_043825095.1 bacterium
TGCCGGCGGCTCCGGCTGTGCTGCCGGCGGCTCCGGCTGTGCTGCCGGCGGCTCTGACTCTGCTGCCGGCGGCTCCGGCTGTGCTGCCGGCGGCTCTGGCTGTGCTGCCGGCGGCGCCTGCTCTGCTGCCGGTGGCTCCGGCTCGGGTGCGCGCTCCGAACCCATATACTGCGCCACGGCCATAGCCTGGATGGCTGCCCGCCCGTGGACGTCGATGGTCTCCGGCACCTGAGCGTCCGGCACGGTCACCGGGCCGAAGTCGTCATATCCGAACGGTCTGCGAAGGGGTTGTGCCGGCTCTCCCGGCGGCGCGGCCTCGGCCTCAGTCGCGTGGTCCTGCGGCTCGCCGAAGGCCGCGGGCGCTGCCTGTGGCGCCCCGTCGATGGGTGCCTCCGGGTCGGCTTCAGGATGCTCCGTCTGCCAGGCGTGGAGCAGCTCCTCGCCGATCTCGGCCGGAATCCTGCCCCCATCGGGCGTCTCGTAGACGAAGGCCCCGGCGCTCTCCAGCAGCCTTGCCCCGCGGAGCTGCGGGGGAATGTCGTCGCCGCTCCCGAGCTCGTCCACCAGGGCTTCCTGTGACGAAGCATCGGGTTCCGGCGCGGCCGGCTCCCCTGGCGCGGCGTCCAGGGGATCGGCTGAGGAATCCCCGGATTCCTCTTCCTTCTGCTCCTCGGGTGCGTCCCACGCTTCGAAGAGCGCGTCGCCGATCTCCTTTGGGATCGCGTCTCCGTCCGGAGTTACGAAAAAGAAGCTTCCGTGCCGCTCGACGAGCTGCGCGCCGCGGAGCCGTGGGGGCACGTCGTTCCCTGCGCCCAGGGTGTCGATGATCGTCTCCGCCGGTTTGGTGGCGCCGGGCATCGGCACGGGCACCGGGTCAATGAGCTCCGACTCGGGTAGCCGCATCCGTGGATTGGTCACCTCGGGTGACTCCCACGCTTCGTACAACCCGTCCCCCACCTCCTTGGGGATCTCCTCTCCCTCCAACGTGATGAACAGGAAGCTCCCGCCGCGGTCGACCAGCCGGGCGCCCCGCAGCTTCGGTGGGATGTCCAGACTCACGCCGAGGGTGTCGATCAGTGAATCCCTGGTCGGCGCCGCGACCACGGCGCCCGGCACCACGCCTCCGCCCGGCACCACGCCCGCGCCCGGCACCGAACCACTGCGGTACGCCCCGATGGCCAGGTTCGCCTGATCCTCGGCGTACGTGACTCCGTCGGGCCGGCAGTAGAAGATCTCGGCGTGGCCTCCGGGGTATCGGCGTTCGATCACCTGACAACCGCGGAATTCCGGCGGCATGGTAGCGTCCTGGGGATCGACTACATCGACCACCATGTCTTGAAATTCAGGCGCCTTGGTGAGGGCCTCTTCTTCTTCGAGATCGTCAGCGACTTTATCCCATTTGCCCATGATGCTCTCCCGGTGGATTGCGAGTATACAACGAATCACCGATTCGCGTAACACTTCCGTGTGGTTCCGACGCTGTAACCGTTCACGTGGTGGGCGGCACAGCGCCCCCGCGCTGGCGGGCTACCCCTTGAGGGGACGGGAGGGGTGTCTTCCGCCGCGGAGCGGCGGATCTGTCGCTCTGCGGCACCGAGCAAAGGGGCCCCGGAGATCGATCCGCCACTTCGTGGCTCACCTCGCCCCCTCCGCCTCCTCCGGGGGTGGGCCTCGCTACGCTCTGGGTGCCGCAAATAGCACTGCCCTGTGAACACACACCCGACGCTCATCCGGTGAGGATGCGCAGGGCCACCTCGAGGGCGCGGAGCATCATGCGGTAGAGTGCGCCGAGGGACCAGAGCATCACCGTGAGTGACAGCAGCAGCACAGCCACTGCTGCGAGGGCTTTCACGGGGAGTCCCAGGAAGTACAGCGGCAGGCGCGGCGCGAGGCGCGCGGCGAGGCCCAGGGAGAGATCCACCAGCACGGCTGCGACGAGCACCGGAGCGGCGATTCCCAGCGCGACCGCGAAGAGCTGTCCTCCGAGGTGCAGCGCCAGGGGGACGACGCGAGCCGGAGCGTCGGCCGGAAGCGTGGCACCGGCCGGCAGGGTTCGGTAGCTCTCTCCCACCGCTTGGATGACCAGCAGGTGCCCGTCCACCGCCAGGAAGAGCACGACGCCCAGGAGCAGCAGGAACGCGCCGGTGGGTGTCGTGCGTGTGCCGGTCGGCGCGGCCAGGAGCTCGGCCATCCCTGCGCCGCGGGCGGTGTCGATCAGCCTCCCGGCTCCCTCCAGGGCGTAGAAGGGGATCGCCACGAGCAGCCCCAGGAGCGCTCCGACGAGCCCCTCCCGGAGCACGAGCAGCGTGAGCTCGACGGTGCCCCTCGGCAGGTCGCCGCGGGCCGCATAGGCGGCGGGAAAGACGAGCAGCGTGAACGCGAAGGCAACCCCCACGCGGGCCGAGGCCGGCATGGCGCGGGCCGCGAAGATCGGTGCCAGCACCACGAGCGGCAGCCAGCGCGCCGCCACGAGCAGGAACACGACGAGGTGGCGCTCGACGTCAAAGGTGTCCACCAGGACCTGGACGACCTCGGGCGTCACGCCCCTACGATCCTCCGCGGCCGATCACCGCAATGGCGGCGAACAGTGCATCGGTGAAGCGCAGGAGCTGCCCGCCCATCCAGGGTCCGGCCACGAGCAGCGCCGCCGCCACCGCGACGATCTTCGGCACCTGGCTCAGCGTCTGCTCCTGCACCTGGGTGGCGGCCTGCAGGACGCCCATGAGCAACCCCACCGCGAGGGCCGCGAGGACGGGAGGGGCGCTGCACAAAAGCACCAGGAGCAGCCCCTCCCGGGCCACCTGCAGCATCAGCTCATCGATTCCAGCGCCCATGGTCATCTCCCTCATTGGTATGTGTTCACGGGGGTGCTGTTTGCAGCACCTCCCGAGCGCAGCGAGGTTCCCCCGGAGGGGGCGGAGGGGGAGAGCTGAGCCGCGAAGCGGC
>JBDRSE010000077.1:0-46318 GCA_043825095.1 bacterium
TCGTCAAGGACGTGCAGCTCAACCGGGACGAGGTGGACGGCCTGAGCGCCGTACTGCTCGTGTCCAAGGACCCGCCCACGGGCAAGACGCTGCTCAGCGGTTGGCTCAAGGAGAACGCCCCGGTGCTCGGCACGATGTACGCCAACGAGCTCCAGCGGCACTTCCGGTAGCCTCCGGCGCCACGCCTGGGCTATAGTCGGCCGGAATTTCCACTCTGGAGGAGAGCGGTGGGACGGACGACGACCATACTACGTATTGCGCTCGGACTGCTCACGGCGGGCCTGCTGGTGGCCTGCTCGGGCGACGACTCGCCGGGCAACAACAATGCCAACGGGCTGAACCACAACAATGACAACCAGGCGGGGTGCGCCGACGGCGACACCCGCTGCCAGGGATCGGTCATCGAAACCTGCACGGCTGAGGCGTGGGCGGCCGGTACCGACTGCGCAGACGCTGGAGCGAGCTGCGTGGAGAACCCGGGCACGGGAGAGGCGAGCTGTGTGTCTTCCGGATGCGCCGACGGCGCGACCCGCTGCGCCGGCGCGTCGGAGCTCGAGACCTGCACCGCGTCCACCTGGAACGTGACGTCCGACTGCACGGACAGCGGCCAGCTCTGCCGCGCGGATCCCGCCACCGACACGGCCCAGTGCCAGGACCTGGCGTGGGTTCACTTTCCCGTGCAGATCGTGGATCCCATCATGCAGGGCGAGTCCCTCATGGTGCCCATCGACGGGATCTCCTTTGCCTACGATCCCGCGACCGACGCCTTTGTCACCGCCTTCGATCGGGACTTCGACGATCCGTCCATCACGTCTCTGTGGCGCGTGGACGGCGCCACCGGGGACCACGAGAAGATGGACCTCACGGGCACCCCCTTCCCAGAGGGTGAGAACTTCTGCGTGGGGGGCGAGGACTGGTGCCAGTTCGTGGGCTTCGACCCTGTGAGCAGCGAATGGGTCGTGGTGGGTCCCTCCACCGCCAGCCTGATGCGCGTCACCGGCGGCTGGCTCGCCTCGCTGCAAGCGGTGAGCGGCACTCACCCGGGCGACAGCCTGATCAACCACAACCACCGCTTCGCCTGGTCCGTGCGCACCCTGTTCCTGTACGGCGCCACCGGGCCCAGCGGCTTCGGTGACACGGCCTTCGCCTTCGACCTCGACACGGCAACCTGGACCGAGGTGGCCGGCGGCCTGGATCAAGTGGACGACAACTGCCTGGCCTACGACAGCGGAACCGACACGCTCTACAGCTTCGGCGGCCGGCTCACCACCGACGGCGGCAACACCACCCAGGTGCTGGACACCTACGCCATGATCGACGTGCAGTCCGGCAACGACACCGCCGGCATGCTGCCCGCGGGCATGGGCCCGCGCCGGGCCCTGAGCTGCGCCTACGACAGCCTCCGGGACGTGATCTACGTGCACGCCGGCTCGGTGGTGAACGACCGCTGGAACGAGGCGCTGAACGAATACCACAACGACCTCTGGGTCTTCGACCTGCAGCAGCAGGACTGGGTCCAGGTCATCCCGGACACCGAGTCCGGCACCCTCGGCCCGCCCGATTCCTACGGCGACCAGGCCTTCACCGGTCATCCCGAAGGCCCCAACTTCGGCCAGAACCGCGGCCACCTGCAGTATGACGCGGACAACGACCGCCTCGTGATCATCGGGGCCGTGCCGATCTTCACCCACGAGCAGCTCTACCTGCTCGACCTCACCGGCCTCGAGCTCCTGCTGTAGCGCACGCCCCAGACGCGCGATCTTGACTTTGGGCGTGCCGACCCCACCCTAAACCCCGGCGATCTCTTCGCCGGAGGCTCCCATGCAGCAGGTTCAGATCCCACGCCACGGCGACCCCGAGGTCCTCGAAGTCATCGAGCGACCCGATCCCGAACCGGGCCCCGGCAAGGTCGCCGTCGCGGTGCGCGCCGCGGGCATCAACTTCGCCGACATCATGGCCCGCATGGGCCTGTATCAGGACGCGCCCAAGCCCCCGCTGGTGGTGGGCTACGAGGTCTCCGGGACCATCGACGCCGTGGGGGACGGCGTCGATCCGGCGCGCCTCGGAGAGCGCGTTCTCGCGATGACGCGGTTCGGCGGCTACTCCAGCCGGGTCGTGGTGGCGAACGAGCAGGCCCTCACCCTGCCGGAGGGCCTGGGATTCGAGCAGGGGGCGGCCCTACCGGTCGCCTACCTCACCGCGTACCACATGCTGATCTACCTCGGGAACCTGCACGCCGGCGAGCGGGTGCTGATCCACAGCGCCGGCGGCGGCGTGGGCATCGCCGCCATCCAGCTCGCGCGCTGGCGGGGCGCCGAGGTCTTCGGCACGGCCTCGGCAGGCAAGCACGAGCGGCTCCGCGCCCTGGGGGTGAAGCACTGCATCGACTACACCCAGGACGACTTCGAGGAGCGTGTCAGGCGAGAAACCGACGGCAAGGGCGTACACATCATTCTCGACGCCGTGGGCGGGGACTCCTTCCGCAAGTCCTACCGCGCCCTGGCTCGAGGCGGCCGGCTGTTCTGCTTCGGTATCTCCTCCTTCGCCCCTGGAAAGCGGCGCAGCGTGCTGCGCGCCGCCAAGGAGCTCGTCTCCATGCCCCTGTTCCACCCCGTGTCCTTCATGCAGCAGAACAAGGGCGTCTTCGGGGTCAACATGGGTGACTTCTGGGACGAGAAGGACGTGATCCTCGAAGAGATGGCCGACCTGCTCCAGCTCTACCGCGAAGGGGTCATCGATCCGCCCCTGGACCGCGCCTTTCCCCACACCCAAGCCGCGGACGCCCACCGCTACATCCAGGACCGCAAGAACTTCGGCAAAGTGGTGCTCACTTTCGAGGACCGCTGAGCGGGTTCGCATGGATTGAACAGGACGAAACAAAGCGACCCCGCAGCTCCGCGTCAGTCGTCGACGAGGTGAGCGGCGCCCGCCCCCCGGCGCTCCTAACCTCTGGGCGAGCGCAGGGTCACGTGGGTGATCTCGGCGGTGGAGCCGAGGCGCATGGGTGGGCCCCAGAAGCCGGTGCCGTCGCTGACGTAGAGCTGGGTGCCGCGGTGGTTGTGCAGGCCGCGGACGTAGGGCTGTTGGAGGTAGACGAAGTAGCGCCAGGGCCAGATCTGGCCGCCGTGGGTGTGGCCCGACAGCACGAGGCCGACGTCGTGCTCGCAGGCTTCGAGCACGGCCTTGGGCTGGTGGGCGAGCATCACCACGGCGCGCTTGGGCGCCACGCCCTGCATGGCCTTGGGCACGTCCGCGCCGTGTCCGCGGGCGAGGCGTCGGCCCTCGTGGTCATCGATGCCCACGAGGTCGAAGGAGGCGCTGCCGCGCTTGATGGTCACGCGCTCGTTGCGCAGGACGCGCAGTCCGATGGAGGGCAGGTGTTTCAGCCAGCCGGGCAAATCCACGAAGTACTCGTGATTGCCCGTGACGAAGAAGACCCCGTGGGGCGGCTTCAGCCCCTGCAGGGGCGCCACGTCGGCGGCGAGCTGCCCCACGGTGCCGTCCACCAGGTCGCCGGTGACGGCCACGAGGTCGGGCTTGAGCGCGTTGACCCGAGTCACTACGTCGGCCATCCAGTCCCGTTGTCGCATGGGCCCCAGGTGCAGGTCCGTGAGCTGGACGATGGTGAAGCCGTCCAGCTCCCGGGGCAGGTGGGGCAGCAGGATCTCCACGCGCTTGACGACCAGCTTTCCGAGCCCGTGCGCCAGAGCGTATCCGGCCGCGGTCAGCACAGTGCCGGTGGCCAGACCGGCCACGGCTCGGCCCAGGAGCCTACGGCGCTCCGGGTCCGTGAGCAGCTCGGCGTGGCCGGTGGCCTTGGCGACTCCCCAGACGAGGCCGCGCAGGACGTCCAGGCCGAGCAGCACGAAGAAGAACATCATCATGAATCCCATCCAGACGTAGATGGGGAAGACCACGTACCGGGCGGCCTGGTTGGAAAGGAGCCGGGCCGCCACGAAGGACAGCGGAATACTGGCGGCGGCAACGACCAGCGCCACCCGCACGATGGTGGCCCAGGGGGCCGGGAGCATCGGCGTGACCACCAGCCGCCGGTAGATGTAGAAGTGAAGGCCGCCCACGATACTGAAGGCGATGGCGAAAAAGACGATGAACAGCAGCCAACGGGGCATTTGGAACCTCTGATACAGCGGGTCTCAACCGGAAGACGAACCCCATGTTGCTCCGCGACCTCGTGGGAGTCCAGCAACTTGAGGATCATCATCGGGGCCGGTCCCGAACCCGACGATCCGCGGGCCAACTTCCACGGCGGCGAAGCGGCGGGGAGCAGTGGGGAACGGCGGAGAGTGGCCAGACATACCCCGGGAACCGAGTCGTTGACTTGCCCGCCGACCACACCTACCTTAAGTCCAGCAAAGCAATCCACATTCTAGGAGATCAAGCTGATGAGGCATAGAGATCGACCGATTGGCTGGATTCGCGCCACGGGATGGATCGGCTTCCTGGTGCTCGCAATTCAGCCCGGCTGCGGTGACGACGATGGTGACCCCCGACGCGAGCCTCTGGATCCCACCACGATTCCGAAGTTTGTCGAACCGCTGACGATCCCCCCCGTGATGCCGCCGGTCAACCAGACTTCTACTCGCACCGACTACGAGATTGCGGTCAGGCAGTTCTCACAGCAGGTGCTGCCCTCGAGCTTTCCCGAAACCACTGTCTGGGGCTACGGCGTGGCCGACGATCCGCTGCCCGGATCGGGGCAGCCGTCCACGTACAACTTCCCTGCCTTCACGATCGAGGCCCGCTCCTTCGAGACGGTACGCGTCAAATGGGTCAACGGGCTCGTCGACGACACCGGAGGCTACCTTCCCCATCTCCTCCCGGTGGACCAGACCCTCCACTGGGCGAATCCTCCCGGCCCGGCGGATCACCGCAGCGACGACCCGACACCGTACACCGGCCCGGTGCCCGTCGTGACGCACGTGCATGGCGCCCATGTCCCCGACCACAGTGATGGCTACCCAGAGGCGTGGTACCTCCCAGACGCGAACAACATCCCCACGGGGTACACCACTCAGGGATCGACCTTCGCGAGCCTGGCCGCTCCCGAGCCCGGTAGCGCGGTGTTCGAGTATCCGAACGACCAGCGCGCCAGCACGCTTTGGTACCACGATCATGCCATGGGTATAACGCGGCTGAACGTGTACGCCGGCACGGCCGGCTTCTGGCTCCTGCGCGACGACGAGGAAGACGCGTTGGATCTGCCCGGCCCCGCCCCACAGCTCAACGATCCTGTGGGCACGCGATACTTCGAGATCCCCATCGCGATTCAGGACCGCTCCTTCTATGACGACGGAGCCCTGTACTATCCAGACACGCGGGAGTTCTTCGACGGATACACAGGGCCCTATGCACCCGCGACGCCGGTTTCACCGCTGTGGAACCCGGAGTTCTTCGGCGACACGATTGTGGTCAATGGCAAGACCTGGCCCTACCTGGAGGTAGAGCCTCGGCTGTACCGACTCCGTTTCCTCAACGGCTGCAACTCGCGATTCCTCACGCTGCAGGCCGACCATGCCGGGATCACGTTCCAACAAATCGGCAGCGAAGGCGGCCTCCTCCCCGATGCCCCGGTCGCCCTAGACGAGCTGCTCATCGCCCCAGCGGAGCGCTTGGACACCATCGTAGACTTCTCAGGATTCAACGAGGGCGACGAGATCACCCTGCTGAACCTGGGACCCGACGAACCGTACAAGGGACCCAATCCAGAGCCGGAGCAGGACCCCGCAGACCCGGCCACGACCGGGCAGGTTCTACGGTTCGTGGTGGTCCCCCACTCCGGAGAGGGCAACCCTGGAACCATCCCCACAGCGCTGCCTTCCATCCCGACCCTCGACTCGTCGCTGATCCCCCGGGACCTCACGCTCAATGAGGATGTCTACGAACCCGCGGACATCCCACAAAGCGCCCGGTTGGGCACCGCCGGGGATGGAGCGCTGAGCTGGGGAGACGCCATCACCGAAACGCCGATCGAGGGGGACACGGAAATTTGGCGCGTCATCAACCTGACCGCAGACTCGCACCCGGTGCACCTCCACCTGGTCATGTTCCAGGTGCTCGACCGGATCCCCTTCGACTCCGAGAGCTACGCCGAGGCACAGGAGGGTTACCTGCAGGGCACGGGAGCCCAGCCGCTGGTAGAGGACTTCTATACCGGAGCGCCCCGCGGGCCGAACCGGTGGGAGATCGGTTGGAAGGACACGGTGATCGCCAACCCAGGCGAGGTGACGCGGATCATCGCCACCTTCGATCTGGCCGGCCTCTATGTCTGGCACTGCCACATCCTCGAGCACGAGGACAACGAGATGATGCGCCCCTACGAGGTGCTCCCGCGCAACTGAGCTCGCCTCCACTCCGGCCCCAGGCCTGGCGAATCGGACACGCTGCAGGCGAAGGAGAACGCGGGCGATTACGGATTCGCGGCCCTACCGGGTTCGGTCGAGCATCTTGATGATCGCCTGCTTGACCGAGGCCCGGACCTTGCCGCTCTTGGTGAGGCGGGCCAGCTCGTCCCGGGGCAGGTGCTTGAGGAGCTTGTCGACAAGGGGCAGCGCCAGCTTGGGGTTGGTGATCAGGGCGCGGACGACGTTGGTGTTCCGCACGTACTCCGGGCTCATGGCGATGCGGCGCAGCACCGTGGGCTCGAGGCTGCTCATCCCGGCCATCATCGCGATCTCGTCGGGCGTCACGGTCGGGTTGTTGAGCACGTGGACGTGCAGGGTCTTGTCCAGCCCCTTGAGGATCATCATCCGCGCCGGGCGCTTGCCGTGGCGGGCGACCCGGACCTTCTCGGCCACGGAGAGCTGATCCCACCCGGCCTGGAGCTGCTCGAAGGACCACGCGGCAGGGGTCGAGCCCGGAATCACCGCGCCTCCCCGCGGCACGGGGCGTCCCGCCTCGTCGCGCGTCACCCCACCGTCTTCGGCAAGCTCGGCGTCCGGCGCGTCCACCGCGTCCGGCGCGTCGATCACGTCCGGAGCGTCCGGCGCGTCCATTGCGCCCGGCGCATCTGCCATGTCCGGAGCATCCACCGCGTCGAGCGTGTCTGCCGCGTCCGGCGCGTCTGCACCGTCCGCAGTGCGTGGATTGGGTCGCGCGATGACCTCGGCTGTCAGCATCGTGACCGGCCCGGCCTCGGGCACCACGGTCACCTCCGGCGGCACGGCCGGATCGGCGATGAGCGCGCTCTCCACGAGCTCAGCGACCTCAGTCACCTCCACGAGCCGCACGACGATTCCCGCCCCGGGAAGGAGCTGGAGGACTTCGGCCTGCATGACCCGTTGCTCGGCGCCGAGCTGCACGTTCAGCTGCAGTGGGGCGTACTGCTCCAGCCCCCCCGGCATCTCCGGCACCGGCAGCAGCAGCGCGCCGCGCTCCGCGTGCTCGAACAGATGCGCCCGCAGGTCCGCGGAAGAGGAGTACTGAAGCTGCAGCGCGACTTTCATCTGAGCTGAGAATAGCAGGTTTTGGCCCGGATCAGGAGCGGGTCACTTCACGTAGCCGTTGTGAAACTCGATCCAGCGGGGCAGCACCTCGGCGAGCAGCCCTCGAGGCGGGAGGAACGCGATCCGCAGGTGGGACGTGCCGGGGCGCTGGTGGAACCCCGAGCCGTTGACCGTGCACAGCCCGGTCTCCTCGAGCAGCGCCATGCAGTAGTCGAAGTCCGTGGTCCCCTCGGGCAGCCCGTTGAGCCGCGGAAACAGGTACATCGCGCCGATGTGACCGAAGCACTCCACGCCCCGCATGTGGGTGAAGGCCTCCTTGATCATGAGGGCCTTGGCCTGCAAGGCGCTCAGGATCGCGCCGCACTCGGCCAGAAACTGCTCGTAGGGCGGGCTCCCCGGTTTCGGCTCGGCCGCCATCAGGTAGATCATCGATTGCCCGACGGTGTTCGGGCACAGGCTCACCGAGGCCCGCTTGAGCAGCACGTCCGTGAAGCTGAGGTTGGTCCCCTCCACGGCGGGCGGGTTCCGCACCTCGAGGTAACCGCCCCGATGGCCGCACTCGCCGTAGAATCCCTTGGACGCGGAATGCAGGCTGAACAGCCCCACCTCGCGCTTGCCCACGGCCTTGGCAAAGGACACGAACGCCGCGCCGTAGGTGTTGTGCTGGTACACCTCGTCGGCGATGATCAGCAGGCCGTGCTCCTCGGCAAAGTCCACGACCTCGTGCACCGAGTGCTCCGCCAGCACGGCGCCGGTCGGGTTGCCCGGGTTGATCACCACGATGGCCTTGACGTTCACACCCCGCTTCCGCGCGCTCGCCAGAGACTCCTCCAGGATAGGACGCTCCAGGGCCCAGCCGTGCTCCTCGTCGGGGTGATAGTCCACCTGGGTTCCACCGCACCGCCTGATGGCCGCCGAGTACAGTGGGTACTGCGGAATGGGGATCATCACGCCGTCATGGGGCTCGTGCAGCAGGATCTCCAGCACGAACATCACGCCCTCGCTCGCGCCGTTGGTCAGGAAGACGGCGTTGGGATCCGAGGGCACTGTGCCCTCGCCGTCCCGCGCGTCGATGTAGCGCGCCACCGCCTCGCGGATGAAGAGCGGCCCCTTGGACTCGGTGTAGGCCCCCAGGCCGACCTTGAACCCTCGCAGCATCCGCTCCGCCAGCTCGAGCACATACTCCGACACCAGCTCGTCCTCGGCCACCCCGGCCCCGCGCAGCCGCCGCTCCCGCGCAATGCGGGACGGATCCTCGAGCAGGCTGAGCACCTGCCGGTAGAAGGAGATGGGGCGCTGGCCCAGCGCCTGGGGGTTGCCGATGTTGCAGGCGATCGTCTTTTGGCCGGCGGCCTCGAGCTCGGCGGCGCGCATGGGGATCGGCCCCCGGACGGCGTACTCCATCTCGACGAGGTTGGGATTCACGGCGACACGCATGGTCACACCTCTCCGGCCGCAGCCGGCTCCTTCGCCCGCAGTCTAGGAAGGCGACCCCAAAGGGTCAAGCGGGGAGATGGGGCCTCGGGCCCATCTATTCCGTGATCTCGATGTCGTCGACGTAGACCCCGGCGTCGGAGATGGAGCTGTCGGTGCGGAACCCGAACTGGAGCTGGATGACTTGGCCGACGTACGCCGAGAGATCGGCGGTAAAGTTGTACCACTGCACGTGGTAGGAGCCGGAGTAGTAGCCCCAGGCCGACTCCCCGCCGACGGTCAGATCGTAGGCGGGCGCGACCGTGGTGACGATCTGCCAGCTCCCGCCGCCGTTGGTGGACACCTTGAGGTTGGCGCCGTCGTAGGTATAGCCCTCCGTCTCGACCCACATGTACCAGCTCATGGTGGGCGCGGTGGCGGTGGTGAGGTCGATGCTCGGCGTGGTGGCGGTGGCCACGGTCCAGCTCTGGTTCATGCTGTAGCTGGTGTCGATCTGGGTGCCGATGCAGGTCGTGCCGCCGTGGGCCGAGGGCGGTCCGACCGAGGTGGGGGAGCCGCACTCCCAGTCGCCGCCGAGGGCCCAGCCGGTCGGCGGGCAGCCGCCCTCGAAGTCGGCAAAGAAGTAGCCGGTGCGCACTTCGAAATTGTAGGTGGCCTCGTCGAAGTTGGCCGGGTTCAGCGGCTCCTCGACTCGCACGGTCACGGCCGCGGGACCGAGATCACCGGGCGCGGGAGCGCCCGACAGCACTCCGGTGGCAGGATCGACTGACAGCCAGGCGATGTTGGTGCCCCCGGCAATGGACCACGTGGCCAGGCCGCTGCCGCCCGAGCGCTGCAGCGGCGCGGAGTACGGCAGGCCCACGAGGGCGTCCGTGATCCCGGTCGTGGTGATCTGGAGCGGCACCGCCACCGCCTCCACGATCATGACATCGTCGATGTAGACGCCGGGATAGGTCACCGAGCTGTCGGTCCGAAATGCGAACCGCACGTTGACGGTCTGACCGACGTAGGCGGCCAGGTCGGCCGTCACCTGGGTCCAGCCGTTGGCGGAATAGTTGCCGCCCCAGGCCTGCTCCCCGCCGACGGTCAAGTTGTAGGGCACGCTGGCGGTCGTGAGGAGCGCGTACGAGGCGCCGCCGTTGGTGCTGATCTTCACGTTGGCGCCGTCGAAGCTGGAGCCCTCGGTGTGCAGCCAGGCCCACCACACCAGCACCGGCTCGGCCGTGGGGGGCAGGACGATCGGCGGTGCATCCGCCACGGCGGTGGTCCAGCTCTGGTTGTTGTTGTAGTTGCCGCCGAGCTGCGTCCCCAGGCAGGTGGCGCCGCTGTGGGCCGCGCCCGGGCCCGAGCCGGAAGGCACGCCGCACTGCCAATCTCCCCCCAAGCTCCAGCCCGCCGGACACCCGGATTCGAAGTCCTCGTCCAGGTAGGCCAGCACGGGACCGCAGCTCGATACGTCGAACGCGCAACCGGAATCGCAGACGAGGGTGCCGGGGGCGAAGCCGAGGCTCGCGCAGGTGTTGCCGAGGAGATCTGCGCCGTCGCAGGCCTCGCCGCACTCGGCCACACCGTCGCCGCAGGAGGGACCCGGCCCGGTGCAGCCGCTCAGGTCCAGGGTGCACCAGCCCGTGCAGGTGGCGGTGCCGCCGGTGTAGCAGAGGTTCGCGCAGGTCACGCCGCCGAGGTTGGCGCCGTCGCACTGCTCGCCCGCGTCGATGGCGGCGTTTCCACAGCTGGGGCAGCAGTCCTGCTGGCAGAGCTGGCAGGTCTCCCCGTTGGCGGTGTCGCAGGCCGCGTCGCCGCAGACGAACTCGATCTGACAGGCGGCGCTGCAGCCGTCGCCGTCCTGGGTGTTGCCGTCATCGCACCCCTCGGTGAGCTCCCAGAGCCCGTTGCCGCAGGTCGGCGTGCCGTCCTCGTCCTCGCAGTGCTGGCTGCAGCCGTCGCCGTTCTGGGCGTTGCCGTCGTCGCACTCCTCGTTCGGGTCCAGCACGCCGTTGCCGCAGCCGGGGCAGCAGTCGGTGTGACACATCGCGCAGGTTTCCCCCGCGCCGGTGTCACAGGTGGCATCGCCGCAGGGGCAGCAGTCGGCGGGGCAGAGCGGGCAGGTCTCCCCATTGGCCGTCTCGCAGATGCCGTCCCCACAGGTGAACTCCCACTGGCACGTGTCGCTGCACCCGTCCAGGGCGGTGGTGTTGCCGTCGTCGCACTCCTCCCCGGCCTCCCAGATCCCGTTTCCGCAGGTGGGCGTGCCGTCCTCGTCCACGCAGGCCGCGCTGCAGCCGTCCCCGTCGGTCAGGTTGCCGTCGTCGCACTGCTCGGCCGAATCCAGGATGCCGTCACCGCAGTCCGGACAGCAGTCGTCGTGGCACAGACTGCAGGTCTCCCCGACGCTCAGGTCACACACGCCGTCCCCACAGGGACAGCAGTCTTCCGGGCACAGCGGACACGTCTCGTGGCGCGTCGAATCGCAGACCCCGTCGCCGCAGACAAACTCGAAGATGCAGGCGTCACTGCAGCCGTCACCGCTCACGGTGTTGCCGTCGTCGCACTCCTCCGGCAGATCCACCACCCCGTCCCCGCACTCCCGCTCCCGGATGCACGCGGCGTTGCAGCCGTCGCCAGCCAGGATGTTGCCGTCGTCGCACTCCTCCCCCGTGTCCACCACCATGTCCCCGCACCGCGGCAGCACACAGCTCAGCCGACAGGCGTCGGGCAGCACGTCGTTGTTGGCCGTTCCGTTGTCACACTCCTCTTCGCCCTCGACGAGGAAATCCCCGCAGGTGGGTTCGTACTTTTTCTTGCCGGACGCGCAGCCCGGGCCCGGCAGCAACACCGCTGCGAGCAGCGCCGTTGCGAGCAGGTCGACCGCGGCCTTCCGAACGTTCCGTCTCTGCATTGTCAGCCTCGTCACACCACAGCTGTTACAAGCATACCAGCGATCGCGCACCCAGTAAATCTCACCAGAGTTGCGGGATTTCGCCCCGGTCACCGTTGCATTTCCCCGGGGGAACGTGCTCTCATGCCCCCAGGCAGGACGATGAGCTCACACAGACTGAACGCCCTGGACATCCTCAAACACCTCAATCGCTCGAATTGCCGGGAGTGCGGAGCTCCCACCTGCATGGCCTTCGCCGCGCTCGTGGTGCAGGGGCAGCAGGACCCGCGGACCTGTCCGCACCTGGCTCCGGGTGTGCTCGACGACCTCGCGAGCCGTGTCGAGCAACACCGCAATAACGTCGACGAGCAGCGGCGAGAGGCCCTGGAGCAGCTCAAGACGGAGCTAGACGGCGTCGACTTTCAGGCGGCGTCCGAGCGGCTGGGCGTGCCGCTGCGTGACGGCCGCCTCCTGTTCCACTGCCTCGGACGCGTCTTCGAGATCGATGCTCAGGGCAACCTCCACTCCCAGTGCCACAACAATCCGTGGCTGCACGTCCCCCTGCTGGATCACCTGATGCACGGCGAGGGAGCCCAGCCCCAGGGGTCCTGGGTGCCCTTCTCCGAGCTCCGGGGGGCGGCCGACTGGAGCCGGTTCTTCAACCATCGCTGCGCGCAGCCTCTGGAAAGCATTGCCCGGGATCACGTAGAGCTGTTCTTCGATATCCTGGACATCTTCGGCGGAGAGCCTCAGCCCCCGGACGTGGCCCAGCAGGGCGCCGTAGCGGATCGCGCCGTGGTCATCCACCCCATCCGGAAGGCGCCCATTCTCTTCTGCTACTGGGACGCCGCGGAAGGCTTCGAGGCCAGGCTCACCCTCCTGTTCGACCGAACCGTCGAAAAGAATCTCTCCGCCGGCTCCCTCTTCCAGCTCGCCGGCGGCCTCGTCGAGATGCTCCGGCGCATGGTGGTGACCCACGGCGACGCGTGAGACGAAGGCCGCCATTACAGACCCGGACTGTGAGGGCCAGCCTCACACCACGGGCCCGCACTGTAGCGACGTAGCTTGCCACACCCCTGGAAGCGACTGCCAGCCGACGGGAACGGATCACAGATCGCGATCGAGCGCGGTGGCGACGCCTTCGGCGCGGATGGCATTCTTCAAATAACACAGGCGATCCTGCACCTCGGCGTTGATGGTGCCCGGCGTCCAGGTGCCGTTCTTTCGGCGCAGGCCCGCGGGACGGCCGGTGAGCACCTCGATCCCCTCGTCGATGGAGCGGACCGCGTAGATGTTGAAGCTCCCGTCGCGCACCGCCCGGATCACCTCCTGGCTGAGCATCAGGTTCTTGACGTTCGTTTGCGGAATCATGACGCCCTGATCTCCGGTCAGGCCACGGCTCTGGCACACCCGAAAGATGCCTTCGATCTTCTCGTTCACCCCGCCGATAGGCTGCACCTCGCCGAGCTGGTTGACCGAGCCGGTCACCGCCACGCCCTGCCGGATCGGCACCCCCGACAGCGCGGAGAGCATGGCGTAGAGCTCCGCGCTGGAGGCGGAGTCGCCGTCGATCTCGTCATAGGACTGCTCGAAGGTGATGGAGGCCGAGAGCGCGAGGGTTTGATCCTGGGCGTACTGCCCGCCGAGATAGCCCACCAGGATGAGCGCCCCCTTGTCGTGGATGGCGCCGGAGAGCTCCACCTCCCGGTCGATGTTCACGACGCCGCGCCGCCCCGCGTAGGTGCGCGCCGTGATCCGCACCGGCACCCCGAAGGACGTCCCCGCCACATCGTAGAGCGCGATCCCGTTGATCTGCCCCACGACCTTACCGCTCGTGCGAAGCAGGATGGAGCCCTCCCGGATCCCCCGGGCGAGCTGGTCCGCCGGCGCCCCGTGGCGCTGCCGCACCTCTGCCAACGCGCGCTCCACGTCCTTGTCGCGAATGGCCCGGGCGCGCGCCTGCCGGGCAAAGAAGTCCGCTTCGGCCAGCACGTCGAGGATCACGGCCCACTGGGTGGACAGCCGCTCCTTGTGCTCCACCGCTCGGGACGAGTACTCCACCAGGCGCGCGAACCCCGAGCGGTGCAGGGGCAGATGCCCCTCCTCTTCACAGACCCGCCCGACGAAACGCGCCATGTGGTCCACGTTTTCGCGGGAGCGCGGCATGGAGGACTCGAACTCCGCCTTGATCTTGAATAGCCTTCCGAAGTCCTCGTCCTCCATCTTGAGCAGGTAGTAGAACTCCCCGCTGCCGACGAGGACCACCTTCACGTCCAGGGGCACCGTCGCCGGCTTCATGGCGCCCGCGATCCGCGTCGGACCTTCGGCCATGCCCGCTCCGCGCTCGATGCGGATCTCCCGATGCCGCACTGCGCCCTTGAGGCTGGCCCAGGCGTTCTCCTGAGCCAGCACGTCAGTCACCTGCAACAGCAGGTACCCGCCGTTTGCCTGGTGCAGGGCGCCGGGCCGGATGAGCAGGTGGTCCGTAGCGAGGCCCCCCTTGGTGGTGTGGTACTCGAAGTACCCGCAGAGGTTGTCCGGGTTGGGCAGGCGCTCCATCACCACGGGGGCACCCTTCTGGTCGGTGCGGTCCACCAGGACGTTCACTCGATACAGCCGGTGCCGCTCGTTGAGCACCTCCTCGGGGTCGCCCTCCTCCGGGTCGTCGTTCGGCAGGAACGCGCGGTGGTTCTCCAGGATGTGCTTCGTCACGTCCTCGAGGAACTGCGCGACGCCGTTGTCGCCCCCTTGGTACCAAGCCGCGACCTCGGCCACGAGTCCGTCCACCACCGGTCGGATCGCCTTCACCTCGGCCGCCAGGAGCTTCTGCGTGTGGCTGCGCTCGATCTGGCGACGTTGGTTGCCGATCTTGTCCAAATGCTCCTGGAACGCGACCATGTTCTTCTTGATCTGCTGCCGCTCCTTGTTCGGCAGCTTCTCGAACTGCTCCCGCTCGATGGGCTCACCGTTCACCAACGGCGCTACCCGAAAGCTCTCCTCGTCCTCATCGATGCGCACCCCGAGCTTTTTGGCCACCTTGGCGGTCTGCGTCTCGAGGGCCTCGAGCTCTGCCCGGGTTTCGCCGACGATTTCGGCCCGAATGTGGCCAAAGGAGCCGTCTGAGAGGGCGCGGGGGATGCTGCGCGTGAGTTCATCGATCAGGCCATCCACGTCCTTGGCCAAGGCCCAGCCCTTTCCTGCCGGCAGCAGGAGCAGCTCTGGTCGGTCACGATGACGGAAGTTGGTGACGTAGCAGATGTCGGGCGGCACCGCCTCGGCGGCGGCCCGCTCCCCGAGCAGCCGCCGAAGGATGGACGTCTTGCCGGAGCCCGGCTCGCCCACGACGAAGATGTTGAACCCACGGGCGGACATCTGCAGCCCGATCTCGATGGCGCGAAGCGCTCGCTCCTGTCCGACGGCGGTCAGGGAAGGCTTTAGGTCCCGGGTCGTGTTCCAGGGCAGCCACGACGTGGGGAGGCGTTTGTTCAGCGAGGACGCCTTGAGCCGGTGCTTGTTCTTGCTGCTCATCAATCTCCCCTTGCGGTCTGCCTTGCCAGTGTTGCCCGAACTGGGCCCAGAGCGCCACCCAATTCGCATCCGGCAAGACCCCCGAGGATCCCGGTCCGCGCCCCTGCGCAGGGCGCTGAAAGTCGCGGCCTCCAGCGAAGTTACGTCGTTTGCGCTGTGCCGTGCTCGGAGAATGGGCTATAACTGCGGCCGGTTCCCAAAACACCAGCACCAAGCCGTGGAGCGTAGATGAGACACTCGGAGCTGTTTCCTGTCCCCAGGGAGTGGATCGGCGACGTCGATCGGGCCCTGGCGGAGAGCGTCCGGCAGTGGGCGGACAAAGAGGTCATTTCAAAGCGCGTGTCGCTCAAGGGGAACTACGACGCGCTCATCGGACCGGCGCTGCGGAGCCTCTTTCTGGACGTGGGCCTGCAGCAAGCCATTTGGCCCGAGGAGCACGGCGGCTCCGGCCAGAGCTCACCCAGGGCAGCCATCACGCTGACCCTGGCCGCCGAGCAGGCCGGGCGCGCCGATGCCGGCATCGGGTTCGTGCTCAGCGTGAGCCAGACGCTGGCGGCGGCCGTGGCGCTCCACAACGCTGAGCTCACCGCGGCCGTGGCGCCGCTGTTCTGTGAAGAGGGAAGGTTGACCCTCGGCTCACTCGTGCTGCCGACCTACGGCACCGCCGAAACCGCGACCGAGCCGCAATGGGAAGGCCGACGGCTCCAGGCCCGGGCGACGCGGCGCGGGGCGGAGTGGGTCTTAAACGGCGCGCAGATGCGTCCCGTGAGCTCCGGTGCAAACGCGGGGCTCTTCGGTGTGCTCGCAGCCGTGGACGACGGCCTGGAGAACCCGGGGCTCTTCCTGGTCCCGGCGACCACCCCGGGGATCCACCGGGAGGAGCCGTTCCTCAAGACCGGGCTGGAGGCGAGCCGCAACGCCGTGATCACCTTCTCCGGCGTTCGGATTCCCAGGAGTCACCTCCTGCTCCGCGGCGTCGAGGAGATACGCGGCGTGCTCGCCTGGCTGTACCTGCTGTCGTCTGCGACCTGCGTCGGGGCGCTGTTCGCCGGCTTCGAGATCATTACCGACTGGGGTGAGAATCGGGTGATCAAGGGCCGCGGCCAGGTCTTCAAGGAGAACCCGCTGACCGCCTCGCTGATGGCCGATCTCGCCGGGCGGATCCACCGGGCCCGACTGCTGGTGTTCGACCTGGCGCACCTGATCTCCCGGCCGGAGGTGTACGGCCCGGCCGGCGGCAACACCGTGTACATCACCGCGCTCCACGTGAGCCAGCACGTGCTCGACTCCTCGGTGACGGCCCTCGATCAGACCATGGAGCTCATGGGGTCGGCCGGGTACGCCCGGGAGTGGTTCCTGGAGCGCTACTGGCGCGACGTGAAGACGATCCAGGCGCACCTGGGCGCGGAGCTGCTCTCCCGGATGGAGCTGGCCCGCCACTTCTACGACTGCAAAGAGCTATAGGCCCGACATGCGAAGCATCGACGAGATCACACGCCCGCTCGAGTACCTCTCTCCACTCGACGAAACCCTGGGCCGCATCGTGCGAAGGTGGGCGGACGAAGAGGTGATCCCCCACCGGCGCCGGTACGACGAGGACTGGAAGGACCACCGGCTCATCGAGCCCGCGTTCCGCAAGCTCATGGGCGAGCTCGGGCTGCAGCGCCTGCTGTTCCCCGAGGACCTGGGTGGCTGGGGCCTCGGGCACTCCCACTATCTCGGCACCGCGGCCTTCCGCGTCATGGAGGAGGTGGCTCGCGCCGACTCCGGCATGGCCGTCGCGTTCGGCGTGACCTTCTGGCCGCTGCTGATGATCTGCGCCGAGCCCCACGTGAACCGGCGACTTTGTGAACGGTTCGCGCCGGACTTCTGCGACACCGAACAGGCGGTGTTTGCCGCGAACGCCATGACCGAACCCCAGGGCGGCGCCGACATCGAGAACCTCGAGGTGCTCGGCGGCAGCACCATCCGCACCACGGCCCTCCGGGAGGGCGACCAGTGGGTGATCAACGGCCACAAGCTCTGGCCCACCAACAGCGGCGGCGTGTCCCACCTCTTCGGTGTGGTGTGCACCACGCGGGCCGGCTCCACAGATCCTCGCGACTTCGCGTTCATCTTCGTGCCTGCAGACACCCCCGGCGTCACCCAGGGCGGGCCCTATGAAAAGGCCGGCATGGCGGCGGACAAAAACGGCGACATCTGGTTCGAGGATGTCCGGGTGCCCCTGTGGTATCGCGCCTGTGGCCCGGGGGACGACCTGAAGTACTTCAAGGAGGTCATCTCCCTGGGCAACCTCGGCTCCCTCTCCTTCGTCTCCGGCGTGCTGCTGAACTGCTACGAGGTGCTGCAGGAGTTCGTCTCCACGCGCTACTTCCGCGGCAAGCCGCTCAAGGAGCACGACGCCGTGGCCGGGCAGCTCGCCGACTTCGCAGCCGACCTGGAAGTGATCCGCATCACCGGCTACCAGTACGCGCGCATGGTCGATCGTCCGGACCTCTACGGTGACCGATGGTCAGACGAAATCGCCATCAAGGGCCGAGCCCTGAAGTACAACGCCTGCGACCGCGCCCTCGCCAACCTCGGCCGCGCCATCAATCTCATGGAAACCCACGGCACCGACCGCGACTGGGACATCGAGAAGCACTGGAGAGACTTGAAGATCGTCCAGCTCTGGATGGGCGGCAAACAGCTCTGCCAGGCAGAGGTGGCAAGGTGGTTCTTCCAATGCGAGACGCTGTGACAGCCGCTCCGAGCACGATCCGCCTCGACACCGCGCGAGCAACGCGCGGCAGGGGGGAGGCTCCGCGGGCTCTGCCCGCGGAGGGGGGACGGGAAGGTCCCCCCTTGGACGAGAAGCACTGGAGAGACTTGAAGATCGTCCAGCTCTGGATGGGCGGCAAACAGCTCTGCCAGGCAGAGGTGGCAAGGTGGTTCTTCCAATGCGAGACGCTGTAGTCCCATGAGCGCGCCCCAAGCACGAACCGGCTGGATCGACGCGGCGGCCCGGATCGCGCGGACCCTGCTCCGCTCGCCGCGGTTCAAGGCCCGCGTGAAGATCATCGTCAATCACATCGACCCCGACTCGACGCCGGAGCTGGTGAGGACCCTGCTGTGGACCGACCCGGAGGTGGCGCTGTCCCTGCTCGGTGCCGCTCCGCACGTGGCCAACGCGGCGATTGGGGCCTTAGGCGAGCTCACCCGCCAGCTCCAAACCCTGCCCCCGACGCTCGCTCGCGAGGTGCTCGCCGACCTGGCGTCCGCGGTGAACACCCGCGGCTTCGGGGAGGCGGTCGGCCGTCTCGTCGCGCTGGGGCTGAGCTGGCGCGTCGAGCGCCCGACCGCCGACTGCGCAGCGCACAGCTCGTTTTGCGAGGGCTTTGTCGCGGCGCTCCGAGAAACCGGCAAGCTGCCGGAGGACCGCGGCGTTGCGTGGCTGGTCGTGGATCACCTGGACCGCTGCGCCTCGAGGCTGGAGCGCGAGGTAAAAACCGACCCGGAAGCGGTCGCTATCCTGGCCGAGGGGTTGCGAAAAGTGCTGGCCGACCATCCGGACCTGGTGCGCGAGGTTCTCCAGCCACTGCTGCGACCCCTCCAGGACGCGCTCGAAAAAGGGGAGGCCGCACCATGACCACCGCTCCTCGCGGCTCTCTCACCGCCGCGCTGCTCCGGGAGCTCCTGGCCACTCCGGCGCTGAAGGACCTGATCAAGGTCGGGTTGTCAGAAGATGCGCAAGCGGATCCCGACGAGGTGGTCAGGACCTTGGTCTGGGGTGACACGGATCTCACCATGAGCGTGGCGTCCACCCTGCCTCGCCGCATCAACGACGCCGTCCGCGCGCTGCTCAGCCTGGGCCGACAGCTGGACCAGCTCCCCGATCCACTGCTCGCCGCCTTCCTGGACAACCAGATGGTCGCGGTGGACACAGCCGCGCTACGCGAGCTCGCAGCGGTCGGCGCCCAGCTCGCCAGACGTCTGTTGCGCCTACGCAGCCGCGAAGGTTTGGCCGCCCTGGCCGGAACCCTGCTGGCGCCAGCCCTCGAGGCGTACAACGCGCTGCTCGATCGCGACCCCGGCCTCGTGGCCCGGCACCTCGACGAGGTCTTGGCGCCCGTACCGCCCGAGGCGCTGCGCCGCGCACTGGAGCGGACCCTGCAACAGCTCGCCGAAACGCTGAGCTCCCGGCCCGAGCTGGTGCAACCCCTTGCCAACTTCGTCGCCACCGTGCTCCTACACACGGTGAATACCACCCTGCGCAACACCATGAGCAGTCTCGGCGGCCGATTCCGGCGCTAGGCCGGAAGCTCGAGGATCGGGCGGAAGGTCAAAACGAGTCGCACGCAGCCGGCGTGAAAATCGCGTCGTGCTCCACGACCACCGCCTCGTCATCACTCACCATGGACAGCTCTCGACTCCAGATGTGATCCGGATCGGCGCAGGCGCCATCCGCGTCCACGTCGGCGTAGTAGTCGATGCGGAAGCTGCCTCCCTCGACGAGGATGTTGGGCCAGTAGAATGAGAACTCCCCGCTCGCGAGGGCGACCGAATCCCTCGCCAGCACCGAGTCGTCCGAGGCGTCCACCACGGCGACGTACAAAGTCTGACCGTTGTGGGGCGCGTACCCGGCGCCGTTGAAGGTCAGGTCGTAGAACACTGACGCCTGGCTAAAGGTGCTACACGCAGCGGGGCTGAAGTCGGTGTTGTGGGTTACCTCCACGTCCTGATCGCCGCTCGCTGCGCTGATGCTTGTCGACCAGACGTGATCCTCCGGGGCGGGATTGCAGTCACCGTCCTGGTTGAGGTCGGCAAAGAAATCGAGGCGGTAGTCCCTGCCCTTTTCGAGCAGATCGATCCACGTGAAGTCAAAGCTCCCGCCGGTGACCGTCGCCTGCTCGGCGGCGACGATCGTTCCCGCCGCCACGTCCACGACGGCCACAAAGAGCTGCTGGCCCTCGTGGGGGTCATAGCTCGCCCCACTGAAGATCAGATCATAGGGGCCGTCATCCGCCACCCCGCCGTCATCGCCGCAGCGGGCCAGGAAAAGGCTCGTCACGAGCAGCGAGAAAATCGGAATCCATCGGCTTCGCGCCGTCAGACCTGTCGTGTGCAACATGATTCAGCTCCTGGTCATACATCGGACCGTGATTTGGGCCGCTCAGTGCAACCCGTATCAGAACAAGTTAATACCTACTAATCCAATGGCAAATGGAAAATTCGCCACCTGCATGATTTCGCAGCGCTCTTACCGGACACTGAAAGTAGGGAAACAGTGAGCGGGGGAACTGATGACTACGCTGAATCACATCGAGCCTTTCCGGCAGTGTCCGCGGTGTGCGGTCCTTTGGCGTAGCCGTCAGGAGTTTCTCGGCGACCCGGGCACCGTGGTCGCAGGGTACCAGGTCCACTTCGACGAGCTGGAGCTGGGACTATTCCTGTTCAACCACACCGGCTGCGAGACCACTTTCGCGGTTCAGGCACGTGCCTTTTCGGACCTCTACGACGGTCCGATGTACCGCGAGCGCAAAACCCACACCGAGGAATGCAAAAACCTACTGCCTGTACGAAGACCAGCTGAACCGCTGTCCCACACAGTGCGAATGCGCCTGGGTGCGGGAGGTCCTTCAGATCGTTTCCCAGTGGTCGAGCTGAGGTCGTCCCCTTCCCATCGCTAGCTCCCTGAATACTTGACGGAACGCCGCTCGACCTAGGATACTCTCTCGGGACCGCGCGAAGCAATGAACGCGCGGGTGTGCTGATCGGTATGGCTGGAGAGCGAGCTCTAACACTGGATTTCGACGCCGAGATTCCGCTGCAGGCGGTCGCCGGACAGTCCTACGGCTTCGAGGCGCGCATCTACGGGACCATCAGCGGAGTCGTGGATTCCAAGGTCGCTGCGGCCGTGGTCGATCCCCAGCATCAGCTGCCGCCCGCCGAGATCGCCGGCCGCATCAAGGCCAACATGATCGGCTGGCTGCAGTACGCCGCCACCGCCGCATTCCAGGGGGCGCTGCAGCGGCCGGGGGTCGACCTGGCGGCCGCAATCAAAGACACCGGCTGGCTCTCCCAGGGAATTCGCTACATCGTGCACCCCGAGTTCGCCTCGTGGACCTTTCAAACCCAGGAAGTGATCACGTTTGTCCGCGTCACCGACGGCTGCATTGCGCAGCTGCCACCCTTCCTGCAGCAGCAGCTCGCCACCGCGGCATCGGCAGCCGCGCCGGCGGAGGCCCCTGCCCCGGCGCCGGAGCCGCCGCCACCACAGGCGCCCGCCGTGGCCCCCGCGCAGCAGCCGCGGATGCAGTCGGCCGAGGACGACGCCGTCGACCTGGTGGGCGACGACGACACCGCCGCGGTGTTCGGACCGATCTTCCGGAACTTCAGCGACGACGTTCCCGCGGCGGCGGATCCGCGCTCAGGGCTGCAGATGCTCGTGCGCTGTGACGTGCAGTCCTTTTTCACGGCCGATCCGGACCGGACCCGGAAGGCCTGCAACGTCACCGGGGCCATCCCGCCGCATCAGCTCTGTGAGATGCTCGCCGACCTGACGGAGCCCTGGATTCGATACGCGGTCAGGCAGGCTTTCTACAACACCCTCTGCGACGTGAACCGACAAGACGTAGCCGTGTTCGCCGACGGCCACGCCATGCGGGACCGGTGCCTCGCGCTGTGCATGAGCGAGATCAAAGGCCTCGGCGTGCTCACTCTGGAGCTGACAGTGGCGTATCGGTCCCTGGATCAAGCGACCGCCAACACGCTACTCCTGCCCCTGCCCTCCTGACCACAGCCCCCCCGACCTCGGCTTCAATCGTCCGGCTCAGAACCCCATCGGGGCTGAGGGGATGAGGGCATCGGCGGTCGAGTCATTGGGGCAGAGATCGGCTACCCCACGTCACGAATTGACGCGCCGGACGCGGGGAGCCGAGGGCGGGAATCAATTCATATCTCGCCGATAGGGTTGCGGGAAATATAATTCACCTTATCTTATGACTCGTGTCAACATTCATCCCCGGCCTGGCCGGGGGACAGAAAGGTACCAAAATGGCGAAAAAACTGAATATTCTGGTAGCCGGCGCGACCGGACAGCAGGGCGGGTCGGTGGCCCGGGCGCTGCTGGACAACGGGCATCACGTGCGGGCGCTCACCCGCAGAATTGGCTCACCGGCCGCCCAGGCGCTCAAGGAGCTAGGCGCAGAGCTGCACGAGGGCGACCTCTCGAAAAAAGAAACCCTGCCGAGCGCATTCGAAGGTGTCGACGCCGTGTTCGGAGTGACCACGCCCTTCGAGGCCGGCATGGAAGCGGAGACCCAGCAGGGGGTCAACCTGGTGGACGCGGCCAAGGAGGCCGGCATCGGTCACTTCGTGTTCTCGTCGGTGGGCAAGGCGGACAAGGCCACCGGGATTCCGCACTTCGACAGCAAGTACGAGGTCGAGAAGCACCTCAAGGCATCCGGCGTGCCCTACACGATCATCGCTCCGGTGTTCTTCACGGAGAACTGGCTGAGCCCCTGGTTTCTCCCCTCCATCCAGGAGGGAAATGTCGCCCTGGCCATGCCCGGGGACCGGTCCCTAGCGCACATCTCGGTCGACGACATCGGTCGCTTCGCGGCACTGATCTTCGAGCGGCGCGGCGAGTTCCTGGGCAAACGCTTCGACATCGCCGGTGACGACGTGAGCGGAGTGGAGGTCGCTCGACGACTCTCCGCGCGCACGGGCAAGAAGCTCGGATACTTCGAGATCCCGCTCGAGGGCATGCGGGAGCAGAACGAGGACTTCGCCCTGATGTTCGAGTGGTTCAACAAGGTGGGCTACAACGTGGACGTCGCCAAGCTCAAGCGCGACTATCCCGAGGTGCACTGGACGAGCTTCGACGACTGGGCCGCGCGCCAGGACTGGTCAGTGCTCGACGCTTCCGCCGGTTGATTCCAACCTCCCCCCACCCTCGAGCGATTGTCTCCACCACAGACAAAGACCCACCATCCTCAGACCTGGCCGCGGCGGAATCACACCGCCTCGGGCCAGTCCTGGCTCAGCATTCCCTGCCGGGCGTCATCATCGGAGACATCGGTGTAAGTGACGGTCTTGACCGACGCAGAGGAGATCTCAGATGTGCCAGCGGCTGCAAAAATCCAGTAGCTATGTGCCCATTATTGTGGCATCAAGCGCAACGGGCGGGATTTCCGTGGTGATAGCGGCAACAGAAACGGCAATAAATGTACGCACTGCTACACCGGAGGCACCATGTTCAAACTCGCACCTTGTGACATCGATTTCGTCAACACGGCCCCCTGGCGGTTCTTCAACCGCACCGTCGTATCAGCACCACCGGAGGTGGTATTCGAAGTCATCTCAAGCTCCGAGCTGGAGAAGGAGTGGTTCCCGGATTTCGTCGGGGCGCAGTGGCTGACCCCCGAGCCCCAGCGCGTCGGAAGCCTGCGCCGCTACGAGCTCACCTACATGACCATCCTGGAAGAGTTCCTCGTGTGGGAGCCTGGGAAACGCATGGCGTTCCGGCTCAACGAGATGTCGATTCCGCTGCTCCGGCGCTGCCTGGAGTACTACTCTCTCATCCCCACCGAGGACGGGGGCACCGAGCTGCTGTGGCAGGTGTGTTATGACCCGAACCCCTTGATGCGCCCCCTGCGGCCGGTGCTGGACCCCCTGTTCCGCCGCGACTTCCGCAAGGCCACCGCGCAGCTCACCGCGCTGGTGGAGCGCCTCGGTGTGCCCAGGCGCAAGATCCACGCCGAAAGCGGAGTGCTCGCTCCGGCCTGCGCCTGACCTGTCTGCACAGGGGAGGTGGGGACGGCCATGCAAACGCAAGACGTAATCGTCATCGGCTCGGGCGCCGGTGGGCTGGCTGCTGCGGTGGCCCTGGCAAACCCCCTGGAGCACATCTTCGTTTCCATCACCACGCTCAAGGACCCGGCCCGGACCGAGATCCCCGGGCTGTACATGACCGGTGCGTCGATCTTCATGAACGGGGTGATGGGGGCCACCGTGTCCGGCCTGATCACCGCCTCGGACATTCTGGGATGCACGATCGAGGAGCTGATGGTAGAAGACGGGCGACCGCCGGCCGTTCACTCGGCCCGCAGCGGCTGAGCGGCAGCCGCGGCGTAACGAAGCCGCAGCCATCGAGGGACAGCATGCGTAGCGTTTACTTCGAGAAGTCCATCCCCCGGGTGCTCGCCACCCTCGGCCTGAAGAAGATCACCCGCCGGGCCGTGTCCGGCCCCTGGTCACCGATACGGTTCCAGGACCTGCCGGAGCCGCCCCTGCCCGGCCCCCACGGGATCCGGGTGAAGAACCGCCAGTGCGGGGTGTGCGCCACGGACCTGCACCTGATCTCCGTGGACGTGGATCCCAAGACCCACCCGGCGGCGCTCCCCACGTATGATCGGATCTACATCGGACACGAGGCCGTGGGGGAGGTCACCGAGGTCGGCGACGCGGTGACCGACCTGGAGCCCGGTCGGCGGGTGCTGATGCAGTCGGCGGGCCTCGGGCCCACCTGCCTGGCCCAGTCCATCGAGCCCCTGTGCGTGCACTGCCAGCAGGGCGACTACGGCCTGTGCAGCAACGTCGTCGCCGGCCTTGGAACGCCCGGCGTGGGCGGCGGATGGAGCGACGGGTACACCTGCCACGAGTCCGCGGTCTGGCCCCTCCCGGACGAGCTGGACGACGACCGCGCCATGCTCCTGGAGCCCCTGTCCTGTGGGGTTCGGGCGGCCCTGCGCCGACGGCCGGAACGCGGCGCCAAGGTGCTGGTGATCGGGTGCGGCATCATCGGGCTGGGCACGGTGCAAGCCCTCCGCGTCGTGGCGCCCGGGGCCGAGGTCTTCGCGGCCGCCCGCTACCCGCACCAGGCAGCCCTGGCCGAGCGCTACGGCGCGACTGTCATCACCGACCCCGACCTGCTCAAGGAAGCCGCCCGGGTCACCGGGGCGACCCTGTGCAAGGGCGAGCTCGGCGTGCGCACGCTGGTCGGTGGGTTCGACGTGATCTACGACTGCGTGGGCACCGGCCCCACCATCGAGCAGTCCCTCCGGATGACGCGGGCCCACGGCGCGGTGGTGGTCGTGGGCGTGCACCTCCACCGGGTCCGGGTGGACCTCACGCCGGTGTTCCACCAGGAGGTCGATCTCGTCGGCTCCCTGGCCCATGGCGCGGAAACCTGGGACGGCGAGCGGGTCCAGACCTTCGAGCTGACCGGCCGGTGGATTCAGGAGGGCAAGCTCTCCACCGACGATCTGATCACGCACCGCTTCCCCCTGGGCGACTGGAAGCGCGCCGTGCGCATCTCCGGGGACAAGCGCAACCGCAGCGTCAAGGTCGTGCTGGACTGCAGACGCTAGAGCCCCATGAACCGGGCGGCGATGACCTTCATGATCTCGCTGGTGCCGGCGAAGATGGACAGGACCCGGGTGTCGCGCCAGGCGCGGGCGATGGGGTACTCCTCGCAGTAGCCGTACCCGCCGTGGAGCTGCACGCAGCGGTCGGCCACGCGCATGGCCATCTCCGCGGTCCAGTACTTGGCCATGGAGACGTCTACCACGACGTGCTCGCCTTCCATGTGGTCCACGATGAGCTTGTCCAGGAAGGTGCGGCCCAGGCGGATCTCGGTGGCCATCTCCACGATGGTGAACTGGCTGTGCTGGAACTTGGAGATGGGCTTGCCAAAGGCCTTGCGCTCCTGGCAGTACGCGATGGTCCACTCCAGCATCTTCTCGGCCGAGGCCACGGCCATGATGCACACCATGAGCCGCTCCTGGGCCAGCTTCTCCATGAGCATCAGGAAGCCGCCGCCCTTCAGGCCCAGTCGGTTGGTGGCGGGCACGCGACAGTCCGTGAAGAAGATCTCCGCCGTGTCTTGACTGTGCAGCCCGACCTTCTCGATCTGCGGGCCCTTGTCGAAGCCCGGCGTGCCGTACTCCACCACGTAGAGATCGATGGCCTGGTGGGGATCCTCCACCTCGGGGTCCCGGGCCGCGACGACGATCAGGTCGCAGTTGATGCCGTTGGAGATGAAGGTCTTGGTGCCGTTGATCACCACGTCGTCGCCGTCGGCCACGGCGGTGGTCTTGAGGGCGGCCAGGTCGCTCCCCGTGTTCGGCTCGGTCATGGCGATGGCCGTGATGAGGTCTCCGGACACGCAGCCCGGCAGGTACTTCTGCTTCAGCTCCTCGGTGCCGAAGGCGGTGAGGTAGGGCACCACGATGTCGGTGTGCAGCGACGCCATGAGGCCCGTCACCCCGGCCCGAATCAGCTCCTCGGCCACGATCACCGAAAAGAGGAAGTCACAGCCCATCCCGCCGTACTCCTCCGGCACGTCCATGCACAAAAAGCCCTGGTCCCCCATCTGCTTCCAGGCGCTGCGGGGCACGATGCGCGCCTTCTCCCACTCGTCCATGTGGGGCGCGAGCTCCTTGGTGCAGAACCGCTTCACGGACTCGCGAAAGATCTGGTGCTCCTCGGTATAGGGCAGGATCTGCATGGCCGACCTCCTGAGTGGGGAATGTGGGTTGGGACCCGATACTACACAAGGGACGGCCGGGGGACTAGTACAACGGCCTGCACGGCGTTCGCTGGCCGCGTTCGGGCGCGCCAAAGCGCGGCGAACAAGATCAGCGTAAATCTGCACGGGGCGAGTTTGGCGCCGAATGGGCCTGGCTACGGAACGGGACAACCCGGGTCTGTGGTCATTTGGATGTCGTCGAACCAGGCCTCCTCCTCCGGAAAAACAGCGGTGCAGTTGCTTGCGAAGTGGACCCAGCCGAAGGCGAGGAGGAGCACCTTGCCGGCATCCCGGGGAGAGAGGCAGACGGTCTCCTCGACCCAGGTCGACGACGCAGCGAGCTGGCCGTTGACCAGTGACGAAAAAAGCATGCCGCCGGCACTGGGAGCGGCGCGATACCAGAATTTGAGCGCCGGCCCCGAGCTTCCGACAGGCTCGGGAACGGTGACAGAGGTCTGCGCATAGGAGACGGCGCACGCAGAAGACACGGCCAGGCGCAGGGCGGCCTGGCCGCTTCTGGCCGTTGCCGGATCGATCACGAGCTCCCCAGTGGCCTGGCCGATCTGGCCGAAGAGCCAGCTCGGCGCCAGGCCGGTCTGGATGGCGGCAGCGTTTTCGAATCCGGGATCGAGGACAGCGGCCGGATCCGGGCACAGGAGATCCGATACGATCCGGATGTCGTCCACCACGATCTCCTGGATGCTGGGATGGCCGCACTGAAATCCACCGCCGTCCACCCTGAACGTAAGGTCGTGCACCAATCCCTTGAACCCTTCGGTCAGGCAGATCCGAACCGTTTCCCTGGCCCCGGTTCCGGTGATGTTCGCCAGCGGTTTGCCGGCCATCAGCACCTCCATGTTCATGCCCGAAGTTCCCATGACCACGAGCTCCAGCGCTGTGTTTGGGACGGTCCGAGAGAGCGGAATCGACGTCGTTCCGCTGGCAGAGGCCGCCGCGCATTCGGTCGAGGTCTGGAGCCGAAGCGCGCTGCTGCCTCCGACACCGATGCCGGGTACGATGCCGCCCGAGCCCGAACCGCTGCTGCGAACGGTCCAGCCTGTGACTCCCTGCTCGAAGTCACCGTTCTTCACCATGCCCAGGGCTGGGCATTCGTTCGCCCAGTCGGGCTCGAGATACACGTTATCCACTGCGAAGGTAGGGACGTGCGAGGGCGAGCCCCCATCGCAGGCGCTGCACTCCGTCAGCGGGCTGAACCGAAGCTCGACCTGGCCGCCGTAACCGCGCTCGCCGAGGCAGATCTCGAAATCCTGCCATCCGTCCTCATACACCAGCTCGTGCCACCCTCCGTTCACTTCCACACCGAGGTAGACGTCGTCGCAGCTCAACTGTGAGATCAATTCACGCCGGACGCTGGTGTGCAAGATCAGCGGTTCGGCGTCGGTGTAGTCGGGCATCTCGAACTGCTGGTAGATACTGTCCGAGTTGCAGGTGGCTGAGACGGGCCACTGCCCCTCGCCGGCGTCGTCTCGTCCGGTCGCACCGGGAGACACCACGGTGTCGCCCTCGGCGGTCCATTGGGTCTGTTGGAAACCGGGATCCTCCGGGCCGCCGCTCCAGACACAGGCAGTCCCAAGGAGCTCGTAGCCCACAGCGCAGACGCACAGGGCGTATCCCGCGGAATCGTCGCAGACGCTGTGCGGCAGGCCACAGATCGAGCCGGCGGCCTGACAATCAGGCAGACACGTGCCATCGCCATCGTTGTCCTGAAATCCGGCAGCGCAAGCATCACACAGCGCTCCATCGTAGCCGGGCGCACAAACACACTGGGCCTGGCCGCTGGTGTCATCACACAGGGCGTGGGTGGCGCAGGTCAAACCCTGGGCCATGGCGGTCTCGCAGTCGGGAGCGCACTGCCCGGTGTTGTCGTTGTCCTGATAGCCACTCGCACAGCCGTCACAGTTCGTGCCGGAGTAACTCTGGGTGCAGGTGCAGACCACCACGCCCGCGCTGTCGTCGCACGTTCCATGGCCAGAGCAGCTCTCCGGCTCGCAGAACTCGTCGAGCATACAGCTCCCGGAACCGTCATCGCGGTAGCCCGCTCCACACTGTCCGCAGTCCGGCCCTGCATAGCCGGCCCCGCAGACGCAGACCGCTTCTCCGCTGAGTCCAACGCACGTGCCGTGGTCAGAGCAGGCAATCCCTTCGCAGACCTCGAGCTGGGCATCGGCTTGGTTGCCGTTTGTGTCGGGTGGAGAGTCGCCGACTCCGCAGCCCGATGACAGCGATGTCACCACCAAGGAAGCCAGCAAGAGTTGGAATCTGTGACGTGTCATGCTCGTACCTCGTTTCAAACGGGAAGTCCCAGGGTCACCAAGAGTGTCAGTTCCAGGCGGTGGGCACAGTGACATCGAATGGCTTACTCGAGGCGCCAGATGGATCCGGACGCGGCGGAGACGGTGTCATGAAACCAACCTTCCGCCCCCAGACCAACGTAGAACACCCCGTCCAGTAGCTCGACGGAGAAGGGCGGAGCGGGCACGACGAAATCAGCCGTGGGCCGCCAGTTGGTGAGATCCTCGGAGGCGACGATGATGCCCCGATACTGGCCAGTGGCTGTCAACTCGGTCGACACGGCGAGCACGTACACCGTGTCGCCTCGGACCAGGACATCCTGAACGGCCTGGTCTCCACCCGTGCCGAAATCAACGATCGTCATGGGGCCGGCGTCGAAGTCGTTCAAGAAGAAGAGCGCCGAGGACGATTCGGGTTGGTTCTGCCGCCCCGAGGTGTACAGGACACCGTCGTGATATCGCACCATGCGCGTCACGACGTTGTGGCTCCTCGGAGAGTCGGGGAAGGCCGGGCCCGACATCTTGCTCACCCTGGTTCCGTCGTACAGAAAGACGCTGCCTCTTTTGCCATTCGTCATGATGACCAGGTGGGAATCCAGCCCCATCATCCGGCCGGCCTGGCTGGAGATCTTGCGCCAGGTCTGTCCGCCGTCGGTCGACTCGAGGGTCTGATACTTGTGCCCGTCGCCCCGATGCACGTAGTAATTTCCCTGATAGCGGGCCATGTCGTAGACATGCACACCGTTGGGGACGGTCCGGTGTTTGGTCCAGGCCGAGCTCGCGCGGACGTAGATATTCCCGAGGTCCCAGGATTCCGTGGAGTCGATGCCGGGGATCATCAGCAGGCCGTCAGCCTCGTGGATCATCGTAACCGCCTCGTCGTCGACGGTGAGCTCGACTTCGAGCGCGGCCTGACCGTTCACCTCCCGATAGGTCCAAACGTCCGTCGGACCACTGTTGGCCATGAAGTCACCCGCACCCATGAAGATGCGGCCGTCGAAGGCGTGCATGTCCCAGATGGACCTGGCGAAGTTGTGCAGTGACGAGTCGTTGGGCAGCTTGGCGCGGTACGGATCCGCGACCGGCACCGCCTGCGTGTAGACCGTGGATTCGCCCTGCTTGTTCCGGCCCAGCGAGTCACTTTCGCTGTCGCTCCCGACGGCCTCCTCCAGGCCACACCCGACGAGCGGCAGCAGCGCGAGCGAGAGCCAAACCGCGGTGAACAAACGAATCCTGCCCGCCGGCGGAACGCGCCCTGCGAGTCGATACGAGCTGTCGTTGTGAATGTCGCTTCTGGCCTTCATAATAATCCCTCCTCGTTCTCCGCTGGATGTCGCGGAGCACATCGGTTTCCCCTGGTCGACGCTCCCTCGCGTCGACTCGTCTTTTTGCCTGCGTGCTGCTGGAGCCTGCGTAGCTGCCGAGAGCTACCGGCTTGCGAAGGAGGGTGATTGCAAGCGACGGACCAACTTGCTCAGGGTGAGTCAGACGACATCAGCGTGGCGCCTCAAGTACCAAGCATTTCGCATTCGTCGGCTTGTTTGCGGTGGCTGAGGCCGGCCTGAGCCGGCGCAGAACGAGCAGGCTGATCCGCGACCAGCGGACATTTCCGGCCACCCGCTCGATAGCATCCGGCCGGATGTGCTCACCGCGGCAGTCTGAGGGTGATCCATGAACCATCTCCACAGGCCCGGCTATCTCGTGGGCTTGGAGCGCGCTCGATTCCCGGCTATAGTAGCCGGGCTCACAGCACACCGGGCCTGTCCACGGCAGATCACATGCCCGCAGAAGGACAACATGCACCGACTCCTGGCGGTCGACGATCAGGAAGAGATCCGAAAGCTGGTCACTCGGCTGTTTCGAGACACCTATGACGTGCGCACTGCCGGGGACGGCAAGAGCGCGCTGAAGGCCTTCGAGGCCGATCCCCCGGACTGTGTGCTGCTCGACATCGACATGCCGGGTATGAGCGGCGTCGAGGTCCTCGGGCGCATGGTCGGCGACGCGCCGGACATCCCGGTGGTCATGCTCTCCGGCGTGCAGGACGTGGAGGTCGCCATCTCGACGCTCCGCCTCGGCGCCTACGACTTCCTGACCAAGCCTCCACACCCCGACGCGCTGCGGCAGACCATTGCCCGTGCCATCGAACGGACAGCGCTCCTCGGGGAGGTTCGACGGCTTCGGGGTGAAATCCACCGGGTCCACGGCATCGACAACATCGTGGGGCGGCACCCGAAAATGCTCGAGATCTTCAACTCCATCGGCCGGATGTCCTCCCGCAAGGCGACCGTGCTCATCCAGGGCGAGAGCGGCACCGGCAAGGAGCTGGTCGCCCGCGCGTTGCACTACCACGGTGGTCGCGCGACCGGCCCCTTCGTCACCGTGAACTGCGCCGCGGTGCCGGACACCCAGTGCGAGGCGGAGTTCGTCGGCCACGCACGGGGGGCGTTCACCGACGCCAAGGCGGCGCGTGCAGGGTACTTCGAGCAGGCCACGGGCGGGACGCTGTTCCTCGACGAGATCGGCGAGCTCAACCAGACCAACCAGGCGAAGCTGCTCCGGGTCCTACAGGAGCACGAGGTCACGCGACTCGGGAGCACCAAGCCCGTGGCGCTGGACGTGCGGCTGATCTGCGCCACCAACCAGGACCTCGAGCTGCTGGTCGAGCAGGGCGCGTTCCGCGCAGACCTCTTCTACCGGATCAACGTCATCCCGCTGGCCGTCCCCAGCCTGCGGGAGCGCCGGACCGACATCCCCCTGCTCGTCGGCCACTTCATCTCCCGAATTGCCGCCAGCGAGGATGAGCCGCCGATCACGATCTCGCCCGAAGCATTACAGAAGCTGAGCGCTCACGCCTGGCCCGGCAACGTGCGCGAGCTGGAGAACGTCATCGAGCGCGTCGCCGCACTGGCATCCGGGGATCGGGTCGACGTCGAAGCGCTCCCCGCCTTCGTGACGGGTGGAGGCGAAGCCACGGGGTCCCTGTACGAGACAGTGATCGCAGGGGAGACAACCCTCCCCCAGGCCGTGAACGCGCTGGAGCAACAGGTCCTCAGGGAAGCGTTGCGGCGTTGCGACGGCAACAAGTCGGCAGCCGCGGCCATGGTGGGGATCAGCCGACGCATGCTTCGGTACAAGCTCGAGCATCCGCAGGACGATCCCGACCCTGACCTGTGAGCCACAAGGTAGTCAGCAACCTCTGAGCTGCCGCTGAGACAGAATCGTCCACGGCTGTCCGTTTTTGCCCTGAAATCCGATCACTCCCGCCCTCGCCGCCTTCACCGTGTCAGAACTGTTTCGTGAGCAATTCACGATTGTTGCACGCTGCTCGCCAACAGGCACACACCGCCCCACGCCGCAAGAGCGGATTGGCTCGGTTCTTGAACTACCCCACAGCACCAACAACCGGGGACGAGCCCATGCCCAATCCAGAAAAAGAACCGAGAAGCCCCAACGACCCGATCCTGGACCGGGTCGGCCCCATTCGACTGCTCAAGCTGTTGAAACGGGGAGGCATGGGCGACATCTTCGTCGGGCAGCACGAGATCCTACGGCGCCGCGTGGCGGTGAAGATGCCCATCCCCGAGCGTCCAGACCAGGACTTTCTCTGTCACAGTCTCCTGCGGGAAGCCCGTGCCCTGGCCTCGGTGAAGCATCGGAACGTGGTCACCATCTATGACGTCGGGGTCCTGGAGGATGGCACACCCTACGCCGTGCTGGAGCTTCTGGACGGCCTCTCATTGGATCGGATCATCGACTCCCAGGGAGCCCTCCCTCCCTCCGAGGTGCTCCGCATCAGCGCGGAGGTCCTCGCCGGAATGGCCGCCTTTCACCGTCAACACTACGTCATGGTCGACATCAAGCCCGACAACGTGATGGTGGTCGGCGGCCCGCTCGTCTATCGAAGCAAGAAGGAATACCCCTGGATCAAGCTCATCGACCTTGGCGCGGTGAGGATGACTCGAGATCCCCGGGTCCCCCTCACCGTGCGCCTGGACAACGCGGTCGGGTCCTCCTGGTACATGTCTCCGGAGGCCGTCCTCGGCCTGACCCTGGACGCGCGCACGGATCTGTACGCCTTTGGAATCCTGGTGTACGAGATGTGCACCGGCCGCGTGCCCTTCGCCAGCAGCGACAACTCCCTGACCTTCGAAATGCACTTGTACGATTCCCCCCCACGCCTGTCGTCGGTGTGCGCCTGGGTGGCCCGCGACAGCGGGCTGGATCAGCTCGTCCACACCTGCCTGGCCAAGAGCCCCGAAGACCGCCCGGCAAACGTCGCCGAGGCGTTCCGTCTGCTGCGAACAGCGGCCGCGGACGGGGCGAGCGCTGCCCCGTTTTCCGAGAAACTCTCCCCGCAGGAGTTACATGCTGCGCCGACCCTCGTGCTGAACCAGCGCCTCGCCGTCATCTGAGGTACACGACCCTCCCTACGGGCGACTGCTTGCCCGGCTGCCTGCCCTGCTTGACTTGCGGACATCCCGCGATGAATACTGCGATCTCAACGGAGGGGCCGCAATCTCGCAAACCACATGACAAACCCAGACTCAACCGAAGCGCACCTGGCCGTCCTCGATTCGCTCATGGACCTGACCGAGCGCTTTGCGTCAGTGCACGAGCCCGACGCCTTGATCGAGCTCATCGAGCAGGAGGTGGCCAAGGTCGTCGCTGCCGATTACTCTGCCTTCTATTTCCAGGATCGAGAGGCGGGAACGGTCCGGCTGCTGCGCGTCAAGGGGCTGTCGCCCGAGGAGCTGCTCGGCATCGAGCGCACGGAGCGCGACAGCCTCCCCGGGCTGGTCATCCGAAACGGGCAGCCGTTGGACGTGCCGAACACGGACGCGACAGACGCGCTCCGCAAGCGCTTCGGCGGCCACGGCTACCGGTCGTTGCTGTACTACCCGGTCGTTCGGGACGACATCTGCTTCGGATGCATCGGCCTGGGGAGCGCCGAGCCCGACGCCTTCACGGACGAAAACCGGCATCTCCTGTCACTGGTCAGCAAGGTCGCGGCCATCACCTTCGGGAACATCGCCTACGTCACGCAGATCCGCGAGGCGGCGGGCCGCCGTGCCGCGGAATACCGATCGTCTGCTGACGGGCAGAGGTACCGGAACCTCGACTGGCAACAGGACCACGGAGTCGCCATTCTGGACGCCGACGATCGCATCCTGTTCTGCAATCCGGCAGGGGGGCGCATCCTGGGAGTGCCGAGGGACGCCTTGGTGGGACGCCGGCTCGCCGAATTCGAGGCCGTCGATCGACGGTCCCGCCGGAAAACGCAGCCCCGGGCGCAGGCGCCGGATCCCGAGGGCTCCTACGAGCTCGATATCACCCGCCCCGATGGCACGAGACGCGAGATCTGCGTATCCGTCGTCCCTTGGTTGAGCGAGGAGGCCGCCGCGGGCGAGGCCGTCATGGTCTTTACTGACCAGACCGAGCAAAGACGTACCGTGTCCGAGCTGCAGCAGCTACGGCTTGCCGTGGAGACGATGCAGCTCGGGCTCACCATCGCGGATGACAAGCGCAAGATCATCTATACGAACCCGGCCGAGGCGCAGATGCACGGCTTCACCGTGGAGGAGCTCATCGGCAAGAGCGTGTCGATTCTGGCGCCGCCGGCAATCCGGCGGCCGATTCCCATTGAGCACCTCCTGGACAGCACGCGGCTGGATCGGGAGAGCGTCAATCTCTGCAAGGACGGCACGACCTTTCCGGTCCGGCTGATCACCGACCTGGTGCGAGACGAGCACGGCCGTCCCACGGCGACGGTCACCCTCAGTGAGGACCTGACCCAAAAGCGTCGTTCCGAGCGGTCCCTCCAGCAGATCGAGGAGGAGAAAGAACGGTTGCGCGCCCAGCTGTTCCAGGCCCAGAAGATGGAGGCCGTCGGGCAGCTCGCGGGAGGGATCGCCCACGACTTCAACAACCTGCTCACCGTGATCAACGGCTACGGCTCCATTCTGGCCGAGCAGGTCCAAGACGACGCAGAGCTGCGGGCCGATGTCCAGGAGATCATCGACGCCGGCGAGAAAGCCACCTCCCTGACGCGGCAGCTCCTCGCCTTTGGGCGCCGCCAGGTCATCATGCCCAAGGTGCTCGACCTCAACGGCTTGATCGCGAACCTGGAGCGGATGATGCGACGCCTGCTGGGCGAGGACATCCAGGTGTCCGCCCAACTCGCCAAAGGCCTGCACTCGGTGTACGTCGACCCCGGGCAGATCGAGCAGGTCATCCTGAACCTGGCGGTCAACGCCCGGGACGCCATGCCCGAAGGAGGCGCCCTCACCATCACCACCGAGAACATCACCCTCGACTGGGAAGCCTGCGCCGTGATCCCCGAGGCGAGCTCCGGGCGGCACGTGCGGATCATCGTCGAGGACTCCGGAGCGGGCATGACGCAACATGTCCAGAGTCGCATCTTCGAGCCGTTCTTCAGCACCAAAGGACAGGGGAAGGGCACCGGGCTGGGACTCTCGGTGGTGTACGGCATCGTCAAGCAGCACAACGGCTGGATCAACGTCTACAGCGAGCCCGGCCAGGGGACCGCGTTCAAGATCTACCTGCCCGAGGCGCGCCGACACTCCTCGGACGAGCACGCGACGGTCGCACCCCGGGACGAGCTGCGAGGGCACGAAGAGCAGGTCCTGGTGGTCGAGGACGATGCGGGCGTCCGGGAGCTGGCGACCCGCATGCTTCGTTCCTCCGGGTACCGGGTGATTTCAGCGGAGACCTCCACCGAGGCGCTGGAGATCATCGAGGCCCACCCGGACAAGATTCACATCCTCTTCACGGACGTGGTGCTGCCCGGAGAGAGCGGGATCGAGCTGGCGGATCAACTGGTCATGAAGCTACCCGACCTCGTGGTCGTGCTCACGAGCGGATACACCGACGAAAAATCCCGCGCCCTGATCGCCGAGGAGCGGGGATATACGTTCCTACAGAAGCCCTACTCCATCGGCGCCTTGTTGCGGAGTCTCAAGGCCGCCCTGGAAGGTGAAACGAAGTCGGTGGGCTAGGAAGTTCAGGCTATCCCAGTTGCAAGGCCTGGGTCTGTTGAGGAGGGTCGGCGAGCAGCGGTCCCGTGAGCCTGACGTCCGCATCAGAAGAGACCGCCTCGTCGAGCCGATCGAGGAACACCCTCATCGAGGCGGGCCGAGCGTCGGGCCGGCGCGCCATGCAGTCACGGACGAGCCGGTCCAGCGCCCCGTCGGCCACGATGTCGGCGCGATGAGTCGAGACCGGCGGGGGCTGCTTCCACAGGTGCATGCGCAGGTTCGCGTCGACGTCAGTGTCGTAGAACGGCACGTCGCCGGAAAGCATCTCGTACAGCAGCATACCGAGCCCGTACACGTCCGACCGCGCATCGAGGGGCTGACCGAGCACCGCCTCGGGCGCCATGTACTCGGGGCTGCCTAGAATGATGTCCCGGGGAGATTCGCCCAGGTCCCGGGCGGCCCCCAGGTCGAAGAGCTTCACCCAGGTCCGGCCGCTCCCCGGCTGACCGACGAGGGGCCCGTCCACCACCATCACGTTGGCGGGCTTGAGATCGCCGTTGACGATCCCCTGGTCGTGCAGGGCCGCAGCTCCGCGGGCGATCTCCCGGGCCAGCCGGATCGCCACGGGAAGCTCGAGCGAGCCCCTGTGGTCGATGATGTTGGCCAGATCCCGCCCCTCGAGCAGCTCCAGCACCACAAACAAGGTGCCGTCGTCGCCGTACACGAGGTCGTACAGCAGCGCGACGTTCACGTGCTGGACGCGGGCGAGGAAATCGGCCTCCGCCTCGAGCCGCGCCTGCAGGAAGTCGTGCCCGCCGAGGTCCCGCCGCGCCGTCTTGACGGCGACCTGGCGGTCGAGATGCCGGTGCGCCGCGATGTGGACATTTCCCATGCCGCCACGGGCCAGGAGCGGGCCGAGCGTGTACCCACCGACGAGCTTCCCGACGAGTGGATCCGGCTGTGACGAGTCCGGAGCCGGCTGTGGATTGGTGAGGGTCATGATGCTGGTCCCTTATTTGCGCGCGTAGCGCGGAAGTAGATGCTTGCTGCGGAACCGGTAGAGGTCGCCGTTGAGCAGGTACTCGCCGACACAGGGATGGTAGGCGAGGCGGTGCTCGGTCGTCGGTGTGCGAATGACGATGGGGGACCCGACGAGCATCCGGGTCTTGCCGCAGTACCGGTAGTAGCCAACCTCGATTTGGACGCCGATCCGAGAGGCGGTGCTCGGAGCATCGCGATAGTATCGACGCAGAATCTTCCACAGCATCGCCTGCTGGAGCGGATGCGCCACCTGATAGGTCACCTGCCCGCGTTCCTCCCTGCTGGACCCGATGAACGCCGACCGGCTGACCTCGGAGACGAGCGTGTTCGGCGACGGTTTCTGATCGAAGAAGGGCTGGAGGTTACACCGGTCGTTCCAGGAGACGTCTCGCACCTTCTTCACGGTGAAGGTGGTGGGCTCTCGGAGCTGGATCGCCGGAGAGCATGCGGTCACGGCGACTCCGAAGATCGCCGCTCCCAAAAGTGTCGCTGCCGTGCCTTTCATGTTCTGTCCTCCGTGCTGTGCGCTCACTGTTCGAGACCCCAGTACATCAAGAGTCGTGCCAACGGCCGTCCGCCACAGCCGCGTGGGGAGCCCATTGGAACGAACACCGCAAAAGTGCCTGTCGTTTCAGGCAATCACGACGATCGGCAGAGGCAGCCCCCGGGCAGCGTACACAGGACAGCTCGGCTGCGACCGCGTCCAGCGAGCGGCCATTATTGCCCGTCCCGGTCCGTGGTCTGCGCCAAACCGACCGCTGCGAGAACCCACCGACCACCTACGTCAAGGTTGATAGCCGATGCACGGGTGGCACGGATGGTGCATCTGATCCCGTGACAGGAGGTCAGCCCATGAAACAGCTATCCTCTCTGAAACAGCCCCGGTCGACTGAAGCGCTGCGCGGAGCGGCCACACCGCACAAGGTGCTGATCGCCGACGACGCACGCATCAACCGCTTCCTGCTCGAGCGGACGGTCATGGAACAGGGGATGCAGCCTCTAATGGCCGCAGACGGTGACGAGGCGATGCGCCTCCTCGAGGAGCATCACGATGTATCCCTCGCGCTCCTCGACTGGATGATGCCCGGGAAGTCGGGCCTCGAGGTGTGCAGGGCCATCCGCCGGGCGAACCTGGACCGCTACGTATATATCATCATGGTGACCTCCCGCGACCGACCCGAGGACCTGCATGCAGGCTTGGCCGCGGGCGCGGACGACTACCTCTCCAAAGGGATCCACGCCATCGAGCTGAAGCTGCGAATCGCGGCCGCCGTTCGTCTGCTCGACCTGCAACGTGAGCTGACCGGCAAGATCGCCCAGCTCCAGAGGGCGCGCCACGCGGTGGACGCGCTGCAAGAGCTGCTGCCCATGTGCATGTACTGCAAGAATGTACGGGACGACGAAGGCTACTGGCACAAAGTAGAGCAGTACATCCACAACGCCCGAGGCATGAACGTCTCCCATGGCATCTGTCCCACCTGTCTCACCGCCCGCCTCGCCGAGCTGGACATCTAAAGCGAAAAAGGAAGAAGGGTGGTGGCCTGCAGCGCCGCCTCCGGGTCGGACCAGCTTTCCAGCGCCTCCCGTACCATCCGCGTCAGCTCATGACCGAAAAAGGCTTCGAGATGAATCTCGCCTCACGGTCGAGCACTCCGTGGTGAACAATGGCGTTGTCGGTATATCCCGACATTTAGAGCTGTCCTGGTTCCTATGTGGTCCGTCTGGCGCAGGTCGCGTCATTGCAGGGATTCAGGAACATCGCACCTCTGTCGACCCCACCCCGAATGTGTTATCATATCAACTGCCTCATCATGATTGTACTTAGGACGATCATCAACGATCCTGCGGTGCTCCGAGAGCGGTTCTTGCCCGACATGAGCCATGGCGGCCTGTTCGTGCCGCTCGCCACGCCTTTGAAGGTCGGCGAGGAGGTCGGCGTCTGGTTCGACTTACGCAGTCACGCCGCCGAGCTGCACATCATGGGCATTGTCTACTGGATCCGGCTTGGCTCCAGACCGCTAGGCCAGAAACCGGTCTTGGGCGCGGGCATCGGCTTCAAATCGGGCCAGGAGGAGCAGCTGGCCTTCCTCGAACGGGTCATCGCCGGGGAGGCGGAGCCCTTCCCGCGCCAGCGCTCGCCGCGGACACCACTCCTCCCGCCCTGGCGCTGCCAGATCGCCGGCATCGGAACCACCGAATTCCGGCCCGCCCAGCTCGTGGACATCAGCAAAGGCGGGGCCCTCGCTGTCGTCGGACGGCAGACTGTGGAGGTCGCCGGCTCACTGCTCCTGGCATTGCCCTGGCACTCGCCTACACGCCACGAGATGCGCGTTGCGTGGGAGCGTGCATCGGATATCCGCTCGCGCATCGGCCTTTCCCGGCTCGGCAGCGGGCAGGTCGCGGACCGTGAATGGGCCACCCTGGTATCCGCTGCCCGGAAGGCCTTCAAGGCCCAGGTGTGGGATCGCGGCGAAGCCAGCTGAGCGGGTCCCGCCGGTTCTCGTTCACTCTCACTGGTTCCCAGCACGCGCCCGAGCTCCCGATTTTCGACGAGGCTTCAGTGGCTGTGTGTGCTTCTCGGGCGAGGCTTGCTCGGGTGCGGTTTCTCCTTCTCGGGCAAGGAGTAGACGAAGATGTAGCAGCTCGCCGTTCCTGAGCGGTTCTCGACCTTGTGGCGGGTGTGCGGTGGGATGTAGCAAGCCTGGCCCGGCGAGAGCTTCAACGCGTTGGTGAGCCCCTGCATCCGGATGGTGAGCCTTCCGGTGAGCGCGAACAGCAGCTCATGATACCGCCGGGTGGAGTGCTCCGGCGTGCTCGTACCCGGTGCGAGGCACTTCTTGCCGGTGCCCATCCTGGCGGCCTCGAACTCCATGCGATCGAGCGGAATGACCGGGGAGCGATGGGCCCTCAGCGGCGTCTCGCGGATGCGCGCCGAGCTCCGGGTGCGACTGAAGGTGACCGAGTCCGCCCCGATCCGGTAGATCCGGGCGAACGCCGGAAGCCGAGCTTCTCCAGCGCGCCAGCTATGGTGCTGCCAGTGGTGCATCCGCGAGAAGGGGTACACCTTCGCGTAGAAGGTCCCCTTGACCTCGGCGATCCGTCCGACCACGTCCCGCGAGTACCCGCCGGGGCCATGTCGCCCGCTGACCAGCACGCCCTCTCCCTGGCCCGAGAGAGGCACGATGTCGACGAAGCACCCCTCCTGCCGGCAGACCGAAACGACGATCCCGCGGACGTGGACCTTTCGGTCATGATACCGGTCAGGCCGCCGGGTGATATCGGAGATGTCCACAGGCCCCGTCGTCGTCTTTGCCTCCGAGCCGGATCCCGGCCTGGAGGCAACCGGCCCTCTCCTGTGGCAGCTCGCCTGACCGAGGAGAACCAGCGATACCAGGATGCTCACTGCTCTGGGCTGCATGGATGACCTCACTGGCGATCGAACCATTGTGGTGAAAGACCGGAGCAGCTCAGGCAGCAAAGGACGCCGTCCAGCTCCCAGAGGCGCCGGCTCGCGGCCAGCACACCGCACACACGACAGCGCACCAGCCTCGAGGGCTCCGATGCGACCTCGGAGTGCATCCGGCGGACGCGGTGCTCGTCGATGCGGCAGAGCTGCTCGAAGGGGGAGCCGACCAGCCGATCCACCAGCCGCTGCACGCTGTCACGATAATCAAGCTGAGCCCGCAGGTCCCCGCGCGCCAAGGCCGGCTCGAGGTCCTTCACGCGCTGAGGCAGCTCGGTGCGCTCCGGAACACGGGTCACGCCCAGCAAGGTCCCGGTGGCCGGGTGATAGACCAGGAAGTCCCACCTCTCGCGGCGTCCTTCTACCAGGATCGGCGTGGCCCGCTGCCATGCGGCCATGATGCGCAACGACAGGGCCGCGTCGTCCTCCCGGGCCGCGAGGACGCGCAAGAGCTCAAGGCCGTCGAAGAACTCCCGCAGGTACACTCCAAGGCGCCAACCCAGGGCGATCTCCGGGCTCAGGTATCCCCGGCGCAGGGCGATCCGCTGTAGCTCGATGGGTACGATCATCGGATTTCGCTACTGAATGAGGTTGATGCTCCGGAGCCCCTTGACCTCCGTCGCGGTCACCCAGACCCGGTAACACGATAATCTGGAAGATAACACGCAGGGCGATCCGATGCAAATCCCAACTCCCCACTCAGCTCGACTCAATACCCCGGCGCTCCGTCAACCGGCTCACTTGATTCCAGGCCCGCAAGCCCGATAGTGGCGCGAGGTTCCGCTGCGACCTACGTTCAGCCGAATCCCTCACAGAGCTACGTGAGAATGCCGCAACTCTGCAAATTCCTTTCGGGCGCGAAGCTGCGAACCTGGCTCCGCTACCTCGAGCTCGGCTGTCTGCTAGGCAGAACCGGGGGCGTCCACGAGGCGGCAGTCGACCCGCACCACGCGGCGGACCCAGCCCACACCGGAGAGGCGCTCGATCTTCTTGTACTGTGCGAGGGCCTGCCCGACCGCGTCCTCCTGGTCCCGGGCCTGCACCTCGAAGGAGCCCCGATACAGCTTCTCGTCGGACCCGGTGGTCCGGGCGTAGCTCGGCTCCCGGTAGAAAATGGTGACGCTGAACTGGTGCAGGTTCATCGACAACCGCCACGCGCTCCGAGGGGGTCGTACGGCCCCGGCGCCTGCACCAGAGGTCAATCACCGCGGCTCGCCCTCGCGTCCCTACGCCGCAGCGCGTTGGCGTCCTCCTGAAGGCTGTGGAAAATGTAATTAGCAGTAGTTTGTAGGAATTTTCCACAAATGTTGACAAATATTCGGTATTTGACGATTCTAAAATGCTCTTTCCGTTTGACTGCACAAAAAATAGGCAGTAAAAGAGGTCTTCGTTTGCAGGCGCTGTTTTGCGCCACGGGATTTGCAACGGCTCAAGGCGTGGATCGGGAGCGGACGGGGCCACTGTCGAGGTTTTCAAAATGATCAACATGGACCTGATTCTGGGAACCCAATCGACGGTTGGGCAATCATTCGACGCGTCCGAAAAAAAGGCGGGCGCAGCTTCTGGAGAAGGAAAAATGGACAACAAGAATCTGACTGAAATGAGCGCGGTCATGCACGAGATGTTCACCACGGGGATGAACGCCATGAACATGATGCAGGAGCAGGCCGAGAAGGTGGCCAAGGAGCTGGCCAAGGAGCTGCAGGACAAGAACATGGAGGCCTACAGGCTATCATCCGATGTGATGGACAAGTGGATCTCCGCCGTCCGCCAGGGGCAGACCCAGTTCCGCAAGATCGTCGACGAGAGCTTCAAGCGCGCCGAGAGCCACCTGGATTCCCCGGGAAGCACGGACGGGAAGAAGAAGTAGCCCGACTTCGGGGGGGGGCACTCACAGCAGGTCAGGATGGGGACATCCGGCGTCTGACAGTCGTGGTCAGATCCCGCAGCGTGATTGCAAAATGTAATTGTCAATGGCTAGATGTTTTGTGTTATTAATCACAATCATCAGCATGGACAAAGCTTGCCTAGTCGCGGCGTCGGTCGGTGGAGCATTGACGGGGAAGCAACGTTGGCACGGGGTGTATGGTTCCGCGAACGAGGCATCGTTGGATGTCGAGTTGAGCCCATCCCTGGCGGTCGCCGTGAATCCCGGAGACAATGCGCTGTGAACGTCTCGATCCGCACCAAGCTCCTTGCTGTGTTCGGCTTCCTGTTTGTCGGGCTCGTTTTCGTGGGCTGGCGAGGCATCGGCGGCATGCAGGACATTCTCGCCGCCCTCCGCGGGGCGGAGAGCAACCAGTTCAAGTCTGCTCGCATCATCGCCAATGCGCACATCGCCCTCATCGAGTGGAGCCGCGCCACCGTGAGCCACGTCCACGCTGAAAGCCCCGAGGAGATGGGCGAGTACGAGCGCATCATCTCCGAGAAGCGGCGCCTATTATCTGAACAGATCGCGCACATGAAGGGTCTAAACCTCTCGCGCGAAGGACGTCGGATGCTGGTGTCCACCGAAGGACTGCTGGCAGACGCCTTCCCTGTTCAGGAGCGGGTCATTGCGCTGTCGAAAAGCGGGCACCAGGAGGCCGCGCGCAAGCTCATCCGACGGGAGCTCCGCCCCATTGTCGTCCGCATCGACCGACAGATGACGGAGCTCCATGTGCACAAGGAGCAGCAACTCGCAGCCGAGGTCAAATCCATGGACAGCCGGCTGGCGAGCGAAGTTCGACAGATCGTGTCGGCGGCGGCCATCACCCTCGTGCTCAGCCTTCTTCTCGCATTCGTGCTCATTCGCAGCATCATCCCGCCCCTTGGTCAGCTCGTTGCCGCCACCCACCGCCTGGCCGACAAGGATTTCGACGCTCGCGACCTGCCGCAAGCGCCGCCGGGAACCCGGGACGAAGTCCGCGAGCTCTCGGGCGCGTTCGCCCGCATGGTCACACGGATCGCGGCGCACGTGGCTGAAATCCGGGCCGCCGAGCAGCGAGCCCACCGGCTCAACATCGAGCTCGATCGCCATATCGCTGAGCTGAAGACCGCCAACGCCGAGCTCGAGGCCTTCAGCTACTCGGTCTCGCATGACCTGCGGGCCCCCCTGCGAAGCATGGACGGGTTCAGCAAGGTCCTCCTCGAGAGGTATGCCGGCGGTCTGGACGGCAAGGGCAGACATTACCTGGACCGTATCCGTGCCGGGGCCGTCACGATGGGCCGGCTCATCGACGGGATCCTGGAGCTTTCTCGCGTATCGAGAGCGGCATTGAAGCGCGAGGTCATCGACCTGGCGGAGCTCGCCCGCAACCTCGCTGCCTCCCTCCGGGAGGACGAGCCCGGGCGCGAGGTGGAGCTCGTCATTCCCGAGCGGCTTGCTGCAAGCGGGGACCGGCGCCTGCTCGGCTCCGTTCTGCAGAACCTCCTCGGCAACGCCTGGAAGTTCACGGCGAAGGAGGCTGTCGCGCGGATCGAGCTGGGCCTGACGGAGCAGCAGGAGTACTTCGTGCGCGACAACGGCGTGGGCTTCGACGAGGCGTACGCCGACAAGCTGTTCGGCGCATTCCAGCGGCTGCCCCCGGCGAGCGAGTTCGACGGGCTCGGCATCGGGCTCGCGACGGTGCGGTGGATCATCCGCCGCCATGGTGGGCGAGTCCGGGCAGAGAGCGGGCTCGGTCGAGGAGCCACGTTCTTCTTCACCCTCGGGTAGTGGGCGGACCGGCCAAGAAAGGCAGAGCAATCATGGACGACAAGATCATCCTCCTCGTAGAAGACAACCAGGACGACGCGGAGCTCGTGCTCCTGTCGCTGGAGGAGAGCCACGTCAAGAACAAGGTCTTCGTGGTGCACGACGGAGTCGAGGCGCTCGACTACCTCTTCTGCACGGGCGCGCACGCGGACCGAGAGCCCGACGGGCTGCCGGAGGTTGTGCTGCTGGACCTGAAGCTGCCGAAGCTGGACGGCCACCAGGTGCTCGAGCGCATCCGCGCGGATCCCCGGACGCGGCTTCTCCCGGTGGTCGTGCTGACCTCGTCGGACCTCGACGAAGACGTCGTTCGGAGCTACGAGGGCGGCGCAAACAGCTACGTGCGCAAGCCCGTGGACTTCGGGGAGTTCAGCGAGGCGGTGAAGCGCCTCGGGCTGTACTGGGTCCTCATGAACATCCCGCCGCCACCTGCCGCAGGCTAACCAAGGAGGCCGCATGACTGACGCACCGCTGCGCATCCTGATCATCGAGGACAGACCGGACGACGCCGAGCTGATCGGCGAGGAGCTGACTCGCCACGGGCTGACCCACACCTTCGAGCGGGTCGAAACCGAGGAGGCGCTGCGGCAGCGTCTGTCGGAAGAGACCTGGGATGTCATCCTGTCCGACCACGCCCTGCCCGGCTTCGGCGGCCGCCGCGCGCTCGAGGTCGTCCAGGAGATGCGGAGCGCCGCCCCCTTCATCGCGCTCTCGGGCACGATCGGAGAAGACATCGCCGTCGGCTACATGCGCGCAGGCGCCTCCGACTACGTCATGAAGCAGAACCTCACGCGGCTGGGCCCCGCGATAGAGCGGGAGGTGCGAGAGTTCCGCGCCCGCGCAGCGCAACACGAGGCGCTTGAGCGGGCCGAGGAAGACCAACGGCTGTTCCGCACGCTCATGGACCATTCGAACGATGCCTTCGAGGTCATTGATTCGGAGACATTGCGGTTCGTCGATGCCAATGCAAGGGCCTACGAGCTTCTCGGCTACACTCGCGAGGAGTTCCTCGCGCTGTCCGTTCCCGACGTCACTTCCACGGTCGACCATCCGGGCGTCGCAACAATCCAGGACGCGCTGCGGCTCTCGGACAAAACACTGCGGCGCGATCTCCGCCGGCGGAAGGACGGCTCGACGTTCCCCGTGGAGGTCAACCTCCAGCACGTCTCGCTCGAAAGAGACTACGTGGTCGCCGTCGTCCGGGACATCACCGAGCGGATCGCGGCGGAGAGTGCCCTGCGTGCCGGCGAGCAGCGGCTTCGAGACCTGGCCGACGCGACCTTCGAGGGGATCGCCTTCACCGAAGGCGGAGTGTTCCTCGATGTCAGCGACCAGTTCGCGCGCATGTTCGGGTACGACAGGCATGAGATCATCGGCAAGGAGGCCACGAAGGTCGTGGCGCCCGAGGACCGGGAGCTGGTGCTGTCGAAGATCCGCGAGGAGTTCGAGGGCCCCTATCGGGTGATGTCCCTGAAAAAGGACGGGACGCTCTTCCCTGTTGAAGCTCGTGGCAGGACCGTCGTCCGCGGCGGCGTCCGCCAGCGCGTGACCGCCATCCGGGATCTGTCCGAAATAGAGGAGGCGCGGAGCACCCTCCGGCAGACCGTCAGCCGCCACGAGGCGCTGCTCGAAGCGGCCCCGATCGCCTTGTACAACGGCCATGTGACCGACCGCTACGCCACGACATGGATCTCGGAGAACATCCACTCCAGCGCCTTGCAGTCGGCGCGGCAGCCGTCGCAGTTGACGTTGTTGCCGTCGTCGCACACCTCGGTGCCGCACAGGAAGCCGTTCCCACAGCCACCCTCCCGGCGAACGCTTAGTCTCTTATCAACTCAATGCTGCGCAAGATGGCATCAAAGCTGTTAGCTTTTAGCTGTTAGCTTTTAGCAAGAGCGGGCACCACCGTTTCTTCGCGGAGTCGTAGGGCGCAAGCGATGGTGCTGCGTCCCAGGC
>JBDRSE010000078.1:0-19005 GCA_043825095.1 bacterium
GGCATCGTCGACGTGGGCAACTTCGAGCAGTGCGACAACGGCGTGGCCAACTCCAACACCACACCCAACGCCTGCCGGCTCAACTGCCAACGCGCCCGCTGCGGCGACAACGTCATCGACTCCGGCGAGCAGTGCGACGACGGCAACCAGGTGCCGGGGGACAATTGCAGCGCCACCTGCCAGATCGAAACCTGCGGCAACGGCACGGTGGATACCGGCGAGGAGTGCGACGACAACAACAACAACGACGGGGACGGCTGCCAGGGCAACTGCCTGCTCCCGCGCTGCGGCGACGGCATCGTCGACGTCGGCCGCGGCGAGGAGTGCGACAACGGCGTGCTGAACAACGACTTCATCGCAGACCGCTGCCGCACCAACTGCCTGCTCCCCCACTGCGGCGACTCGGTCACCGACACCGGTGAGAACTGCGACGACGGCAACTCGGTGCCCGGCGACGGCTGCAATCCCGACTGCGACGTGCCCTGCGGCAACGGCAGCGTCGATCACCCCAATGAGATCTGCGACAGCGCGCCGCCGCCGGGAATGACCTGCGTAGCCTACGGCTACGACGCCGGTTACCTGGGCTGCACCAACGTCTGCATGCCGGACTTCACCGGGTGCTACGCGTTCGGTTGGGACCTCACGGACTATGGCAACTCGCTCAACTTCATGGGTCTATGGGGCGCCGCCGCCGACGACGTCTGGCTGGTAGGCTCCGCTTTGGGCGCCTACCACTACGACGGAACCGACTGGACATACTTCACCATCCCGAATAACGCTGCGGACTATATGGGAGTCTTTGGCCTGGCGTCCAACGACGTCTGGGCTGTTGGCATCGGCGGGATCATCGCCCACTGGGACGGCGGATCCTGGAGCAGCGTGACGTCACCGACGACCGACCACCTCTGGGACGCCTGGGGCAGCGCAACGAACAACGTGTGGGCCGTGGGCGACAACGGCCGGCTCGTCCACTACAACGGCACCTGGTCAATGGATACGGTGCTCCCCTCCGGCCAGCGCATGTTCGGGATCTGGGGCTCGGCCTCAAACAACATCTGGGCCGTGGGTAACGGCGGTGTAATCGCCCACTACAACGGCACCGCCTGGGCCGAGGTGGCGTCGCCGACCGCCACAGACCTCAGGGCGATCTGGGGCTCGGGTCCCAACGACATCTGGGCCGTGGGCAACATCGGAACGATCCTCCACTACGACGGTAGCTGGTCGGTGGTTCCCTCACCCACCGGACTGACGCTCCAGGACGTCTGGGGCTCGGCCTCGAACGACGTGTGGGCCGTGGGCGCCTCCGGCACGGTCGTTCACTGGGACGGCGGGGTGTGGACGGAGATTGAAACCCCCACCAACAGCGTGACCATGATGACCGTCTGGTCCAGGGGCCCCGGCGTGGTCTGGGCCGCGGGACCCGAGACCATCATGAGCTACAGCGGCACGTCCTGGGCGAACAACCCGTCCGGCACGACCAATCATTTGCGCGAGGTGTGGGGCGCCGCCGGCAACGACGTGCGGGCTTGCGGCCTCATCGGGGCGATGTATGCCTTTGACGGCGTGTCCTGGGCCCCGGACCCTTCGACCACCGGGAATCGGCTCAACGGCATCTGGGGCTCGGCCTGGGACGACCAGTGGGCCGTGGGTTGGTTCGGCACGATCCTCCACAACGACGGCACCGGCTGGACGGGCGCCGCCTCTCCGACCGCGAACTGGCTCGAGGACATCTGGGGCCTGGCCTGGAACGACATCTGGGCCGTCGGCCGCAACGGTACCATCATTCATTACAACGGCGCCATCTGGGAGGCTCCGGAGGACCTGGGCGGGTCCACGGACTGGTTGGACGCCGTTTGGCCGGTGTCGGCCACCGACGTATGGGCCGGCGGTATGTGCGGAAACATGTGGCATTTGGAGGGCGGCACTTGGGTTGATTGGGGCTCCCTCACCCCGGGCTGCGGCTTCGTCGCCAGCATGTGGGGCTCGGCGTGGAACAACATCTACGCGGTGGCCCAGCCGAACGGCATCTGGCATTTCGACGGCACCGGCTGGTCCGAAATCTACGCGGCCGAGAAGGAGCTCTGGGCGATTTGGGGCAGCGGGCCGGACGAGATCTGGGTCGCCGGAGAGCAGGGGACCATCCTGCACTGGGAGGGCACCGAGTGGATGTACGTCAGCTCCGACTCGGTTGAAGACCTCTATGGCGTGTGGGGCGCCGACGGTAGGGTCTGGTTCGTGGGCGCCAACGGCACCATCCTGCGCCTGCTGCACGGCACCCCCTTCGCGTGTCAGCCCAGCGAGACCAGCTGCGATGACGGCATGGACAACGATTGCGACGGCTTGGTCGACAGCAACGATCCGGAGTGCCCCTAAACGCATCGCCTTTGCGCATCACCTTTACGCACGGTCACACAATCGGCGATACTGAGCTCACCTGGAGCTGGACTGGATGCGACGACACTGCTGTTTTGTGGGTTGCCTTCTACTGCTCGGCGCGTGCGGCGACAGCGGGGGCAGTGAGAACAACACCTCCCAGTGCCCAGACGGCTACGAGCAGTCGGGCCCGGCGTGCATCCCCATCTTCGACGACTGCCCGGGCGCGGCCGAGATCCCCGTGCTCGGCGGGGGCTGCCAGGCCGTCGGCGTCACCACCTGCGCCACCGGCCTGTTCGAGTCGGACGGCGAGGGTGGGTGTGAGCCGATTCTCCCGGACCACACGTGTCCCCCCGGCACCATGGAGATGCTCGGCCATACCGAGTGTCAACCGGTGGGCGTGACCGCGTGCGCCGCGGGCTTCGAGTCGGACGGGGAGGGTGGGTGCAACGCCATCCTGCCGCCCGGGCCGGATCCGTGCCCCCCCGGCACGATTGCGCTGCTCGGCTACGACACCTGTCAGCCCCTGGGTGACTGCGGCACGGGGACGTGGGGGAACCTCGTCGACGACGGGGTCACGGTGTACGTGCACCAGACCGCCGATGCGACGGGGGCGAACGGCACGCAGCAGGCGCCTTTCCTGACCGTCGGGGAGGCGCTGGCGGTGGTGGCGCCCGGGGGGCGGATTGCCGTGGCCGCCGGGGACTACACCGAGCGGCTGAATCTCAGCCAGGAGGTTCGGCTGACGGGGCGGTGCGCCGAGCTGGTGACGATTCGCGGTCAGCAGTTCATGGGCAATCCGGTGTCGCCGGTGACCATCAACAGCGGCGGTTCGAGCTCCACGGTCCGTGGCGTCACCCTGACCGGCCCGGCCGAGGGGTTGGTGCTCTCGGGGGCGCAGCAGGTGGTGGTGCGGCAGGTGCAGGTGCTCGACGCGAGCGACGTGGGCATCGAGGTGCGCGATGAGGCCGAGGTGCTGCTGGAGCAGGTCGTGGTGGCGGGCTGCGTCAGGCATGGGGTCTACGCGAGAGGCGGCACGCTGGAGCTGGTGGAGAGCGAGGTTCGGGACTCGCGGCCGCAGCCGGGCACCGGGGAGTACGGCCGGGGGATCAATGTCCAGTGCTCCTCTGGCGAGTCCTGCGGAAGCCTGCAGGTGACCTCCAGTGTCGTCTCGGGGAACCGGGCCATGGGCATGTTCATCAGCGGCGTGGACACCGAAATCACCGCCACCCTGGTGCGTGACACCCAACCGAGGCAGAACAACGATCAGTCCGGTCGCGGCATCAACGCGCAGTGCTCTTCGGGAGGGACCTGCGGGAGCCTGCGGGTGACCGCCAGCCTCGTGTCGGGGAACCGAACCATGGGCGTCTACGCGAGCGGTGTGGCCACTGAGATCACCGACACCGTGATTCGTGACACCCTGCCGGAGCTGAGCTCCGAGAGTATGGGCCGGGGGATCACTGCCCAGTGCTCTTCGGGAGGGCCCTGCGGCAGCCTTCGGGTTTCCTCCAGCCTCGTTTCGGGCAACCGGGATGTGGGCATCCTCGCCGGCGGCGTGGACGCCGAAATCTCCACCACCTTGATCCGCGATACACTGCTCGAGGAGAGCACGGGCTCCGGTGCGGGGATCGTGGCCCAGTGTGATCCCGAGGGCGGGAGCTGCGGGAGCCTGCTGGTATCCTCCTGTCTGGTCTCGGGCAACCGACAGGTGGGCATCTATGTGAGCAACGTGAGCAGCGAAATCTCCGCCACCGTGGTGCGCGATACCCTGTCCGGGGGGAGCACCGACCTGGAGAGCTCCGGCTCGGGGATCGTCGCCCAGTGCTCCTCGGCCGGGAGCTGCGGGAGCCTGCGGGTGTCCTCCAGCGTCGTCTCCGGCAATCGGGATGTGGGCATCACAACGATCGGCATGGAGAACGACGTCTACGCGACCGTGGTGCGTGACACCCAGCCGGACGAGAGCAACGGGATGTACGGCCGGGGAATCAGCGCCCAGTGCTACTTCGACGGCGGACTCGGACCACCACCCTGCGGAGGCCTGCGCGTGTCCTTCAGCCTCGTCACCGGCAATCGGGAGCTGGGCATCTTCACGTTCGGCGTGGACACCGAGGTCACCTCCACCGTGGTGCGCGACACCCTGCCGGAGGAGAGCAGCGGCAAGTACGGCCGGGGGATCGCGATCCAGTGCGACAGCGACGTCGGGGCCTGTGGGCGCTTGCGGGTCGCCGACACCCTCGTGTCCGGGAACCGGGATGTGGGCATCTTCGCGGGCGGCGTGGGCGCCGAGATCACCACCACCGTAATCCGCGGAACCCTGCCGGATGCGAGCAACGGGAAAGGCGGTCGGGGGATCAGCTCCCAGTGCGATGTCGACGAGGATACCTGCGGGAGCCTGCTCGTCTCCTCGAGTCTGGTCAGGAGCAACGAGAACATCGGCATCTTCATCGGCGGCGTACCGGCCACCCTGGAGGGTGTCGCCGTGATCGACACTCGGGCCAATGCCCAGGGACCCAAGCGCGACATCCACGGGCAAGGGATCGCGGCGATGTGCCACCCCGACACGGGCGACTGCGGCGACCTCTCGATGACCTCCTGTCTGGTGGATTCGAGCCAGAGCGCCGGGCTGCTCGTCGAGGGTGTATCGGGCTTCATCGCGTCCAGCTCGGTGCGCTCCGTCGCGCCCCAGCCTCTGGACGACAAGTACGGCTACGGGGTTCAGATCGGCGGCCTCGAGCTCGAGGAGATGCCCACCTTCGACATCACCGACTGCGACATCCAAAACGCCGAGCTCGCCGGAATCCTCTACTACCGTGCCCGCGGCACAGTGGCCCGGTCGGTGGTCAGCGGCGCCGAGAACAGCGTCGTCATGAACGAGGGCTCCGAGCCCACCATCCTGGACAACAACAACCTCTCTGGCACCGTCACCGACGCGCCCACCTGGGCGAACCTCTTTCCGTCCCCGGCCCCGGAGCCGTCTCTGCCGTCCGAGTAGCTCGGCCACCCTGACGCCGCTGCGGTAGCCTGCGACAGGCCCTGCCCCCCTTCGCCGTCCCGGATCTGCTTCGGCCTTGTTTAGGCACCCGACGGGCTTACTGCGGCTGGCAGAGCACGCTGAGCTGGTATCCCGAGGTGGATCCCGCCGGGCCGTCCACCGCCACGTAGAGCGTGTCGCCGATCACGACGTTGTCGAGCTGGACCACCTCTTGACCGGCGGTCTGCGGCGTGGCGCTGTATCCGAGGCAGGCCGCGGGCTCGCAGGTCCCCCCCGTCCCCGCGTCGAGGACGAACAGGTCCAGATCGCCGGTGTGGGCCGTAAGGCTCAGCTGCACCGAGCCTGTGATGGGGACCTGTAGGCGATAGAGCACCTCGGGCCCGGGCGCCGAGAGGCCCGGGGCGCACGCCGAATAGTCCGCGAGCGAGGCCGGCTGCAGGTTCGTGCTGCCCCTGGCCGTGCTGCCGCAGTGGAGCGCGACGACCGCCTCACAGGGTCCGGCGGAGGGCAGGGGTAGGGGGACCTCCTGCCGCAGCACCAGCCCTGCGTCTCCCACGGCGAACACCGGACCGCCCGGTAGTCCCCAGAGCCGCCGGATCGTCGCGGCCGCGTCGGTCTGCTGGCGGGTCCAGCCGGTGCCATCGAAAAAGGCGACGGTGCCACCGTGACCACCGAGGAAGACCTCGGTCGCGCGGGCGCCCCAGATGGCTTGGGGTTGGAATCCATCGTGCTGCGTCTCCATTTCGCACGAGGTGCCGTTGAAACGCAGGAGGCGCGCGCTGATGTCCCGCTGGGAGACGATCATGACGTCGTCGGGGCCGGTGCCCCAGATTTCAGCATAGGGACCCTCCGCGTCTCCGACGTCCTGGGAACAGGCCACGGTCCAGGACTGGCCATCGAACCGGAGCAACCGCGGACCGCGAAGGATGATCCAGCCGCCGTTGTACTCTCGCTCCTGGGCGCCCACGAACAGGTGGCCCTCGGCGGTACCCCAGATGGCGTAGGTGAGGTACGTCAGGTCCGGGTTGGCGGGCCGGAAGCCGAGATCCTCGGTCCAACCCTGCCCATCGAAGTGGAATACGGCGTTTGTACCAACGGCGTACACGTCGCTTGCGCCACGCACCCAAAACCGGCGAATCGGCTGGCTGGGAGTGGGTTTCGGCACCCAGGTGTCGCCCTCACGCCGCCAGAAGCCGGTGGCCGAGGCGGTGTAGAGGGCGTCCGGCAGTGCGCCACCCAGATCCACCAGATCCGCCGTGGTGCCCGGGCCGTCGGCGGCCCATGCCTGCCCGTCGAAATGAAGCATCGTCCCCGCCTCGCCGGCCACCCACACATCGTCTTCGCGGGTCCCCCACACGCTGGTAAGATTCGCCGAAACGCTGGTGGGCAAGGTCTCCCAGAGCGAGGCGCTTTCCAGGCGGTAGAGCACGGTTTCGGTTTCGGAGGCGTTGGCACCGCCGATCCAGACGTTGTCCGCTGAGGTTCCGCCCACCGCGGTGAGGATCGTTTGGCCGGGGGGATCCCCCAGCTCGATCTCAGACCACCCAATGCCGTCATAGTGACGCACCGCTGTGTCCCGCAGGGTCACATAGACGTCCTGCGGGCCTGAGCCCCAGATGTCGACCGGGCCCGTGGTGGTGGTGGTCACGAGCGTTTCCGACCAGCTCTGCCCGTCGTAGGCGTAGACGACGTTCCCGGTGGGCCCCGAGTCCACGAGAAAGGCGTCATTCTGCCCCGAGCCCCAGACCGCCATGACCATGAGAAAGGCACTGCCTGTCTCATTCCAGTCTTGCCCGTCGTAGTGCCACATGAAGCTGAGCCCGCCCGCGTGCACGTCATTCGCCGCGGAGGCCCATCCTGCGTTGAACATCATTGTTTGTTGGAACAAGATGGACCACGAGCTGCCATCGTAGTAGTGCACCTCATCCATGGTCAGGGCGATGACCTCGCCGGTGTCGAGCGCCCAGACATCGATGAAGCTCCCGGTCCGCTCCTGCGACCAGCCAGCGCCGTCGTAGTGCCACAGGCCTCCATTGTACGTGGGCACGGCCCACACGTCGGTGGCGCTGCGGCCGGAAAGCGCGAGCGCCGCTTGGCTCCCCTCCGCGAAGCTCGTGCCGTCGTAGATCAGCATCGGCTCGCTGCCACCGCGTCCGGCGAAGAGCGTCCCGTCGTCGGCCACCCAGATCGTGCGCACCGCGCTGCCCGGGCCCCGGTAGACTTCCCGGAAGCCGAGCCCCCGGCAGCCACTCTCGGACCGACGGCACCAGGTGTCACAGCCGGGGCGGCCGCCGGATTCGCCGAGGTCCAGGCAGTCCAGGCCGCGGAGATCCGCGCCGTCGCACTCTTCGCCCTCCTCGGCCACGCCATTGCCGCAGAACCCCTGGCAGGGGGTCCGGTCGAATCGGCAGTCGTCCTGACATGTCCCCACGGTGCCCTGATAGTAGCCCAGGCTCACGCAGCTCACGCCGATGAGGCCCGCCTGGCCGTCGCACTCCTCCCCCAGCGCATCGTCGAGAATCCCATCGCCGCAGGAGCGCGCCTGGCAGGTGGTGCGGCAGCTCGCGTTGGGATCGTCAGAGTTGTTCTCCCCGTCGTCGCACTGCTCGCCCTGATTCTGATCGATGCGGCCATCGCCGCACACCCGGCAGCTGACCGTGCAGTCGGGTTGACAGACCGGATCGCGATCCTCGCCGGCGGTGAAATCCTCGGGAAAGTGATCTGCGCAGGTGGCGTCCCCGAAGTCGCTTCCATCGCACTGCTCACCGGCCTCCAGGATGCCGTTTCCGCAGGTTTGGCGCCAGTTGGCAAAACAGCGATGGTCCGCCCCGTACACCAGACAAGCGTAGCCCGCGGGGCAGGGATCCACCTCGTGTGGGCTACAGCTGAACTGGCCCGGCTTGATTTCCGGCGAGCAAGCAGGGCCGGTCAGGCCAGCCAGCATCAGCAGGAGGCATGTCGCCCAAAGGATGGTCTTGGGACCGGTGATCCTGTTCCGCACGGGCCGTAGTCCTGACAGGGTTGTCTCTGTGGACAGAAGTCTATCGCGGAAGCCGGACAAACCTCAAGCGTGACGAAGGGGTTTGTGCTGGTGCGTAAATGTGCTGGCGCGTAAAAGAGATCACCCAGCGTTTTGGCCATTGGACGGAGTATCGGCGGCGGCCTCAGAGGTCGGCCGGGAGGCGAACGTAGTATTCAGCGGCGTTGAAATCCGGCAACCCAAGTTGACGGTTTTCCGTGTGGATCGAGTTTCCGTACACCACCGGCGAAGGACCGTGGCGGGCGCTGTGATCAGTGCGGATCACGGGTTGAGACGGCCGAGCTGCAGACAGAGGTCGCGGAGGCGGGACACGGTGACCAGACGCCGGGCTACGGCGCCGGCGGACATGTCCACCGGCCTTTTTCCTGCGTAGAGGCGCTCGCAGAGACGTGACACCTGCACCACCCTGAGCCGAACAGCTTCGGGCGAGTAGTCGACTTCGGGGAGGGGAATGCTAGCCATCGTCCGCTTCGTCCTGTGGCGTCATCAGCCGCTTGATATCTGCCAGGTCCTGGAGTCGTCCGGCGCGTGCCTTCATCTCCATCAGGCCCTCGCGGGAGACGACCCAGAGGGCCTGATCCCCCATGTCGAGAGAGACGCGGGAGTCCCACACCGCGCGGAGCGACTCGCTGAGCAGGAGCAGTTCCAGCGTGAGCGACTCGCCCTCGGAGATTTTGGTGATGCGCTGGATGGAGAGGCCGCTGTTCGAGAACGTCATCGGCTCGGCGGGGAGCGTGAAGCCGAGCTGGGCGGCCAGCGAGGTGACGCGTTCACGGTCTTCGGGCTTCACGAGGAGATCGATGTCGGTGGTAGCCCTGGGGACGCCATGCACGGCCAACGCCATCGCGCCGACAACGGCGTACTCGACGCCGGCCTCGTTGAGCTGCCGGATCAGCTGCTCGAATTCATTGTACAGGTTCATCGATCCCTGCGTCACTCGCGTGGCCGAAGCGATGGCCTGGGCCGACAATCGGCCCTCGTTGAGAGTATCCAAGGTGGCCGGGGGCTCGTCAAGTACGCACGGGCCAGATGTACGCACGGGCCAGATGTATGCACGGGCCAGATGTATGCACGGGCCAGACTTCGGCAGCTACATTCTCTGTCATCCAATCATCCTCGTTCCACAGAATCTAGGGATCGAGCAGCACGATGACTCTATTACGCGCACACTGCGCTCCGAAGAGCTTCCTGGGGCTCGACCTACTGCCTGTGGTAGGTTGCCCCGACTGCTCAAACCCGAGGTGAATCTTGGCGCGCTGCTGTTGGACGTCGTTTTCAATGTTGGGCGTATTGGGGGTGGCTGGGGCGCTAGCCGTGGGGGCTGTCGGCTGTCAGCCGTACAATCTGACACCCGCGGAAGCAGCAGCCGTGCGCATTGTGGAGCCGGACCGGATCCATGTGCTCGCTTCGCTCGTTGATGCCAAGGGCTCGGTGGTGGACCTGAGCAAGCGGGCCGATCTGCGAGACACCTTGAGAAGGCTGAAGCTGGCGATGACCAGTGCCGGTGCGGTGCTGCAGCCGCTCGAGCCGGCCGGTGCGAAGCTGCTCGGTGGCTGGATCAAGCTGAGGATGCCTCGGGATGCGTCCCAGCTCGTGCCGCTCCGCGAGGAGCTCAGGGCGCAGATCGTGGTCCTGCTCCGCGTCGACGGCAAGCAGTTGCGCCTGCGTAGCGTCAGCCTGTTTACGGGCCTGGAGCTCGGCGTGGGCTCGTTGGCGATCACCCTGGCGAAACCGACACCAGCGGCCGCCGCCATGGCGTGTCGAAGAGTCGACAAGTGCTGGCACGCTGCGGCGCTCGCCATGCGGCAGGGCAACCACCTCACCGCGCGGCCGTGGCTCTCCCAGGGGTGTCGCCTCGGACACCGCCTGTCCTGTCACGAGCTGGGGCGGATGCTGACGCTCGGCCTGGGGGGCGCCAAAGACCGCGTGGGCGCTCGGGCAGCGTATCGAAAGGCCTGTCGCGCCAAGGTTGCGGCCGCATGCGCCAACCTCGGTGCCTACTGGGAGAAGGGGTGGGGGGGCGCCAAGAGCATCGCCCGGGCGCGCCAGCTGTATCAGCAGGCTTGCCGTGACAAATCGGAGCGTGGCTGCGTCCGCCTCGCAAGGCTCAACGAACAGGGCATCGGCGTGCCGCAAGATCTGCCGCGGGCGCGTCAGATGTATCTGCGGTCTTGTGCCAAAGGGGATCTCGAAGGCTGCGCCAGGGGCGCCGATCTGCTGATCAAGGGAGCCGGCGGGCCCAAAGACGCAGCGCGGGCGCGACAGCTCTTCGAAAAAGCCTGCGCAGGGCGCGTGGCGCGGGCCTGTCTCAACCTGGCGGCGCTCGCGTCACAATCGGGCGGTGGGGCCACGCAGGCAGCCCGCGTGCTAGCGATGACGCGCCGCGCCTGCGAGCTGGGCCATGCCGAAGGATGCAGCCGGTGGGCGCTGCTGACTCTGATCAAAGGCGGCGACAAGGGCCAAACGGCCAAGCTCGCCAAGCGCGGGTGTGAAGGCGCGAGCGCCCTGGGCTGCATGCTCCTGGGGGAGCTGTATTTCAAGAAAGTGGGCGGCCGTGGGGATCTCACGCCGGCCCGCCGGCTGTTCGAGCAGGCGTGCGCGCTGGGCTACAAAAAAGGGTGTACGCGGCTCGAGGTGCTCAAAAAGACCCTGAAGCAGCCCTAGCCACCGACTGCTCCAGCCGCACGCTCAGCACGGTCGCGAGGGTGGCGGCCGGGTCCCCGGGCGCTTCGAGGGCGACCGGAGCAAGGATCCGTCGCGAGACGTGGATCAAGATCGCCGAGCTCGGCGCCCTGATCTTCGTGGTGGTGCTGGTGGCGGCGCTGCTCGCGACCCGCGGCTGCGAGACCTGAAGACGCTAGTAGTCCGCGCTGCGGGGGGTGCGGGGGAAGGGGATGACGTCGCGGATGTTGGCCATGCCGGTGACGAACTGCACGGTGCGCTCGAAGCCCAAGCCAAAGCCGGCGTGCTCCACGGTGCCGAAGCGGCGGGTGTCCAGGTACCACCAGTAGTGGGACGCGTCGAGCCCGCAGTCGCCGATGCGCCGCTCGAGCACGTCGAGCCGCTCCTCGCGCTGGCTGCCGCCGATGATCTCGCCGAGCCGCGGCACGAGCACGTCCATGCCGCGCACGGTCTTGTCGTCGTCGTTGAGTCGCATGTAGAAGGCTTTGATGTCCTTCGGGTAGTCGGTGAGGATGACGGGGCGACCGATCTTCTGCTCGCACAGGTAGCGCTCGTGCTCTGCCTGGAGGTCCCGCCCCCAGGCGATGGGATACTCGAAGGACTGGCCGGACCCCTCGAGCAGGCGCACGGCCTCGGTGTAGGTGAGGCGCTCGAACTCGCTCTCGACGATGTGCTCGAGGGTCTTGACGGTGGACTTGTCCACATACTGACTGAAGAAGTCCATGTCCTCGGGGCACCGCTCCAGCACGGTGCGGAACAGGTGCTTCAGGAAGGCCTCGGCCAGGTCCATGTCGCCGTGGATGTCGCAGAAGGCCAGCTCCGGCTCCACCATCCAGAACTCGGCGAGGTGCCGGGAGGTGTTGGAGTTCTCCGCCCGAAAGGTGGGTCCGAAGGTGTACACGTTGGACAGCGCCAAGGCGAACAGCTCCGCCTCGAGCTGCCCCGACACCGTCAGGAAGGTGGGGCGGGCGAAGAAGTCCTGGTCGTAGTCCACGGCGCCGCTGTCCGTGCGCGGCGGGTCCACGGCGTCCAGGGTGGTCACCCGGAACATCTCGCCCGCGCCCTCGGCGTCCGACGCCGTAATGATGGGGGTGTGGACCCAGACGAAGCCCCGCTCCTGAAAAAAGGTGTGGATCGCGTGGGCCATGACGTTGCGCACCCGGAACACCGCCCCGAAGGTCTTGGCCCGGGGCCGCAGGTGGGCGAGCTTCTCCCGCAGGAACTCGAAGCTGTGACGCTTCTTCTGCAGCGGGTAGGTGCCGGGATCCGCGTCTCCGTGAACCACCACCTCCGCGGCCTTGATCTCGAAGCGCTGGCCCTTGCCCGCCGAATCCGCGAGCTCCCCGGTCACCCGCAGGGCCGCCCCGACGCCCAGGGTTCGCAGCCGCTCGAAGTCCGGGTGGTCCTCGGCCACCACGGCCTGCAGGTCGGTGATGACGGAGCCGTCGTTGAGCTGCAGGAAGATCACGTTCTTCTGCGCCCGCACGGCCCGCGCCCAGCCCATGACCGTCACCTCTCCCCCGGCGGTCTCCCGCGCCAATACGTCGTGAATCATGTCGCGTTTCATGTCTCGATCTCTCTCGGCGCCGGCGCCAGGCCGGCCGCACCGGTCAGCGACTCCGAACACCCCGGCGCCTGTTCCAGTGTGCCGGCTATTCGTTGAGCGGATACAGCTCCGTGCGATTCCCGCCGATGCCCAGGCCCCAGGCCAAAAACGGCGTGGATCGCGCGCAGGCGAGACGCACCGCCACAGGCCTGCCCACGCCGAGCACGTCCTCGGTGAGGGCCACGTGGTTCCGGCCGAGGCGGATGGGGTCCTGCAACAGCTCGAACCGCGCGCCGTCCACGGCCACCTCCACGGAAATGACGGCCTCGGCCGCGTGGGGGTTGGCGAGCAGCACGTGGAACTTGTCCCCGATGGCCACGGTGGCGTGCAGCTGGGTCCCTACCGCCATGGGCAACGGACGCAGCAGCGCGCAGGAGGTCATGCCCTTGCCGATGATCAGGGCCGTGGCGCTGAGCAGCGCGTTGGACGCGCCATGGATCGACACCAGCCCGATCATGTTCGCCCCCACGGCCCGGGACAGGTTGTCGGCCTTGGCGTCCTCGCGCGTCGTGATGGAGCCCCGCTCAGGCACGTCCAGGAACCGACGGCTCTGCACCGGCTCCCCGTGCTGGTTGAACACCTCCACCTCCACATCGGTCAGCTCGTCGCCGAGATGGCTGAACATCACGTCCACCCGCGTGCAGTGCGAGAAGGGGAAGAAGAATTCTCGACCCAGAGCGGTCATGGGGCCTCCACGGATTCGTCGATCCGCATCATGCCGTGCCGGCCGCGCTTTGTCTACCGTGGCGCCAACCCGGGTGCCGATCCTCGGAGGGACCTGTCGCCGGATCCCGGTCTGACGGAATTTCGAGTACTTGGGCTCGGCGGCGCTTCTCGACAGCGAATCGTGGTGTGAGATCTTCATCCTTCTCCCTCCGGGACTGACAAGCAGTTGGCATCGAGCGTGGGATGCAGGCACAAGCGTCGGGTGAAACCGCCGACGTCGGGGCGTGCCGGTTCTTTTTACCAAGAAAGAAAGCGGGCACGCCCAAGCGTTCGCGACCTCGCCTGACGTCCGCGCCGGCCAGTAGCGTGCGCGTTCTCGCCTTCCACGTCCCGTAGGGAGAAATTAGAAGCATGGGGGAAATCGGGATAGCCTATCAGTGCAACCATCAAAACCAGCCCGAAGACCCCCATGGCCAAACAATACTCCAAGTCCAGATCCAAGACCACCAGTCACCGCAAGAAGTCGGTCGAGCCGCAGCAGATCACTGAGCAAGAGTTGCATCAGGACCTCCTGGAGCTCGTCGCTCGCGCCGAGCAGGCCAAGACCCTCACGGCGCTGGTGACGCTGGTGATGGTGGGCCTACGCGTGCTGGGACTCAAGCTCATCCGCCTGGCGCTGGAGCGCCGGGACGAAGCGCTGCATCGTCACCGGCAGGGCCCGCCGTGCTGCCCGCGGTGTGGCCAGAAGCTGCACAGGCCGAAGCGGAAGTGGACGACACGTGTGACCCTGCTCGGCAAGCTTCGCTATCGTCGTCGGTCCTGGCTCTGTGCCCGATGCCACAAGACGCACCAACCCCTGGACGCGACGCTGGACCTGGTGGTCATGCACCACGGGCACTCACTGGAATTCGTCCGCGAGCTGACGCTGCTGTGCACGCTCCACGCCTTCGAGCAGGGCTGCACGCTCTTCGAGCGGTGCTTCGGTTTCGAGGTGAGCACGCACTTGGCGCATCGGATGGTGATGGGCATTGGCGGGAAGCTGTACAAGCGTGAGATGGCCCGCGCCAAAGAGCTTTGGAAACGGCGCGAGAAACACCCAGAGGAATTCGAGCCGACGCCAGCGGAGCTGTGCAAGCGCGAACGCGCCGACCGCCTGTATGTGATGCTGGACAACTCGAAAGTGCGCATCCAGGAGGGCAAGCGCGGCCGCGGCGCCAAGAAACGCACCAAGCAGAAGGGGGTCTTCGAGCGCTTCAACCTGCACAACGCCGGACCCGTGCTGGTGAAGGAAAACAAGCAGAAGAAGGCCTCGAAGGGCGAAGGGGACTGGAGGGATGTGCGGGCCCTGCTGACCTACCGCGAGGCCGACGTGGCCAGCTGCAGCAAAGGCCGTCGCAAGATCCTGCACCGTCGGGTCCTGGCCCACGTGGGCACGCAAGACCAGTGGCGCCAGCTTCTGCATCTGGCCTTTCACGATGAGGGCGTCTACCTGGCGCGGGAAGTGGTGGTGGTCGCCGACGGCGGGGCCGGGATCTGGGACACGATCGACGAGCTGCTGCCCAGCACCCGGACGCGCAAGGTCACGCAGATCCTCGACTGGTGCCACGCCGTTTCGTATCTTTGGAAAGTGGCCAAGAAGTGGAAGCGCGGCAACCGAAAGAAGGACGTGCAGGCCCGGGCGAAGTGGGTCGACGGCCTGGTGGTCTATCTGGCCAACGGGAAGGTGGCCAACGTGATCCAGCGCCTGCAGCGACTTCAGAGAGGCAAGAGCGGCGAACTCTTCGAAGAAATCCGCCGCTGCCTGGAGTACCTCGAAGAGCACCGTGGGCGAATGCACTACCCCAGGTACCGCAACGCCGGCATGACCATCGGCTCCGGGGCCATCGAGAGTGTTCACAAGTGGGTGATCCAGGCGCGCTGCAAGCAGGCGGGGATGGCGTGGTCGGAGCAGGGCGTCAACGCGATGTTGCGCCTCCGCTGTATCTGGGCCTCCGGGCGCTGGGATGAAATATTTGCACCACCCAAGGGCGCCGATGGCAAAAAGCGCAGCGATTCAGTGTTCGGGCTCGCCGCGTAGGTCCCTTATCGGGTATGCGCCCGCCAACCCTGAGCAGGCAAACCCTGAGCAGGCACATTGCACCCCCGGCGGAAAATTGGCATCATCTCCGAAACCTCTGGAGACGCGACCCCATGCCGACTCGCACCAAGCTCGCTCCCCCCGTCCTCCTGGCCACGCTGCTGCTGGGGGGCGCCGGCTGCTCCGGTTCGGACATCGACCACGGGGCCGTGTGCGGCAACGCGCTGCTGGAGCAGACCGAGGTGTGCGACGGCACGGACCTGAACAATCAGACCTGTTTCAGCCAGGGATTCGCCACGGGCACGCTCCGGTGCGGCGCAGACTGTGGCAGCTTCGACACCGGCGGGTGCACGGCCGCCATGTGCGGCAACGGCGTCGTGGAAGCCGGCGAGGTGTGCGACGGCTCCGATCTCAACGGCCAGTCCTGCACGACCCAGGGATTCAGCTCCGGCACCCTCGGCTGCCAGGCCGGCTGCACCGCCTACAACATCTCCGGTTGCTCGAATTGACAGACGCGCAGCGCGCCGCTACTGCTTCTTCTTTTTGAGCGCACCCTTGATGTTCTTGTACAGCTCGTCGAAACGGAAGGTGACCCCCAGGGATACCGCCAGGTAGTGGCCTCGCCACTCTCCCCTGGAGATGTCGGCGCTCTCGGCGACGAAGTCCTGGCAGCGGCCGGGCGGAGGGGGCTCGAAGGCATTGATGGGCTCGATGCACGAGCGATCCACGGTGCGCTTGGTCTTGAATGACCAGGGCTTCCAGGCCTCGCCGTAGCCGTTCCAGAGGTAGGAGAAACCCGCGTGGAGATCGACGCCCCAGATCCGGTAGCTCAGCCCGCCGAAGACGCCCATGCGGGCCCACGCCGCATAGTCGGACCGGGTGTACTCGAGGGGCGACGCAGTGGAGCCGTAATACCAGCCCGCGCGGATGGTGAGCCAGCCGCCGCCGAGCTTCTTCGGGATGGTGAACGAGCCGCCCAGCCGGAACTCCCCCACGTCCTGGTAGTGGTGAGGTAGGGCGAAGACCGCCATCTCCTCGCCGAGCAGGCTCGCGTTGAGCTTGGTGTCGAAGGTCTTGAGCGCGGACCAGCGCTCCCACACGACGTCGAACTCGATGTCACCGAAATCCGGGGCGTCCTTGGCGCCCTTCATGGGCCAGGCGTACCGAATTCCCCCGCGGAGCGCCAGGGGCAGGTCCGTGCCCATCCCGGCCTTGTGGCTCCCGGGAAGCCACTCGATGGCCGTGCCCACGGAGGAATACGCGGCCGGCAGCTCGATCCAGGCGTCGCCCTTGGTTTCGACGTGGACCGGCAGCCGCACCGAGAGCCCGAGGTTGAGCCCGCGCCACGGCTTGGCCAGCATGGAGAAGATCCCCGTGGCGCTCACCCCCTTGGTGTGGATGTGGAACCGGATGTCGCCGTCCGGGTCGTAGGTGGCATCCAGGGGCACGAAGACCGAGTAGTCGACGTCGGCATAGACGATCTGCAGCGCCGCGCCCAGGGACAGCCACGGCACGGGCCGATAGGCCGCCGCGAGGGTGAAGAAGATCACGACCACGTTCATGGCATCGACGTCGTAGCGGGTCGGCCCCGGCGCCCGGACCGAGCGGCCCTCGGTGTCGGTCACCGACACCTGCATGGGGAACTCCCGACGCCCTACTGCGTGGGGGCCGTAGCCGCCGATGGCAAAGGTCCAGTTCTTCAGCCCGAAGTCCCAGGACGCCGCGAACATGGGGACGTAGAACATCCCCTGGAGGTTGCGGCACACCTCCGGGTAGGGCTGACCGGCGTAGGTGTACGGCCCGGGCGTGCCCGGGTAGCTCCCCGCGCGCTGGAAGCACAGGCCCTGCTGGATCAGGCTGTTGTCAAAGGTGACCTGGAGCCCCTTGACCCACCCCAACCCGGCCGGATTGAGCACGATCGCCGTGGGATCGTCGGCCTTGGCGGTGAACGCCCCGCCGCGCCCCGCGGCCCGCGTACCGTTTTCCGGCCACTCCATACCACCGGCCCGCGCTCCGGGCACGTACGAGACGACCAACAGGGCCGCGGCTGCAACACCACTCAGAACACGCTTCAACGGCTCGCTCCTTGACTCCGTCTCAGGTACACCATCAGCACCGAAATCGCCGCCGGCGTGACCCCGGGAACACGCGACGCCTGACCCAAGCTCAGGGGGCGCGCGCCGGACAGCTTCTCACAGACCTCGATGCTCAGACCGGCCAGCCGATGGTAGTCCAAATCCGGCGGAATCTCCAGTGCTTCGTACCGGGCGAAGCGCTCGGCCTCACCCCGCTGACGTTCGATGTATCCGGCGTACTTCACATGCACCTCGACCCGCTCCCGCACCAGAGGAGCCAGCGACTCGTCGCCCCACCCGACACCGATCAAATCATCGTAGGTGACCTCGGGCCGACGCAACACCTCCTCCAGCGAAAGCGGCTTGGAGAGCGGCGCCGTGCCGAGCTCGGCCAGCCGATCCCGCGTCGCCCCATCCGGCCGCACACATGTGCCCGCGAGCCGCGCCAGCTCCCGCCCAAGCGCCGCCGCCTCGTCCTGATACCGCTGCCACGCCTCGTCCGGCAGCAACCCCAGCCCCCTCCCCTTCTCGCACAGCCGCTCCGGCGCGTTGTCCTCCCGCAGCAACAGCCGGAACTCGGCCCGGGACGTGAACATCCGATAGGGCTCCTGCGTTCCCCTGGTCACCAGGTCGTCCACCAGCACGCCGATATACGCCTCCTGCCGCCCCAGCACGAAGGGCTTCGCCCCCTCACGCCCTCCGTCCCGCGGCGTGCGCACCGCCAGCACCGCCAGCGCCGCGTTCACGCCCGCCACCAGCCCCAGGGCCGCCGCCTCCTCGTACCCCGACGTCCCGTTGATCTGCCCCGCCAGATACAGCCCCGGCACCCGACGCGTCTCCAGCGTCGGCGCCAGCTCCCGCGGGTCCACGTAGTCGTACTCCACCGCATACCCCGGATGCACGATGCGCGCCCCTCGCAGCCCGGGGATCGTGTCCACCAGCCTGCGCTGCACGTCCTGGGGCAACGAAGTCGAGATCCCGTTCGGGTACACGAGCTCCGAATCGAGCCCCTCGGGCTCCACGAAGATCTGGTGCCGATGCCTGTCGGGAAACCGCACCACCTTGTCCTCGAAGGACGGACAGTACCGCGGCCCCACCCCTTCGATCCGCCCCGAGTACAGCGGCGACCGCGGCAGCGCCGACCGCGCCACCTCCTGCGTCTCCTCGGTCGTATACGTAATGTGACAGCTCACCTGCGGCAGCCCCGGCGCCGGCCCCCAGAAGCTGAACTGCGGCGGCGGATCCAGCCCCGGCTGCTCGGTCATCTCCCCGAAGTCGACCGTGTCCCGCGCCAGCCGCGGCGGCGTGCCGGTCTTCAACCGCCCCAGCGGAAACCCCAGCCCCGCCAGGCTCGCCGACAGCCCCGGCGCCGCCGGCTCGCCCAACCTGCCCCCCGCGAAAGACCGCTCCCCCACGTGCATCAGCCCGCGCAGAAACGTCCCCGTGGTCAAGATCACCGCCCGCCCCTCGTTCCCCCGCCCCCCCCCGGACCCC
>JBDRSE010000079.1:0-11721 GCA_043825095.1 bacterium
GGTCTTCCCAGGCGCCGCCGTCCCCTGCGTCCGCCCCGACCCCCGTGTCCGCCTCGCCGTCATACGCACTACCGTCGAGCCCGCCGTCGTCGGTCGCGCCGTTCGTGTCTCCGCCGCAGGCCGCCGCCAACAGGCACAGCGCCGCGGCGATTCTCCCGATGCTGCCGTTGTACTGTTTCATCCTCTCAGGCTACCACAGACCGGGGCCGGTCGAGCAGTCAGCGCTCAGTTTCGCGAGCGCACGGCGACCAGCAGGAAGACCAGCACGATGACCAGGGGCAGGCCGTGTCCCTTCGATCCGGGGGCGGCGCAGGCGCAGCCGCCCGATTTGCTTTTTTTCGGGGTCGCGGCCGCCGCGGGTTTGCTCGCGGGCGCTTTGGGTTTGGTCGCGGGCGCCGCGACGGTCTTATTGGCGGCGGCGGTGATGGGAAGACGGAGGTCCAGGGGTGCGGAAAGCACCATGCCCGTCCAGGCGTCCAGGCCGTGCTCCCGACCGGCGAACATGTGGGTGAGCGCCACGCGCACCTGGTAGAGGCCCGGTTTTTTCAGGTTGCCCAGCAGGGAGGTCAGGTCCACCACCTCGTCCCGCACCACGCCCGTTCGGGACTTGAAGCACTCCTTGGGGTGCTTGTCCGAGAAGGACCCCTGGGAGGTTTCCAGAGAGGTTTCCTGCCCGCCCTTCATCGTGATCCGCACCTGCCTGCCTCCCCCTTTCGGGCAGAGCAGCAGCGGACGGAGCGCCGTCTCCTTCAGGCGCACCTTGCGCGGCTGCCCGGGAATCGGCTCGAGCGCGATGACCAGGGGCGGCTTGGTGCGCCTCCCGATCACAATGGTCGTTCCGGCGCGTTTGACCTCGAAGCCCCAGCTGCGCATGGCGGCCACTGCCACCTCCTGCGCCTCGGGCTTCATCTTCGGGAAGTGCGGCACCAGCAGCGGCATGTACGGCGCCAGCCCGTCGCTGCGGGTCCAGGAGACGGCGTGCCAGACCCCGAAGGTTTGGCCCTTGACCAGCTTCCCCAGCTCGAAGAGGTCGTACTTGTTGGCCTTCATCGCGCCCGCCGGGTAGGGCTTCTGCCCCAGGTCCTGCGGTGTTTTGGAGAGGGCCGCGAGGGCAGGGATGTTCAGCCAGAAGGGCAGCCGCGCGGCCTTGAGCCTGGTCTCCAGGTACGCCGGCTGAAGCGCTGCCAGCCGCTCTATGGCCTCCAGCACGCCCTCCTGGTCCTTTTCGATCCAGGACCACAGCACGTCCCGGACCGCCTTCACGTTCGCCTTGGTGACGTCTTTGAGCAGCTCGTAGCGGGCGTACCGGCTGCCGGTGGCCAGAAGTCGCTTGAGCACGGCCGCGGCCAGGGGCATCTTGTTCGACCTCAGGAGCTTCACGGCCGAGGCGGTGACCATCGCGTCACCCGGGCGCGCGTTGATCATCCTGCGCACCAGCGCCGCGTCTTTCTTCGACAACGCGCCGGGCCAGTGGGTCAGCACGTAGTGCACCAGCTCGCGGCCGGACGTCTTGACCATCGCGGCCCGGGCCTGCTTCAGATCGATGGGGCGGCTTCCCACCTTGGTCAGCGTGAGCAGCCGCATCCAGTCCTTCATCCCGTGCCCGCGGCCCTTGGACACCGTGTCGCTCTTGTTCCGGAACACCAGGCCGACCTTCAGCTTGGCATCCTTGGCCGCGGTGCCCCCGCCATAGGTTTTGTGGCTGCGAACCTCGGGGGCCGCCTTCGCCCTGCCGCGGCCCGGGATCCGGTACTTTCGTTCCGCGCCCGGCGGGGCCAGAAACGACAGGTTGTCGCCCTTCTCGTTGAGGAAGTAGCCCGCCGTGGATCGGTACCACGGGTCCCACACCAGCAGCCGGTCGCCCGGCTTGAACGGGCCGCGAAACACCTGCTTCACCTTTACCAGGTACACCCGACCCCTGGCCTCGGGCGGAAGGTTCTTCAGCACGTCCTTCGGCACGTGCCCGCTGATCACGGTGTGCAGCAGGATCCAGGGGGCCTCCTCCACCGCCTGATCGAACGGCGGATGATACCCCGAGCCGCGCGCAGGCCCCGACGACAATGCGCAAAAGACCACCACCGCGACCAAGGACAGTCCCACGCGGCGTGCCCAGTTTATCGTGTCCGCTTGCATCGAAAACCTCCCGTTGAACCCGCCGACCGACGGTATGCCACTATACGGGTGGAAGCGGAGATGGGTCTACGGAAACGTAGTGCGCGAGCCGGCTTCTACTCAGGGTTCCAGGGTTTGGCGCACGCGTACGAGGAGCTCATGGGCGAGGAACGGCTTGCTCAGCAGGCGGATGATGCGCCCGTCCTGGCCGTGGCGTTCGGCGAAGTCGGGGGCGTAACCCGACATGAATGCAACCCTGACGTTGGGGCGCTCGCGCTGGAGACGCTCCGCCAGGGCAGGACCGGACATTCCGGGCATGATGATGTCTGTGAGGAGCAGATCGATCGTGCCGACGAAGTTGCGGTGGATGCCGAGAGCTCTTTTTGCGTTTTCGGCGGACAGCACATTGTAGCCAGCGGCCCGCAGGATCCGACAGGTGAGGTGCAAGACGGGCGCCTCGTCCTCTACAACGAGCACGGTCTCACTGCCGCCGCGGTCCAGGCCAAATTCCAGCGGCGCTGTGCGGAGCCGGACGGGCTTCGTGGCGGCGGGCCAGAGGATGGTGAACTTGGTCCCTGCGCCCGGTTCGGATTGGACGCGGATCACGCCCTTTGCAGCGCGCACGATCCCATACACCGTGGACAGTCCGAGGCCGGTTCCCTTCGTCTTTTCCTTGGTGCTGAAAAAGGGCTCGAAGATCTGGTCCATGATCTCGGGGGACATTCCACAGCCAGTGTCGGTGACCTCCAGGCAAACGTAGCGACCCGGTGACAGTGGCGGCGCCGTCAGTTCGCTGGAGCCGACCGTGTGGTTGGCAGTGGAGATGGTGAGGATGCCTCCTTCGGGCATCGCGTCACGAGCGTTGACCGCGAGGTTCATCAGGATCTGCTGAAGCTGCACCTCATCCCCCTCGATTGGGTGCGTCGAGGTGTCGAGATGGAGGCGCAGAATCAGGTGCTCCCCCAGGGTTCGTCGGAGCATGGCGGCGGTGTCGGAGGCGATGTCGTTGAGCTGTAGGGTGGTGGTCTCGACGGTCTCTTGGCGGCTGAATGACAGCAGCTGTTTCGTGAGGCCGTGGGCCCGCTTTCCCGCCTTGATGATTTCCGTGAGGTCGCCGTGAACTGCGCTGTCGGGTGGGACCTCGACGGCCGCGAGCTCGGCGTTCCCCATCATCGCTGTCAGGAGATTATTGAAATCGTGGGCAATGCCAGCGGCCAGCCGTCCCAATGCACCCAACCGAGCGGACACCGCTTGCTCCTTCTGGGCCGCTGCAGCTGCTTCCCGGGATCGCTGCTCGGCAACCCCGGCCGCTGTGGCAGCGCACAATGACTCCAGGAAGTCGAGTTTGGACTGCTCGGGCTCGACTCCCGCCGGAAGATAGAGGCACACGACGCCGAGAATCCGCTCCTCGTACCGCATAGGAAGCACGATGTGCCCGTGGTCTTCCATCCCGTGGTAGCGGGTCATGTGCTCACGGTCGAGGTGCGTTTTGGTAACGGTCTGCCCTGTCCGGGCCACCTGACCGCAGAGACACCGGTCCAGCGGTACCTCGCGGCACGCGTCGAGCGCCGCTTCGGCGACGTTTCGAGCGACGGCCAGCACCAGCCCCTCGTCCCTCAGTAGAAATGCGACCGCTTTGGTGTCCAGATCCAACCAGGAAAGCGATATAAGCTGGTCCAGCAAGCAATTGAGGATCGCCGGTGTCGATTGGCAGCGCTGCATCCGCTGCAGGAGCGCGCTGAGTGTCTGGTGATGCTCGATGGACCGTTTCAGCTCTGAAGCGGTGTGCCGCGCGGCGGTGATGTCTTGAGCATAATGCACATAGATGGGTTGGCCTTCGGTCGTCTGAAGCGAAGATCGAAAGATGCCGGTACGCATCCAGGTGCCGTGGCGATCGTCGTGGATCTCTCGCTCCTCGGGCAGGCCCGATTCCAGACATGCCTCCAGGGGGCACGCGGGAATTGCGCAGTCAACACCGTGGATCAGCCTCGGACAGTGGCGGCTCTGCCAGGTGTCCGGATCGTCCGACAGCCCGAGCGCTTCTCGACAGGCGCGATTCATGGCGAGGATTCGGTGTTTCTCATCGATCAACATGATGAAGAACGGGATCTCCTCGATCATCTGTTCGAGTGACGGAAGCGATTCGCAGCCGAGCTGTGCATTGCCTGCTGTGCTTCCCGGTTCCTTGCGCTCGTCGATCATGGCGGTGATCTCCTACATGCTGATGTTGTCGGATCTTCCGACCGCCGACTACAACACCATCGCCTGCAATGGTCATGCCGCGGGTTGCAGGAGCGGACGTCGAGACGAAAACCGTCATGGTTTTGCGGTGGTTGCGCTGTGTTCAAACATCGAGTGCAACGATCGGAATATCTAGCGTTACAGATTTGTCCAGGCCGTTTCACCCGGTGGCCAGAATTGACCTCTGATTGACCTCTCCCCTGTTGTGCCTTCGCGGAAGCGCGAAGCCCGCGTGGTTGTCGGCCGGCATCGGAGTGTCTCTGCCGGCGGACCTCACGGATTACACCGCCGACGATACGGGAACCGTGGATTCCACTCGGGTTCCTTCGTCCCCAGGTCGACGTATGGCTGGCCGCTCGTGTTGGCGCGGGCGGGGTAGATCAAGCGCGGCGTTGCGCTCCTGCTGATCTTGAACATGATGGTGATGTCGTTCTGGGACGCCTTTACGTACATCCACCGCATCGACGATACTGATCCCATTGAGGTGCGGAGAGAGGACAGGATGCGAAGACGGAATGGACTCGTGACTTTGCTGCTGCTGCTGTTCGGCGGGTGTGGCGACGCCGACCAGAACGGATCCGAGTGTCCCGAGGGGTTCGAGCGCCGGGGCTCGGCCTGCGTGCCCATCTTCGACGACTGTCCTGGTCCCTCTGAGATCCCGGTGCTGGGCGGCGGCTGCCGGGCCGTGGGCGTGACCGCCTGCGCCACCGGGCTGTTCGAGCCGGACGGGGAGGGCGGGTGCGAGCCCATCCTGCCGCCCGGGCCGGAGCCCTGTCCGCCGGGCACCATGGAGGTCCTCGGCCAGACCGAGTGTCAACCGGTCGGCGTGACCGAGTGCGCCGCCGGCTTCGAGCCCGACGGCGCGGGCGGCTGCGACGCCATCCTGCCCCCCGGGCCCGACCCGTGCCCGTCGGGCACGATCGCGCTGCTCGGCCACGACACCTGCCAGCCCCTGGGCGACTGCGGCAGCGGAGGCGGCAGCGGCCCCTGGGGCAACATCGTCGATGACGGCGCCACGGTGTACGTGGATCAAACCGCCGACGCCACCGGTGCGGACGGCACGCAGCAGGCGCCCTTCGTGACCATCGTGGAGGCGTTGACCGCAGTGGCCCCAGGCGGCCAGATTGCGGTGGCGGCCGGGGACTACACCGAGCGGTTGAACATCGGAAAGGAGGTTCGGCTCACGGGCCGCTGCGCAGAGCTGGTGACCATCCGCGGCCAGGTGTGGCTGGGCGAGCCGCAGCCCCCGGTGAACATCACGGCGGGGGGCACGGGCACCACGGTCCGCGGCGTCACCCTCACCGGCCCTGGCGCGGGCCTGGTGGTCTGGGCTGCGCAGCAGGTTTTCCTGAGTGAGCTGCAGGTGCTGGCCGCAGGCGAGGTCGGCATCGTCGCCCAGGGAGAGGCTGAGGTCAGCCTGCTGCGGGTGGTGGTGGCGGATTGTGCCAAGGCAGGCGTCTTTTCCGACGGAAGCATGCTGACTCTGGAGGAGAGCGTGGTTCGGGACACGCAGAGCCAAGCGGGCACGGGGTGGTTCGGCCGGGGGATCCATGCCGAGTGCTATCTGGCCGAGGCGTGTGGGAGCCTGCACGTTTCCTCGAGCCTCGTTTCCGACAACCGCGAGCTGGGGATCGGTGCGATCGGCGTGTACGCCGAGGTGACCGCCTCCGTGGTGCGCGACACCCTGCCGGAGGAGAGCATGGGGGAGCTCGGTTGGGGGATCAGTGCCGCCTGCTCGAACAGCGGGGCGTGCGGAAGCCTGCGGGTTTCCTCCAGCCTGATCTCGGGGAACCGGGAGGTGGGCATCAGCGCGGGTGGCGTGGACGCCGAGGTCACCCTCAGCGTGGTGCGCGATACCGTGCCGGAGGAAGGCACCGGGGAGATCGGGCGCGGGATCGAGGTCTGGTGCACGACCGAGGGGACGTGCGGGAGGCTGCTGGTCTCCTCCAGCGTCGTCTCGGGCAACCGGGATATGGGCATTCTTGCGATCGGCGTGGACACCGAGGTCACCACCAGTGTGGTGCGCGACACCCTGTCCGAGCTGGGATCCGGAAGATTCGGCGTGGGGATCGCGATCCGGTGTCCTGCGGTCGGGGCGTGCGGGAGCTTGCTGGTTTCCTCCAGCCTGGTCTCGGGGAACCGGGATGTGGGCATCCTCATCGGCGGCCCGACCGCCGAGGTGACCGCCAGCGTGGTGCGCGATACCGAGGCGGAGGAGAGCACCGGGATGTACGGCTGGGGGATCAGCTCCCAGTGCCACCCCGAGTCCGGGTCTTGCGAGCCCCTGCGGGTCTCCGCCTGTGTCCTTTCGGGCAACCGGGGGATGGGCATCTCGGTGGCCGGCGTTGACACCGAGATCATCGACACCCTGGTGCGCGACACTCTTCCCGAGGTGAGCACCGGAGAGCTGGGCCGGGGGATCAACGCCAGGTGTCACCCCGAGGTCGGGGTCTGTGGGAGCCTACGGCTCTCGTCCAGCGTTTTCTCAGGCAACCGGGAGGTGGGCGTCGCCGCCTTCGGGATGGACACCGAGGTCACCGCCACCGTGGTGCGCGACACCCTGCCGGAGGAGAGCACCCTGACCAGCGGCCGGGGGATCAATGTCCAGTGCGATCTCCAAGGGGGCGCCTGCGGGAGCCTGCGGGTTTCCGAAAGTCTGGTCATGGGCAGTGAGAACGTGGGCATTTTCATCACCGGTGTGCCGACCACCCTGGAGGGCGTCGCCGTGATCGACACGCGGCCCAATGCCCTGGGGTTCTGGCGGGGGATTGATGGACAGGGGATCTGGTCGCTGTGCGACGCTGAGACCGGCGACTGCGGCGACTTCTCGATGACCTCCTCCCTGGTGGAGTCGAGCCAAGGCGCGGGGGTGGCCTTGGAGGGGATTTCCGGCTTCATGGCCTCCAGCGTGGTGCGCGCCGTAACGGCGCAGGTTCTGGATGACAGGTACGGCTACGGGGTCCAGATCGGCGGGCTGGAGGGGCAGCAGGGCCCGGAGATGCCCACGTTCGACGTGAACGACTGCGCGATCCGGGACGCCACGCTGGCGGGGATTTTCTACTTCCGCGCCCGGGGCACGCTGGCCGGTTCGATGGTGAGCGGGGGCGAGAACAGCGTGATCATGAACGAGGGGTCCGAGGTTACCATCCTGGACACCAACGAGCTGCTGGGCACCGTCAAGAGCGAGCCCTCCTGGGCGAACCTGTTTCCGGCCCCGGCACCCCCGCCCGCGCTTCCTTTGGATCCGATGCAGTAGCCAATGCAGCCTACCTCGGGCGGGCGAGGTAGATCACGTGGCGGCGACCTCCGCGGCCGGCGCGCTTTCGTTCGACCTGGAATCCGGCGGTGACGAGGCGCTTCTCGAAGGCGGCGTCGCGCTCCTCTGACCAGACGGCGAAGATGCCGTCGGGGGTGAGGGCGGCCCGGGTGCGGCCCAGTGCCGTGGGGCCGTAGAAGGGGTCGTCGCGCCGTTGCGTGGCCTCGTGCGGGCCTTCGTAGAGATCGAGGAGGATGGCGTCGAACCGGTTCCGAGACGGGGGCGCTTTTGCGGTCCGGGCGATCATTGCCGCGACGTCGCCGAGCTCCACGCGCACGCGTGGGTCGTCCACGGCGTGGGCGGTGAGGTCCGCGGCGGGGCCGCGGCACCAGCGGACCACGGTCTCGTTGAGCTCGGCCACGGTGACGCGGGCGGATGCGGGGAGCGCGTTCAGGGCGGCGCGCAGGGTGAAGCCGAGGCCGAGGCCGCCGATCAGCACCGCGGGGGCGGGGTTGTCGTGGAGCGGCGCGCAGGCGAGCTCGGCCAGGGCGAGCTCCGAGCGGTTCGCCACGCCGTTCATGAGCACCCGGCCGTCGATGGTAATCATGAGCTCGCGGGCGCCTCGGCGTAGGAGGACCAGCGGGCCTTCCGGGGTATCCACGCGGTCCAGGGTTTCCCAGGGTCGGGTCATGGATTCGCTCCTGCCACGGATGCGGTCCTGCCGCGGATGCGCTTCCGCGTCGGCTGCCGGAAGCCCTACCATACCTGTCTGCTTAGGGCGACAACCAATGGAAGGGAGTGAATGCCGTTGACGGTTCTATCGGCGTTTCGCTAAGATGGTAACTGAAGCAGACCGCGCACAGCCGGTATCCGAATGCACAGTCGCCCGCCCAGTCGACAACGGTCGGACATCTGCATGGAGGCAGAAATGTTCAGTTTTTCCAGGCTCTTCTCGTCGATTGCGATAGTCGCAGGGGCCGCGGCGATCGTTGCTTGTGGTCCGAGCCGCGGGCAGACGGACTGGGATGCCTTTGCTGGAAACTACAACTTCAACGTTGGCGGAGACGGCGGCGCGGGCACCGACGCCTCGCAGTACACGGATGGGTACGTGTATCCGGACGCCCAGAATTCCGACGCGGGCACGGTCTATCAGTTCGACAGCGCGGTGGCCACCGACGCCTGTCCGCCGAACATGAGCAGCCCGTGCCCCAGCCCGGTGCCCTCGGGATGTCTGGCCGCGGAGATCTGCGGCAACGGACTCGACGACAACTGCAACGGCACGGCGGACGAGGCGCCCTGCAACTGCGCGCCCGGGAGTGTGCAGCCGTGCTTCATCGGCCCGCCCGGCCGGGTCGGCGTGGGGGCCTGCGTGATGGGCACGCAGACCTGCCAGGGCTCCCAGGAGTTCGGGCAGTGGGGCCCTTGCCAGGGCGGCATCTCGCCCTCTGCCGAAGTGTGCGACGACCTGGACAACGACTGCAACGGCTGTACCGACGACGGGCTCTGCTGCGACCCGGTCATCTCCTGCCCGAGCCCAGGGGACATCGTGGAGGGCCACCCCTTCACCACCTACCAGCTCGACGGCACCCAGTGGTTCACCGGTGCGGCCGTGAGCTGGCAGTGGGAGGTCGAGGGCGGGCCCTGTGACACCCTGTTCATCGCCCAGGGGCACTCTCCGAGCTTCACGATCAACGGCGCGAACACGGCCACCCCCACCATCGACTTCTCCCTGTCCGGTGACTACACCGTGACGATGACCGTGGTGACCACGAGCGGGACGTACACCTGCACGTTCATCATCCACGTGGTGGGCCCCGGCTTCCGCGTGGAGCTGTGCTGGGAGTCCACCGGGTTCTTCGGGCGGGACCTCGACCTGCACCTGCTGCGGAACGATCTCAACTCGAATTGGTGCAACAACACCTTCGACTGCTACTACATGAACTGCAAGGCCGGATCCCCCGACGGCTCGCGCCCGAACTGGAACTACACCAGCAGCCCCCTCAGCGAGTGTGTGGGCGGCCCCGAGGGCATGAGCTGGCAGCTCACGCACAACCACTGCGACAACCCGCGGCTGGACATCGACAACATCTTCACCGCCGGCATCCCGGAGAACGTCAACGTGGACAACCCCAACGACGGGGACATCTTCCGGGTCATGGTCCACTACTACAGCGGCAGCGGCGCCGAGCACCCGCTGGTGAACATCTACTGCGACGGCCACCGCGTGGCCACCTACGGCGAGGCGCCGAACACGGTGCCGGGGTACGACAGCTCCGGCTCGGGCTGCCAGGGAGACACCTGGCGCGTGGCCGACGTCACGACCACCGTCGTGGGCGGCATCACCACCTGTCAGGTGGACGCCCTGCACCCGTCCGGACAGGTCACCGGCTTCGACGTCCGCACCAACGACACGTCCTACTAATTCACTCTGCATGGGGAGGGGTTGTCGGGACACGAGCGTTCACGGCCCGCGCCACTCGATGATCGAGCACAGCTCGGTTTCGGGATCGCAGGGGATCACATGGCAGTCCTGGTCGAGCACGCCTGCGGCCACCATGTTCCAGGCGTAGAGCTTTGCTAGCTGGTAACCGAGGGCTTCTGCGTAGATCAGCCACTGACAAGACGGCCTCAGCCCGCCCCAAGGCATGGACTCCATGGTCAACCGGCGGTTGATCCCGGTCTCGAGGTCGTAGAGGTACAGATCCCTGCTGTTTCCCGGGAAGCTGTCCTGGCTGTGGCGGTAGTCCACCACCAGCAGCAGGTGCCCGCCGATGGGCCGCAGGATCTGGTCCGCGGGCTCGCCGGTGACCTGCTCCTCGATGCCGGTGGTGAGGTCCACGACGTAGGCGTCCCAGGTACCGTTTCGCGCCTCGTTCCAGGCCAGCCGCTGGCCCGAGACCGACGAGCAGAGCAGGTTCGGTGTGTCGAGGTACAGCCGGTCCGTAATCCCGGTGGGGATGTGGTGGTAGAAGATGTCGAAGGCGCCCGGCTGGCTCGGGCTCAGCGCCTGCCAGGTGACGTACTCGTCGCTGATCCTATGGCATTCTTGAAGGTTCTGGTCGTGATCCGCGAGCTCGATCTCCTGTCCTGTGGAGATGTCACGGAGGACCAGGTCGTACCTTGCCGACTGCTGAGGGTTCCACTCACCGGAGAAGTACGCGACGTGTGTGCCGTTGTACGCTGGCGAGATCTTCGGCCAGTTCGCGTCGGTGAGCCTGGTCTCGATGGACGTGCCGAAGTCATACTGGTAGAGTTCCTATCGCCGGTCGTTCTCGGGGCTTGGGAAATAGGAAAAATAGCCGTCCATATAGACGGTCCCGGAATCTGACACCGAAGGGTAGGTCTGGTCTCCGACTCTCGCCGCGACGACGCTTTCCTGCATAACTTCCAGATCGAATGAAAATATATCGTAAATCCAGTAGGTCCCAGTTGGACATCTGTACTCGGAGTACACCACATCCCGACCGTTCCAGTCCACCGCGTGGAGGGTATTCTGTCCAGTCGGCGGCAGTCGGACCAGCTCGCCGGGAACGATCACCTGCGGCTGCAGGATCTGAACGTCACAATCCGGGTACACCATGGCGTCGGGTGGTGCACCATCAGGGCTGGCGTCGCTCACGGTTGCCACGTCCGGCAGCTCCGCGTCGCCAACGTCGACGTCTTCCAGGGCACCTCCATCGTTGTTCCCCGCTGGGGAGGAATCGCCGCAGGCCGCGCATACTGCGAGTGCAGCCAACCAGGCGACACAGATGATTCGGTAGCGGCTCATGGCTGCACCGTGGCCGTCCGCACGGCGAACCCGGACCCGCTCGGGATCAGCAGGTGCTCACCCAGGTGTCTGCCGAACCAGGCCTCCACCTGGGCGAAGGGCAGGGTGGCCTCGTGGATGGGGAAGGCCGGGTCGCTGAGGTCTATCACCTCAACCGTGGTTGGCTGAGAGCACTTTGCGGAGGCAGCGTAACACTTGTTCGCCTGGACGTGGCTCATCTCCGCCACGAGCAGCTTGCGCCCGTGCAGCCGGAGGGCCACCGGGACCTCGGAGGTCGGCACGAGCCCGGCCTCCACGAGCCCGCTCGATGTGATGCGGAAGAGCTGGACCACATGGTCGCGCT
>JBDRSE010000080.1:0-14424 GCA_043825095.1 bacterium
AGTGCACCAGGCGCAGACGGATCTGCAGGGGCCAGTGCTGCCGTCCCCGCAGCGTGGCCAGGGACTTGTCTCCCGTGGCGGTGAGGAACGGCAGCAGCGCAAAATCCCAGAGCAGAGGCTGTCCCTGGCCCGGCCCGCCAAGGGCAGATGGCGCCAGCGCTCGACTCTCGAGGTCGTAGCGATTTCCTTGCCGGCGTCGACGGGAGCCGCGGGGATCGAGCTCCAAGAGGCCGCGAATGAGGCGCGTCGGGGGTCGCGCACCCGTGGCGCCGGGAGTGCCCCGCGAACCCTCGATACTCCGCGCCAGCACCTCGATCCGGGTCAAGGGGGGCTCCGGGCGGAGGGCGCCTTCGATCCAGGCGGCGACCTGGGCTGGGGTGTCGGCCCAGTAGCGCTTTCGCGAGTGGCTGACCACGGCAACGATGTTGGACCGCGGCTGCAGGACCAGGTGCAGCGGCTCCAGGGTCCCGCGCGGCGTCGCGCGCACCGGCAGCTCCCAGACCAGGCGCTTCGGGTGCACAAGCAGGCGACTGAGCAGCGCCGAGCGTCGGACCCAGCGCCGGCGTTGCTGGGCGGCCTCGCGCAGCTCCTGGCCCGAAATCTCTGCTCCGTTGAAGACGAGCTCCTGCCGACAGGGAATCTCCCACACCGGCACGGGTTTGGTTCCCTGAAACAGCGTGTCCTGGACAAGGCGTTGGTCCTTGTCGGCAGAGCGCTTGTGGGAGCGGTCCGGCCGTCGACATCCGCCGTCGGAATGCAGGAGCAGGCCGCAGGCGAGGATCGCGCAGGGTCCGATCCGCAGGCTGTTGATGGGTCTCATGGCGGTGCCCTTCCGGCGGCGCATCGTATCACAGCGAGAGGGATTCATTGGTCCCTTATTCGTTTCGCGCGCTGGGCGGGGACTTGCGTCAATACCTCGCTTGGGACACCTTTTTCGCAGCCGGCGGCGGATGCCGATTGTCTTTGCCGGAGCTTTGTGAAAAACTCCTCTTTCAGGCGCAGCGGAGCTGATCCACCTTGGAATCCCAGAAGGCGAAATACCCGTACACCACGGAGATCGGCATCTACAAGAAGCAGATCAACGACGTGGTGGACGCGTCGAAGAACCATCCCATTCACGATGCGGTGGAGAAGATCTCGTACGCGGGCGGTCGCTACGACATCATCGTGGTGCTGGACGGTGTCTCCGAGTCGAAGAGCTCGAAAAAGCTGGTGCCCATCGGTCGGATGCTGAGCTGGGACCTCGCGCGGTTCTGCCAGGACACCGTGCCGGAAGACATCAACGCCCTCATCGAGTGGTTCAAGTCAACCACCGAGAATCCCAAGTACAAAGGCAAGGGAAACACCACGGTCGCGTTGCTCCGGCTGGATCGCTCCACCGGGCACGTGGACGGGTTCACGGCCGGGGACAGCGTGGCGCTGCTGGCGGTGGATCGGCTGCGGCCCAACGACGGCGGAGAGCAGGAGCTGCGGTGCTTCGCCGAGGTCGTCGCCTCCCTGCACTGCGTGGCGAACTACCCCGGCGTGATCTACAATGGGTGGCGCCACGGGGTGGCCTTCGAGCCGGAGAGCTTCAGCTTTCAGCTCCCGAACGATTGGGAGAACGCGTACCTGGTCGCGATGTCCGATGGATACGGCAAGATCTCTGACGCCGTGTCCAGCGAGATCTACGACTACAACGAGGCAGACCAGATCCTCGCCCAGCGCTTCCCAGACTTCGCCCGGGTGTATCTGCCCCAGTCCCTGGTGGAGCAGGCCGAGGGGGTCCGCAGGAGCCCCAGCGGCCGGGTGCTGCGGTCGGCCATCATCCACCGAGAGGAGCTGTGGGAGGCGATCAGCGCCTACTACGACGAGCACGCCACCGAGACGGAGCGTCGGGAGCTGGAGCTCATCGATCTCGATTGCCGGAGCCTGGCCGACCTGATCAAGAAGCCTTCGACCGACGTGAAGATCAACGGCAAGACCGCCGAGGAGGTCTTCGCCGCCTCGCACCGATCGCTCCGCTGGATGACCCAAGCCCGCTACATGGACGCCGAGGACGAGGTGGGCCTGGAGGAGTACCTCCGGCAGTACGTCATGGCCGAGCTCTTTGCCGAGGCGATGATCTCGGAGATGTACGAAGCCGAAGGTGGCGACAAGCCGCTCCACCTCCGGCTTCACGCCTTTGGGGAGTACCTGGGCGATGTGGGGGACGACTTCGGCGTCGCCCTGATGAAGATCAGACGCTCAGAACGCTAGAGCTTGTCCAGCAGGGCTTCAGCGCGCTTGCGCAGTGCGCCCCATTCAGAAAGATCTTGCAGGGTGCGGAGCTGGGCGATGAGGCTGCGGGCTCGGCGGGGTTTCTCCGTCTCCAGCAGGGACTCGATTTTATCGAGGGCCTTGTTGACGACGTCCGGGTCCGGGTGGATCAGCACGTGGGTGAGCAGATCGAAGTCCGGCGGCAGGGAGAAGGCGGCGAGGTAGGCGTCGATGGCAGCGATCTTTTTGTCCCTGCTGGTGGCTTGCTCGATCTGCTCGGTGAGCTTGCGGCGTGACGCTCCGGTGGATTTGGCCGGAGCGCCCGTTTCGGCGTTCCGCTGCTGGACCAGCTCGCCGATCTTGCCCGAGTCGAAGAGCTGATCCAGGGTGGAGCGGTGGCTGCGTGACGCCGAGGCCTGCCCGCGCTTCGGCCGCTGCCCCGGGGCGGGCTCGTCCTGGCGGTGGGCGCTGCGGTCTTTCTTGCGATCGATTTCCCGCCAGCTCCGCGTGCGTTTTCGGTCGTCACTCATGCGACGGTTGAGCGATGGGGATCAGTCTTTGGATGCGGCGTCGGATTCGGCGGGCGGCGCCTCCCCGTCCTCGGGGCGACGGAGCGTCATGATGGCGTTGAACACCGTGGCGTTCAGCTCCTTGGCCCGCTCTACCGGGACGTCGAAGCGCTTGGCCGCTGCCACGGCGAACTCCTCGTCCAGCCGTCCCAGCCGGAACGCATAGGCAAACACGGAGCGGCGGTAGAGGAACTCGCGCACCGAGGTGGCGATGTCTTCCTTGGTGGCGCTGTCCACGAGGTGCTCCGCCCACTTGTTGAGCAGGTCCTCCTCCGCCTGGACGAACTCCTCGTCCACGTAGGCAGTGATGAAGGCGTAGCCCAGGAAGCACTGCCGGGCCTCGTCGCTGGTCAGCTTGGCGAGATCCTCGTTGGACACCGGGGCGTTCCACGCATCGTCGGTGGGATCGGTGTCAGGGAAGAACTCGTCGACGAACTTGTCGAGATACGCCCGCTCCCGGGGATCCTCGACGCCGTCCGCCATGGCCATCTGCGCGATGCCTCGAAGGCACACGTCTCGTTCCGCTTCGTTTAACTCTGTCGATCGTAACAGCTTTTCAATCACCAGGCCCATGGCTCGCCTCGCTTGTCGATTTTGGTGCAAAAAGCCTACGTTGCAATTCGCAGAAAGACAAGCCCCACGGTTGGGCGCGGGTGCGGTTCCCGTGGATCGGGGCTGCGCCCAGGGTGCACTGTGAGTTGACAGGCCCGGTGCGGGCGTCGTAGGAATGGGATTTCGAACGACTCGATCCCGCGGACGCGGGTAGACCATTGGAGCAGACCTAAGATGACGACGACCAGCACGGGGTATCGAGCCAGCGGATCCAGCGCCTTCCTGCTGACATTGGCGATGGGGTTTGGCCTGTTGGGTTGCACGGGCGGCGACGTGGGCGTGTGCGGGAACGGGCTCGTGGAACGGAACGAAGAGTGCGACTGCGGCACAGATCCCAACAACCTGCCGGCGAGCTGCTATCGCGTCAACGGCGACGACAACTCCAGCTGCAGCGCCGCCTGCGAGCTGCGGGAGGTACATTTCACCAAGGTGATCATCCGGTGGACAATCGGGGGCGAGTCCTTCCTGCTGCCGGGCCAGTCCTTTGACACCTGCAACGACGTGAACGCCACCTATGTGGCGGTGTATCTCGAAGGGGCTCAGGGCTATCTCGGCGAGGATCCCGCGGTGTTCTGCACGAGTCATGTGAAGGAGTTCATGGACGATCCGCTCGCCGAGCCGCTGCTGCCTGGGACCTACGACGCCTGGCTCGAGATCCGCAGCGCCGAGGCCACGCCGCTGGCCGAGATGCAGCAGGTGGAGCTCGACGTGGTTCAAGGCATGGACAACGTCGTCACCGTGGACTTCCCCTTGGAGGCGTTCCATGACTTCGAGAACATGCGCGGCGAGCTCGGCTTTCGCGCCTACTGGGGCAGCGATATGACGGGCTGTTCGGCGGCCTTGCCGGCCGTGGTGGATCGAACGGTCACGCTCACGCGGGACGCCAGCCCGCTGGCCGGCTACCCTGAAACCTCAACGTGCCTCGATTCTTCGGTGTTCCTGTCGGACCTGGAACCGGGTGCGTATCAGCTACTGCTGGAAGGGTACGATGCATCCAGTGAGCGCCGGTACTGCGCACAGTACGACGTCAGGGTCGGCGTCGGGATCCAGCCGGCCTACGCGCTGACAGTGCCGACCGTCGACGCGTCGGAGCAGTGCCCCCCGTAACGACCAAACCCCTGTGGTAACCGTTCCTGTGGTAGACGGCGCAGCGCCCCCCGCTGTCGGGCTACCCCTTGAGGGGACGGGAGGGGAGTCTTCCGCCGCGGAGCGGCGGAGCAGTCACTCTGAGATCGGCACCGAGCAAAGGGGCCCCGGAGATCGATCCGCCACTTCGTGGCTCACTCCGCCCCCTCCGCCCCCTCCGGGGGAACCTCGCTACGCTCGGGAGGTGCCGCAAATAGCATTCCCGTGAACACCTCCCCCTGCGGGGAAAGTCGAGAGCGGCGCGCAATCTCAACCGCCGTCGGCGCCGGCGTCGACGCCTTCGTCGTCCCCGCCATCCACTGCGCCGGGGGGGCTGGTGAAGCCGACGCACACGCCGGTGGCCACCTCGCAGATCTGCCGGTCCGGCCGCGGGCAGTCGTCCCGGGTCTTGCACCCGTCCTCCACGGAGTCCCCGCCGCTACAGGCGCTGAGTCCGAGGGCGGCACAGAGGAGAAACCAGAGCAGCGGCCTTCGCATGGACTCAAAGCTACAGACGGTCGGCGCGACTGTCAACGGCGGGCACAGCGGAAGCCCACGTCCGGCTCACGCTTGTCGGCGCCCAGCCACCGCTTGGCCGCCGCGCGGGACATGATGCGGAGGCGACGCCAGCTGCCGCCCTTGACCAGTCGGCCGTGGCCGCCGCTGGGACCCGTGGGGTTGTGTCGGCTGATCTTTCCCGTGGACCAGTGGCGGAATCGGTACCAGTCGGCCACCCACTCTGCGGCGTTGCCCGCCAGGTCCAGCACGCCGTAGAAGCTGCGGTCCCGGCTCATGCGGCCCACCGGGGCGATCCAGAAGAACCCGTCGGTGGCGCTGCCGTGGAACATGTCTTGAACCGGGTGGATCGTGCCGTGGTTGCACCCACGCTCGTGCCAGCGATCTCCCCAGGGCCAGCTGCGGCCCAGGGGTCCACGCGCCGCCTTCTCCCACTCCGCCTCGGTGGGAAGCCGCTTGCCGACGAACTGGCAGTACTGCACCGCTTCGTGCCAGGTCACGTTGATCATGGGCGCCCGGGGGCTGCGGAAGTGGCCGAGCTTGCTGGGCAGGGGGATCGCCTTGCACCGACCCCGCGCCACGCACCGGCGGTACTCGGCGCGGGTGACCTCCAGGCGGTCGATCCGGAAGGTCGAGACATAAATCCTCCGCTCCGGCGTTTCCTCGACCAACAGGGTGCTGATCTGGGTCTTGATGCTCTGCCGCACCTCGGTCCGCTCGAACCGTTTGAGCGCGCGATGGGCCGCGACCATGGTCGTACCCTTTCGGAACCAGCCCCCCGGGACGGTGATCATCTTGGCGGGCTTGGGGCGGCCCCCCGAGAGCCGGCCGGACCGCACGTCCGCGCGGGCCGGACCTCGGAGCGCGACCAGCGTGACGGCGAAACAGAGGAGGAGCGGTGCGCGAACCCAGAACACGGCGTGGGTCAGGGTGAGGCGTCCTGGGTCACGGACGCGTCCTGTGAGAGCTCGGCGTCCTGCTGGAGCTCGGCGTCCTGCTGCACGGCGACGTCCTGCTGCACGTCCGCATCCTGCGAGGCCGCGTCGACGGTCGCGTCGATGGGATAGCAGGCCAGTTCCGTGACGCAGGTGCCCAGAGAGCTCACAGAGCCGGCGCCGTCGAAGCAGCACACCAGCTCCTTGGCGCAGTCGGAGGCGGTCTGGCAGGCCTTGCCTTCCTTCTGCTTGCAGCCGCCCAGGGGGGTCGCGGCGACGGCTGCGAGAAGCACGCTGACGATGGTTGCGTTCTTCATGGCGAGGCGTCCTGGGTGACGGAGGCGTCCAGGCTCATTTCTGCGTCCTGTTGCAGCTCCGCGTCCTGTTGCAGCTCCGCGTCCTGTTGTAGCGCCGCGTCGTTCTGCACGGCCGCGTCGACGCCGCCGTCGTTTTGACTGGTGCACGAGCTCTGGCAGGTGTTGCTGCCGGAGCAGCACTCCAGTCCGTCCCCGCAATCCCAATCGACCTCACACCGTTCGCCCTCGCCCTGCTTGCAGCCGGCTGCCAGCGCGAACAGTAGTAATAGTAGTGTGAACCAACCCTTGCCGAAACGCATGGTTATCCTCGAGTGCGTGAGTGTTCGATTCTACCCCGGCTGCCCAGGGGCCTCAAGTTCCGCAAGTCCGGTCAATCCTGCTCCTCGCCGAAGGAGACGTCCACCAGCTCGAACACCTTCATCCCCCCGGGGGCCTGGAACCGCACGGTGGCGTCGATCTCTTTGCCGATCAGCGCCCGGGCCAGGGGCGAGGTGATGGAGATGAGCCCCTTCTTGGCGTCTGCCTCGTCCTCTCCAACGATGGTGTAGATCACCTCATCGCCGGTCTTGGCATCTTCCAGGGTCACGGTGGCACCGAAGACGACCCGCTCCCCGCTCAGGGTCTTCGGATCGATCACCTCGGCCAGGGACAGCCGCCCCTTGACCTCCTTCATGCGGGCGTCGAGGTAGGCCTGCCGCTCCTTGGCGGCGTGGTACTCAGCGTTCTCGGAGAGATCGCCGTGCGCCCGGGCCTCCTCGATGTCCTGGACGTTCTGGGGTCTTTCCACCTCGAGGATCTGCTTCAGCTCGGCGCGGAGGATATCCCGTCCGGTGGGGGTCATGGGGATTCGTTGTGTCATGGAGTCCATTCCTTGTTAGATCCGCGCGAGCACGCGCACGATCCGGTATTCCTGTCCGTGGTTCACGACGTGGATCTTGAACTCCTTGGGCAGCCGACGCTCGATCTCCTTGTGGAAGCCGAGCACCGACCACTCTTCGCGATCGAACCGGTCGAGGATCCGGTCGCGCACCCGCTCGTCGGAGTTGTAGTTGATCAGAATCTCAATCAGCTGCTCCACCGCCTCGTCCTCCTGGTCGCTGGCGAAGTCCAGGAGGTTGTCTCCGGCGGCGGTGAGGAAGGGCTCGTCCATCTCCTCGATGATGCGGCGGATGGTGCCGCCGTCGATTCCATACCCCTTGGGCAGCGCCTTGCGGACAGCCTTCTCCAGCTGCTTGTCCACGGTCCACTGACGCATGGCCAGAAACTCCACGGTGCGCACGTAGACGCTCTCGGAGATCTCGCTGTTGCGGATCAGGCGGATCAGTGCGGCGAAGGAGCTCTCCGGGTCGTTCGCGTCGATGAGGGTGTCGATGGCCAGGGTGATGTAGGGCTCCCGCATGGCCTCAGGGAAGCGGTCCACCCGCTTCTTGGCGACTTTGTAGCCCTTGGGCAGGACCTTTTCCAACCGGCCGCGCATGCCGTGGGTGGAGGCGCCGGTGATGACGAACCACTCGGCCGCCCGGGACTTGACCCGCTCGGAGGCGTGCTTGGCCTCGGCGACTCTGACCAGCGGATCGCGGGCCGCATTGGCGTCGGGGAGGTTGACCAGGCTTTCGACGGCCTGCATGAGCCCCGGCTCGTCGAGGTTCTCCAGAAAGGGATCGATCTCACTGATCCAGCCGTTGTCGATGAACCCCGAGAGGATGCGGTTCCGCATCTGGTACGACTCGTCCTGCTCCTCGAGGATCATCAACAGCGGTGCCTTGCAGCTCTCAAAGCCCTGCTTGAGCAGCGCCTCGGCCGTGTGGAATCGCACTCCCTCGTCGGCGTCGTCCAAGTACCCGAGGATCGCGTCGGTGACCCGGGGGTCCTTCTTCCACTCGCCCAGGAAGGTCAGGGTCTCGATTTTCCGGGACGGGTCCCGCTCATAGCCGGGCTCGTTGGCTTCGATGACCATGGCGACGGCGTCCCAGGTGGTGTCCTGGTCGGGGGAGATCTTGTCGAGGATGCGCAGGGCGAAGGAGATGGATTGCTTGGGCGCTCCGGAAGGGCCCTCTTCTGAGAGCAGGAACTTGCGGACTTCGGACAGGGCAGACTCGCCCCGCTCTGTGATCAGGTCGTAGACGAGGGTCTTCTCCTGCTCGTCGGTGACCCGGGAGCGTGTGCCCACTTCTGCGGTGTAGGTGTAGCGGCACAGCAAGGCGTGAATTGCTTCGGACGTGCCGTCCTTGGCCAGGTCCAGCATCGCTGCCCAGCGGTCCTCGCCGGCGGCCTTGGGGTTTGCCACCGTGCGAGCGAGCTTGGCGATGCCGCGCGCGTGCCTGTTCTCGCGGCTGAAAAACGACTTGATGCCCAATTGCCCACCTCCCTGTTACCGGCACAGCGTCGGCTGCGCGGGGCTCGGTGCCCGCCGGCGCGAGGCTGCCGGCGCAGGGGTTCACACCGAGGCTGTGGTGCGTGTATTACTTCGGCCCGCCCTTGGATGCAAGCGCGGTGTAGAGTGCCGGCCGCCGGTCTTGTAGCAGATGGTTGTTGGTTGTCAGCCACTTGTCGCGAGCCTCGGCCGGGTCGATCCGCAGGGTGAGGAGGTGGTCTTCCGCCTCGGGCGCGTGGGCCAGGACCTCTCCCCGGGGGCTCACAACTTGGCTCGCTCCGGTGAAACGGAGCGTCTCCGAGGTTCGCGCCTCGGTGCCGCAGCGGTTGGCCGTGATCGCGAACAAACCGTTTTCCAGACACCGCAGCGGCATGGAGCGCTGGCACCAGGGCAGGACGAGGTTCGCACAGTGGGCGACCACGTCCGCGCCGAGCAGAGCCAGACAGCGCATGGATTCCGGGAAGATCCAGTCGAAGCAGACCATCATCCCGACCTTGCAGCCGCGCACCTCGTGCACCGAAAAACCGGTGTCCCCCGGCTCGAAGAGGTCTTTCTCCGCGGCGAACAGGTGCGTCTTGCGGTAGGTGGCGACGTGGCCGCCCGGCCCGACCAGCACGGCGCTGTTATAGAAGCGATCCCCGTCCCGTTCCGCCACCCCGGCCACCAGGTAGGTGTCCTCCCGGTCTGCGAGGGCCAGCAGCGCGTCGGATGTGGCCCCGCCGGGAAAGGGCTCGGCCAGGCGCTCCAGCTCGCCGGAGGTCAGTTGGTACCCCGTGGTGCAGAGCTCCGGGAGCACGACCAGGTCCGCCTCCACACCCGCCAGCCGGGCGGTGATGCACCTCAGGTTTTCTGGGACGTCTCCGAAGGACGGGGTGAACTGGAACGCGCTGATTCGCATGGTGTTGCCTGAACCGGACAGAACTATGCCCCGGTTCCCTGCGGCTCGCAAGGTTGCACCCTCGGGTGGGGCGCAGTACACTGAGACGCATGGAAGGCAGCAGACCTCGGCACCGGCAGTCCGTCAGCGAAAAACACCTATGATTTCAAGGTGGTTGGAAGATGCCGTCCGCCATCGCGGAGCAGCACACGCCGTGGTGCAGCGGGATACGTACCTGAGCTTTCGGGGCCTGCTGCACCGCGCCGCTCGGCGCGCCAATGAGCTGCAGGCCATCGGGGTGGAGCGAGGTGACGCCGTTGGCGTGATGCTGGGCAACGTGTCTGACTATCCGGTGATCGCCGTGGCACTCAGTCGGCTGGGCGCCGCGCTGGTGCCCGTGGCGCCGCTGTGCAGCGGCCAGGAGCTGGACGCGATCCAGAAGCTGGTGCCGCTTCGAGCGTTGATTACCCGCCCGGGGGCCATGGTGCTGGATCGCAGCGATGCTGAGCGAGCGTCCGAGAGCCCGGCCCTGTCGGCGCGTTTGCGGCTGCAGGGTTCGTTGCTCTCGTGCGCCCTGTACCCCCGGCGAAAGCGACAGGAGGACGGCACGAGCCTGGTGTTCGTGAGCCCTGGGCCCGGGTCCACCTATCGGGCCGTGCACCGCACCACGGAACAGCTCGCCGCCGAGGCGGAGAACATCGCCCTCGCCCTTGGGGTGTCGGAGGGTGATCGCATCGGTGCGACGCTCCCCTTCCACCACCCGTTCGGGCTCGTGCTGAGCCTCACCATGACCGTTGGATACGGCGCGCAGCTCCATCTGGACGACGATCTCTCTGGCCGGCGCGCCATGCTGCGGGTCCGGGATTCCGAGCTCACGATCGTTCCGGTGAGCCGCTCGCTGCTGCAGGAGTTCTGCGAGCTTCCGCTGGCGCGCCCGGTGTCGGCCGCCACGCGGTTCGTGTGTGCGGAGGGCGCGGTGGGGCGAGGGTTGGGACATGCCTTCCACCGGCTGTTCAAGGTGCGAGTCCGCGGCGGGTATCACCGCGCTGAAACAGGCCTGGTCGCCCTGGATCGGGACGGCAGGAGCCCTCACACCGTCGGCTGCCCTGTCGAGGGCGTGGAGGTCCGGTTGCGGAACCCCAAGGGCAAGCCCGTCGCTCCAGGGCGGCGAGGGCGCCTCGAGGTGCGGGGCCCGAGCGTGTCGGTTGCCTCGGCCGAGCAGTGGTGGGACACCGCCGAGCAGGCGAATCTCGACGGGCACGGACGCCTCAAGCTGCAGCCCCGGGCCGACGACCTGCGGTCCGTGGAGGGGCTGCTCGTGTCCCTGGACGAGGTTCGCCAGGCGCTGCGGGCGCATCGGGCCGTGGAGGATGCGGCGGTGGAGATGGCACCCGGTTCGTCAGCCCAATCGGCGGGGGATGGGCTCGTGCTCCAGGCTCGGGTCACCTTGAGGAGTAAGGTGAGCCCCGAGCGGCTGACCGGTCACTGCGCGTCCCGGCTGTCGCTCTACAAGGTCCCCAGTGAAATCGTCATCGTCGACAAGCTCTGAACGATCGAACCCGGATTGTGTTTGTTCACGGGGCGCGCGGAGGTGCTGTGCCGTCTACCACGTGAACGGTTACGCGGTTTTTTCGATGATCTTCAGGCCGCCGAGGTAGGGTCGGAGCGCATCGGGTATCGCCACGGAGCCGTCCCGTTGCTGATAGTTCTCCAGCAGAGCGATCAGGGTGCGACCCACGGCGAGGGCCGAGCCGTTCAGGGTGTGCACGTAGCGGTTTTTCTTTGGCGCGCTGCGATAGCGGATCCCCGCCCGCCGGGCCTGGAAATCACCGCAGCTCGAGCAGGAGGAGATCTCGCGATAGGTCTGCTGCCCGGGCAGCCACACCTCCAGATCGTAGGTCATCGCGGCGGAGAACCCCATGTCTCCGGCGCACAGCCGCACCGTCCGGAAGGGGAGCTCGAGCGTGCGCAGCACGGCTTCGGCGTCGGCGCGGAGGGACTCGAGCTCCTCGGCCGAGGTTTCCGGAGTGGTCAGCTTGACCAGCTCCACCTTGTTGAACTGGTGCTGGCGGATCAACCCCCGCACGTCCTTGCCGTAGGAGCCCGCCTCCGCGCGAAAGCACGGCGTGTGGGCCACGTACCGGAGGGGGAGCTGCGCCGGATCCAGGATCTCCTCCCGGTGCAGGTTGACCAGCGGGACCTCGGCCGTGGGAATCAGGTAAAATTCTGGCTCGCCGGTGGTCTGGAAGGCCTCCTGTGCGAACTTGGGCAGCTGGCCGGTGCCCTCCATGGCGTGGCGCTTCACGAGCAGAGGGGGCTGCACCTCGAGGTAGCCCCGCTCCAGAGCCAGCGTGAGCATCAGCTGGGCCAGGGCGCGCTCCAAACGGGCACCGGCGCCGCGAAGCACGGCAAAGCGGGCGCCGGACATTCGCGTCGCGGCCTCGAAGTCCAGAATGCCGAGTCCCTCGCCGACGTCCCAGTGGGGGCGGGGCTCGAAATCGAAGCTCCGGGGCTCGCCCCAGCGCGCGACCTCCACGTTGTCTTCTTCGGACACCCCGTCCGGGGTCTGGGGGTCCGGGAAGTTCGGAAGCCCCATGAGGAGCTGCTCTCGAGTTTCCTCGATCTCCCGGAGTCGGTGTTCGGCCTGTTTGATCTCGTCGGACAGCCCTCCCAATCGTTTCCGGAGCTCCGTGGCCTCGTCACCCCTGGGGTCCAGCCCCTGGAAGCCCCGCCCCGCCAGCTTGAGCTCGTGCTTCTGGGTGTCGGTTTCAGACTTGAGAACCTTCCACTCGGACTCGAGCTCGAAAAAAGGCTCCAGCTCGGCCAGCACCGCCTCCCCGCGGCGGGCGAGGGATGCCCTGCAACCATCCGGGTCCATTGCGAGCAGCTTGCGATCCAACATGTACCGGCTCCGGGCCAAGGGGGATGTCTGTGCAGGTCGGTGACTCCACCGACAAAAGCGGGTACCCTGGCGAGTGCTTTTTAACTTCGGCCCGGGCCGGGGGTCAATGGCTACGAAGCGGTTCGACCTTGTCAGACCCCCTTTACACACAGTAATTCCTTGTGTATATATTGCCCCCTGTCGCCGGAACAGGCGGCTCGGCAGGCGGTTCGGAGGAGTGGCCGAGTGGTCGAAGGCGGCGGTCTTGAAAACCGCAGAGCGAGAGCTCCGGGGGTTCGAATCCCTCCTCCTCCGCTTGATAATTGAATCACTTGTGGAGAGCTGACCGAGTGGCCGAAGGTGCTCGCCTGCTAAGCGAGTGTAGGGAAACCTACCGAGGGTTCGAATCCCTCGCTCTCCGCTCAGAGAAACGGAGTTTGTGCGCCAATAGCTCAGCTGGATAGAGCATCGGTCTACGGAACCGAGGGTCGGAGGTTCGAATCCTTCTTGGCGCGACACGGGCGCCCCCACAGCGGGGGCGCCCGTCGTTTTTTTGGGGCGCGCTCGATTGCGCCCGGGCCCGGGGAGTGCAAAGATTCGATGCACCTCCGAGTGCGTGAGGGCTTCCATGTCGAAACGGTGGTCGACGATCTTACTCTTGGCTCTGGTGCTGTCGCTGGCCGGAAACGGCTTCCTGCTGCTGCGGCGAGGCCCCCGATACGGCCCCACGAAGGGGACCTGTCAGGGAGGCCCCGCCGAGGGCGGGGCGACGTGCTGTGCGGCCTTGCGTCTCCTGCGCCAACAGCACCTTCACCGCGTCTTCCGCACCTATCGCAACGCTCAGCATGGAACGCTTCGCCGTTCCCCGGCCAGGACGCCGCAGCCGCCGGTTCCGGTTGGCCCGTCCGTGCCGACAGCCGCGGATACGGACAAAGCGGCGCAGCGACGGGCACTGTGCGAGGTCGCCCAAGAGAGCCTGCGTCGGGAGTGGACGCGCAGGCGCGCCGACCTCACGGCCTCCCTCGTCAAGAGCCTCGGGAATCGCGAGCAGATGACGCGGGATCTGGGCCGGGAGGTGGATCGCTTCGGCGACGCGCTGGGGCTCACACGCGAGGATCGAGAGCGGCTCCGCCCGCACTACCGACGCCTTCGTGAGAACCGGTTCGCCAGTGCCCTGGCGGCGCTGCGCCGGGATCCGCCGGATCACCGGGCCGTGTTCCACGAGGCGGTGGGGCTCTTCGCGGACCAGGATCGGCTGGTCAAGGAGCTGTTCGGCGGCGCGAACGTGCAGCGACTTCGATCAGGGGAGCTGCGCAGCCGCACGGTGGTCTTGGCGCTGCTCGCCGCCCAGGCCGATCTTCCCTGGGACGATAGCATCTACTGGTGAGGCGCGGCGCTGGGTAGGGTCGGGGGCGCGGTTCCCAGGAGTCGGGTCCAGCGCGCCTCAGGTGCAACGGTCCTCGGAATCGGACCAGCGGTGGGACACGTCGCGGTGGCGTTGATCGACTTCCCGGAGATCAATCCGTCGCTGCGCGACTCAGCTCGCCCCCTCCGCCCCCTCCGGGGGAACCCGCGCTGCGCTCGGGAGGTGCCGCAAATAGCACCCCCGTAAACCATCCGCGGGGAGCGTTGACCCGAGCGGACGAGTCTTCGTATAATCGCCGCATGCGCTCATCCATCGCCCTCCCCATCGGACCCTTGCTGGCGCTCGCGCTTCTCCCGACCGAAGGACAGGCCCAGCCAAAGAAACACACCTACGGCGCCGTCGTCATCGTCTCCACCGGGAGGGCCTGGAACATGGCCGCGCAGGTGCTGCAGGAGGTCGAGCAGGACCCGCGCGGCATGACCACCAAGTGGACCGTGGTCGATCGGGGCAAGCCGGACGAGCCGCACGCAATGATGCTGGACATGCTCAGGCGCATCCGGTCGGCCCGGCGGCTGATCTTCAAGCTCAAGCTCGGGCCGGCCAAGAGTCGACTG
>JBDRSE010000081.1:0-5679 GCA_043825095.1 bacterium
ATACGCCCGGCATGGATACGCCCGGCATGGATACGCCCGGCATGGATACGCCCGGCATGGATACGCCCGGCATGGATACGCCCGGCATGTTGGGCGGGATGGACAAGCCCGGCATGGATACGCCCGGGATGAAGACCGGCGAACCGGCACTGAAAAAGGACCCGACCAAGAGCATGATCCTGGTCAAGGGCGGCAAGTTCACCATGGGCCGAGAGGATGGCAGCAAGACCGAAGCGCCGCCCCAGAAGGGGATCGAGGTCGGCGATTTCTACCTGGATCCGACCGAGGTCAGCCGCGCGCAGTATGCGCGCTACCTCGCCGGTCCGGGCCGGAAGGCCCGCTCCCCCTGGGCGACCCGCACGCCGCCCCCGCCCACGGATCTGCCCGTGACCTCGATCACCTGGACGGAGGCCGGGGCGTACTGCCGGGCCCTCGGCAAGCGGCTGCCTTCCGAGCCGGAGTGGGAGTACGCGGCCCGGGGCGCCGAGCACCGGCACCTCTATCCGTGGGGGGACAAGTTCGACGCCGAGAAGGTGGTGTCCAGCGTGACCAAGCCCTCGGAGCTGCAGCCGGTGCGCTCGGGCAGCGCCGTCGGCGGCTTCTACCACCTGGTGGGCAACGCGTGGGAGTGGGTGGCGGACCGATACAAGCCCTACAAGGGCAGCAAGGCCGGAAAAGCCTTTGGCACCCAATACGTGATCCGGGGGGGCGGCGCGGAGACGAAAAAGGCGAACCAGCTCACCGCCACCTACCGCGTGTTCAACTACGGGCACGAGAACCCCAAATCGAAGAAGCTTGCGGTGTACAGGTTCCTCGGGTTCCGCTGCGCGCACGACGCGAAGAAGTAGCTCGCAGACCCCCGGGGAAACACAGACGACAGGAGTGACGATGCTCGGACGGACCACACGACTTGCGCTGCTGTTCGCGGCCGGCGCTGCGCTCGGCTGGCCGCTGACCGCGGCGGCCGAGGGCCCCGGCTCGGGAGACGAGGTTGTCAACAAGCAGCTCAATCCCAAGATGCTCCGGCGGATCTGGAAGTACAGCCGCGCGCGCCGGGCCCAGGAGCGACGCATCAAGGAGCTCAAGAACAAGCTCGAGGCGCTGCGCACCGTGCTGCCCAAGCTGCAGGCCGACGGCATGGCCGAGGCGGATCGCCAGCGGCGCTACAGCCAGACCTACCGGGCGAAGAAGGTCGCCTTCCAGAGCCAGTGGAACAAGATCGTCCGGCTCTTCGGCAAGAGCCCGCTGAGCCTGCACCACGACGTGTACAACGGCTTCGGGATCACGCGGATCTGGTCCGCCGACACCGATGACTGGCAGAAATGCCTGTCCCGGGTGAATCAGGCGGACGGCGACGACTTCTTCCTTTACGCCAACTTCTGGGTTCCGCGGAATCTGGTGGGCAAGGAGTACTACGCCATCGACTGGCGGATCAGCGGCTACGACTTCATGGGCCGGGAGCGAACGTTCTACTACCACACGAACTGGTCCTGGTCCCGCGGGTATCAGCGGTTCCGGTTCGCGAGCACCCGGTTTCGGCGGCGCATCACCGGCCTCGGCCTCAGCCCCGGCTGGTACGAGGTGCGCGCCACCTTGAAGGTGAAGAACAAGAACTGGTTGCGGCGAGAGTACTACGCCACCGTGCAGGTCTCACGGGTTTCCCCCATGGTGAGCGCGCCGCCGGCCGGGACCTGGCGGTCCAAGGACGAGGCCAAGGTGAAGATCACCCGGCTCCGGGTGCGCTCCCGGGGGGTGAAGCGCGGGGAGCTCAACCCCAAGAAATTCATGATTCAGGGCACGTACCAGGTGGACAAGTCCTTCATCGTCCCCGACGGCCAGCTCTTGGTGGGCGGAGACGTCTACCGCACGGGTGCCGACGGCAAGGTCGGGTATCGCGCCATCCCGCTGCGCACGGCGTTCCGGTACCGTCAGAAGCTCAAACGGGCCACCGGCCGGTTCGGCGGCAAGGACACGACCGAGCTCAAGGGGCTCGACAGCGGACTGCTCCCCGGCAAGTACGTGCTGCGGGTCTGGATCCTCGTGACCACGCCGCGCTATCGCCAGTACCACGCGTGGGAGGACAAGCCCTTCGAGGTGGTGCAGGCCCCGCCGACCCGGGGGAGGAACTAGTCATGACGAAACGAATCACCATCGCCCTCGTCGCGCTGCTGCTCGTTGTCTCCTTCGCCCCCACCGCCGCGGCCGGACCGCGGGAGCGCGAGATCAAGCAGCTCGAGAGCCAGGTCGCCACGCTGCAGAGAACCCTGCGCACCGCCATCGAGTTCCGCGCGAAGTACCGGACCCTGAAGGCCAACATCTATTTCTTCGAGAACCTTCTCCGCCAGGATCAGCAGCTGATCCAGCGCATGATGAGGTACTTAAACTCGCCGGTGTCCCTGCTGGACGCCTTCCCGTCCTGGGAGCCCAGCTCCTGGGACAAGGCCCTCAAGGCCAGGCACCGGTACCGGCAGGGCGCCACCTACCTCTGGCTCAAGTGCCGCTTCGGCCTCACCGCCGTCAAGGCCCGCCAGCTCTACACCATCCGCATCGATCTCGTGGACCCCCACTCCGGCGTGCGCATCTACCAGAGCTTCGGCCCCTTCCAGCGCCGCACGGTCTCCATGATCGAGAAGTTCAACATCCCCATCAAGGGGCTCCGCGTGGCCGCCGGCTCCTACAAGCTCCGTGTGCACATCGAGGTCGGCAGTCAGTCCGCGAAGAAGCTCGTGCCCTTCACGCACTCCAATCCCTACCGCCCCGCCCCACCCCCCCCGCCCCACCGCCCGGCGCACTCGCTGTAGACCGTTCGGCGCGGCGTCGGCGACAGCATCTCCCACCGGCGATCGCCGCCGCATCGACGACCTCGATCGGGACCGCTGCGCGTGGGGACTACCCGGGGAAGATCTGGATCAGGATCACGAGCAGGAGGCACATGAGCACGCCGCCGGCGACGATGACGGCGGAGCTGGCGAGCCAGTCGGGCAGGCCGAGGTCCTCGCGGAGGTAGCCGGGGAGCCGGTTGAGGCCGGTCTTGGGTTTTTCGTCCGCCGCGCCCTTGGCGCCCTTGGCGGCGCCGCCGCCCCGGGGGCCGGGTCGGGCTTCGGATTTTTCGTTGTCCGTTGACATGGGGCGTGAACATAACCGGCGGATGGGGGGCTGTCTAGTCCGGAATCGACGGAGATCGCTGGGAGGCGCTGGGAAGCGATGGGGATCGCTGGGAGGCAACGGGAAGCGATGGGAATCGACGGTCCCTGGAGATTGTGTAAGACTGGGGCGCCTACGACTATGACGACCGACGATCGACATTCTTCCGGCGCGGGGCGGCTGTCCCGAAGGTCTGGTGCCGGGCGCGGGCCGGTGCAGAGGCGGCTGGACGACGCGCGGCCACCGGCCGGGGAGCGGGTCGACGGGGTGATTGATCACGTCTACTTTGCCAACGAGGAGAACGGCTGGACCGCGGTACGGGTGGCGGTGCTGGGGGAGAGCCGGACCATTCGGGCCGCCGGGCCCATGTACGGGATCAAGCCCGGGGATCCGGTGCGGCTGACCGGGGAGTGGGTGACGGACAAGAAGTGGGGTCCCCAGCTCCGGGTGTCGGCCTTCGAGCTGCGGGTGCCCACGTCGGAGGAGGGGATTCGGAAGTACCTGGGCTCGGGCATGGTCAAGGGCATCGGGGCCGGCCTGGCGGCGCGACTGGTGGAGGCCTTTGGGGACGAAACCCTGGAGGTGATCGAGCGGTCGCCCGAGCGGCTCGCCGAGGTGGAGGGCATCGGCCCCAAGCGAGCCCGGGCGATCCAGCAGGCGTTTTCGGAGCAGCGGGAGATCCGGTCGGTGATGGTGTTTTTGCAGGGGCATGGGCTCGCCACCGGACGGGCGGTGAAGGTGTACAAGCAGTACGGCGCCGACGCGGTGGCCAAGGTGCAGGAGAATCCCTACCGGCTGGCGGACGATGTGTTCGGCATCGGGTTTCTCATTGCCGATCGGATCGCCGAGCAGCTGGGGATCGAACGGGACTCGGCCTTCCGGGTGCAGGCGGGACTCACCTATGAGCTGGGCAAGGCCACCGAGGAGGGACATCTGTACCTGCCCGAGGACGAGCTGATGGACCGGGCAGCGGAGCTCGTGGAGCAGGACGTCGGGCTCGTGCGCGAGCAGCTTCAGCGGATGGTGGGCGCGGGGCGGCTCATCGCAGAGCCCCAGGACGGCCCGGGAGGAGCGCCGGTGAGCGCGATCTTCAAGCCGGCGCTGTACCACCTCGAGCGGGAGCTCGCCCGGCGGCTCAGGGGCGTGCTGTCCTCCGCCGTCCGGGGCGCGGGGGTGGACTGGGCGGCCACGCGGCCGTGGGTCGAGACGCAGCTCGGGCTGGAGCTGGCCGCTGAGCAGCGGCGGGCCGTGCAGCGGGCCCTGGAAGAGCCCGTGGTGGTGATCACCGGCGGGCCGGGCACCGGCAAGACCACGATCATTCGCGGCATTCTGGAGGTGCTGGAGCGGCAGGGACTGCGCATCGAGCTGGCGGCGCCCACGGGCCGGGCGGCCAAGCGCATGCACGAGGCCACGGGTCGGCCCGCGCGGACCATCCACCGGATGCTGGAGTTCGCGCCCCGGGCCGGCGGCTTCCAGCGCAACGCCGAGCGGCCGCTGGAGTGCGATCTGGTAATCCTGGACGAGGTTTCCATGCTGGACGTGCCCCTGGGGTGCTCGCTCGTGAGGGCCTTGCCCGAGGGCGCCCGGCTCGTCCTGGTGGGCGACGCTGACCAGCTCCCGTCCGTGGGGCCGGGCGCGGTGCTCCAGCAGATCATCGTCTCAGGGGTTGTGCCGGTGGTGCAGCTCACGGAGGTGTTTCGGCAGGCGGCGCAGAGCCAGATCGTGGTGTGTGCGCACCAGGTGAACCGGGGTCGCTGGATCGATCCCCCCGCGAGCTCGGGACGGGGTGAGCTGTTCGTGGTGGAAACCGAGGACGCGGCCCGGGCGCAGACCCTGGTGGAGACGCTGGTGGTGGAGCGCATCCCGCGGCGCTACGGCTTCGATTCGGTGGACGGGATCCAGGTCCTGAGCCCGACGCGGCGCGGACTGACCGGCACCGAGCAGCTCAACGCGCGGCTGCAGGAGGTGCTCAACCCGGGCGGGGCGCAGGTGAGCCGAGGGGAGCAGACGCTGCGGGTGGGGGACAAGGTCATGCAGATCCGCAACGACTACGACAAAGAGGTGTTCAACGGGGACATCGGCCGGGTCGCCGCCGTGGGCGGGGAGGGCAAGACCCTGCACGTGTCCTTCGAGGGGCGGCCCGTGGAGTACGCCCGGGAGGAGCTGGGCAACCTCGTGCTGGCCTACGCGTGCACCGTGCACAAGAGCCAGGGCTCGGAGTATCCGGCCGTAGTGCTGCCCCTGCTGGGGGAGCACTACATGATGCTGCAGCGGAACCTGCTCTACACCGCGATCACCCGGGCCCGGGACCTGTTCGTGCTCGTGGGATCGCCCAAGGCGATCCGCCGGGCCATCCGGAATGACCGGGTGCGGCTGCGCCACACCGCCCTGGCCCAGCGGCTGCGGGCCGAGGCGTGAGCAGGTGCGGCGCCGGCGCAGAGCCACTCGGCAGCTCAATTGTGCTATGCTTTCGCTGGAAATCGACGGCCGGCGGTGGAGACCGCGAGCCCTTCTGGTGCGTTTGAGTTGGGTGTC
>JBDRSE010000082.1:0-33853 GCA_043825095.1 bacterium
GAACAAGTGGGGGATTCGAGGACCGCTCCGGCGCTTTGCGTTTCGCGACGAGGTCCGTGCTCAGACCGTTGCTTGCTCGCTGCGCTCGCCAGCAAAACTGCGCGCGGACGCTCGTTCGCGAAACCGCGCCTCCGCTCTGGGGTGAAGTGAGCGCAGGAGCGGTTACTGTGCTTTGAAGATGCGGAGCGACCGGGGGGGTACGTCTTGGGGGTTGCCGCCGGTGACGGTGGTGTCCGAGAGGAGCTCGGTGTAGGTGCCGGCGGGTAAGCCGTTTACCGACGCCGTGGAGTCACCGCGATTCAGGAGGATGTAGATGTCTTCGGTGGGGCCGCAGCCGGTCATGCGGTAGGCGAAGGTGTCGGTTCCGGAGGTGAGGGTTTGGCGGGTGCCTCGGCGGAGCGCGACGTTGTCGCTGCGGATCTGGGTCAGGGTCGTGACGAGGTCGAGGAGCGCGGACTGCTGGGCGTTGAGGCCGGTGAACTGCATCATGCGGCGGTTGTCCGGATCGCCGCCGCCGGCGAGGCCGATTTCGTCCCCGTAGTAGATGAGCGGGATGCCGCGGGTGGTCATCAGGATGCCGAAGGCGAGCCCCAGCCGCTCATAGGGCACCGGGTCCGTGGGCTGGGGATACGCCGACGGATTCCAGCCGTTGGCGGGGCTCGAACCCTGGTAGCAGTCCGAGATCTGACCGTTGGCGAAGTGGATGGCCCGGGGGATGTCGTGGTTCCCGATCCAGGTGGTCATCAAGGTGCCTGGATTGTAGAAGGTGTCGTTTCCGTCCATCCAGGTGAACAATGAGCTCAGGTCCATGGAGCGTGCGAACAGGGCGTCACAGATCCGCTTGCGGAGGGGGAAGTCGAACTGCCCGTCCAGACGGGTTGACGGATCGATGAAGCTCCGGAGCAGGCCCTGATCGTCGTAGGCATAGGTTTCCCCCACCAGGTAAAATCGCCCGCCCGCCGGGCTGGGGTAGGCGCCGTTCAGCGCCGCGCGCAGATCCGTGAGCCACTCCATGGGCACGTGTTTGATGGCGTCCAGCCGATATCCGTCGATGCCGTACTCCCGGGCCCACCACAGGGCGTCCGCCACTGACCAGTCCCGCACGGTGGCCTGATAGTAGTCGAAGGGCGGCAGGTAGTTGGTAAAGGCACAGCGTGTGCCCCAGTAGGGGTCGTCCCAGTTGTTCGGCGGGCAGAGCACCGTGTTGCCCAGGTCGTTGGCGAACCAGCCGGTGTGGTTCTGGTACAGGGGCGACTCGACGTCCACGTGGTTCATGACGTAGTCGAAGAGCACGTACATTCCGGCGGTGTGGGCCGCGTCGATGAGGCTGTGCAGCTCGGCCGCCGTGCCCAGGCGGCTCTCCACCGCGGGCACGGGGGTGGGGTTCTGCGGGTCCGAGTAGTCGATGTCGGCCGGGGAGGGCCAGTAGCCGTGGTAGGCGGAGTACATGTGCGGATCGCTGGCCGGGTCGATGGCCTCACCGGCGGTGTTACGGTTCTCGTAGGGCGCAGAGAGCCAGAGGGTGTTCACGCCCAGGTTGGCGAGGTAGCCGAGCTGGGCTTCGGCGCCGGCCCAGTCGCCGCCCTGGTACTGCGCCGCAAAGTCGTTCACTCCGGGAACCGGGTCGTTCGCTCCATCTCCATCGGCGAAGCGGTCCACCATCACGAAGTACAGGACGGCGTCCTCCCACTGGAACACCGTCGGGTCGCCGCACTCGTTCCCGGGTGGACAGTCGTTCGGGCAACTCGCCGTGGTTTCGCCGGCTTCGCAGACGCCGTCGTCGTCGCAGGTGGCCGACGGGCAGTCGTCGGGGCAGGTGGTCGTGGATTCGTTCGCGTCGCAGGTCCCGTCGTGGTTGCACGCCACCGCGGATCCGCCGAAGGTGATCACCGCGACCTGGCTCACGGTCGTGGGGTCGGCCGGGTCGTCCGCGGGCAGGGTCTGGTTGGCGAGGAACCGGCCGTCCTCGTTGACCAGGCGGGCGAAGATCCCGAGCTGTCGGCCCGCCGGTGGTGGACCGCCGAAGAGCTCGGAGAGGGGGATCGCGGCTTCGAAGCCGGACGTGCCCGACTGCAGGGCGCCGTCGATCCAGGGGAAGTCGGCCGCGTCCAGGGCGATATTCCGCCAGCCCGCCTCGTCGGTCATGGCGTCCCCCGCCGTGCTGGCCATGCCCTTGGTGCCCACGCCCCAGTCGGCGCGGAAGCTGGTGTCGGTGACCGTCAGGTCGGCGCTGAGGCAGTTGTCCAGAGCGCCGTCGTTGTCCGTGGCAGCGGCGATGGATTGCAGCCCCTGGCTCGACGCGCCGTAGTCGGTGTCCACGTAGACCACGAGCGCGTTCTGAGACTCCACGAAGCCCACCACACCGAGGTACAGGTGCGTGTCGTCGTAGGCGACGTAGAGCGCGGTCATCACGTTGGCGCCCCAGTCCGTGGCGGTGGAGTTGGTGCCGACCCGCTGGTCAGCGGTCCAGTCGCCGATGCCCTCGGACACATTTCCGTCGATGGTCGGGGTGCCGAAGAAGGGGTCCGCGTCCAGCACGCACTCGTCCCCTGCCGGCGCGTAGCCGAGGTCACAGTCACCGCAGGTATCCCCGGTGTAGCCGGTGTCACACTCGCAGTACGCCACGTCGCCGATCTCGGTGCAGCTGCCGTGGGCGCCGCAATCGAGGTCGTCGCAAGAGGCCCCGGAGTCGTCGTCGCCGCAGCCCATGAGCAGGCCGAGGCAGAGCAGCACGGCGACAGCGCCGCCGCCCGTCCGAAAAGGTGGGAGGGTTCGGTTGTACATCGTGTCTTCTCCGCTGGTGACGGAGCGATCATAACGTAGGCGTCTCGCTCTCGCCAGCCTGTCGACCGCAACCTCCCGCTGGCCTTCCCAGGCCGTCGCCGCTATCATCGCTCGCGTCATGACAGAGAAGCTGAATTTCGAGGAGTGGGTTGGGCTCCAGCAGGAGCCCCAGGAGCCTTCGCGTCGGCCCCATTGGAGCTACCGGGAGGTGTGGCAGCGGCTGGCCACGATCCTCGGGGATCACCGGGAGGTCGTCGGGATCCGCTCCTACGGAGCCAGTGTGCGAGGCGAGCCCCTGTGGCGCTTGAAGGTGTCCCACCCGGGGGCGCTGGGACCGCCGGTGCTGGTGATCGCCAACCTGCACGCCATGGAGCACGTAGGCGTGGTCACCGCGGTCCGGCTCGTGGAGCGGGCCGCGCAGGGGCTCTACGGCTGGAAGCACCGTCCGCTCTGCGTGGTCCCCGTCGCCAACCCCGACGGATTTCTCGCGGCTGAGCAAGCCTTGGCCCTGGGTCAGCGACGTTTCGTGCGCAAGAACGACCACGGCGTGGACCTCAACCGCAACTTCGGCGTGCACTGGGACCAGCAGTACTATCTGAATCGCGCGCTGAAGCGCTTCTTCGCGCCGGGCCCCGCTCCGCTGTCCGAGCCCGAGGCGGCGGCCTTGGACGCGCTCGCCGCGCGGGAAGCGCCCGGCTTCGTCGCGTCGCTGCACGCCTTTGGCGAGTGGATCTACACCCCCTGGGCTGGCAACCGGGAGCGCCCCCAAGACTTCAACGCCATGCATGCCATCGCCGCGGCCATGGCCGACCGCCAGCCCGGGCGGCGCTACCGGGTGCTACAGCTCGCCCGGCGGAGCCGACTGTTCGCCGCTTGCGGCGCGGAGATCGACCACTTTTACGAGCGCCACGACGCCTACTCGTTCCTGTTCGAGATCGGCTACGGCCCGCGCCTCCGGGAGCCCTCGGGCTGGCTCCACCCCTATCGCTGGTTCAGCCCCCGCGCCGCCCGCCTCGAGGCGGACGTGGAGAACGTGCTCCCCGCGCTGGACTATCTGGCTGTGGCGGAGCGCTAGTAATCGTAGCGCCACGTAGCGGTGTTCCAGGTGCCGCCCGTGTCGACCTGCGCGCCGCCGAACAGGATCGCGCTGCCGGTGCCGATCCCGGCGATGCCGTAGGAGAAGATGGGGGAAGGCGGCCCGGTGGGGCTCATGTTCGTCCAGGTCTGGGCGGACACGCTGTAGACCCACGTGCCGGCGATGGGGTCCGACGCGTAGTCGTCCTTGCCGCTGAACAGCAGCACGAGCCCGCTGTCCAGGTACACCATGCTGTGGGCCATGCGCGGGCCCGGTGTGGCGGCAGGTGCGATTTGGGTCCAGGTGGAGGTGGCCACGCTGTACTCCCAGGTGTCGGTCAGCACGGAATAGGTCCCCAGATCCACGCCGCCGTGCAGGATGACGTTGTTGTTGCCGCCGAAGGCCATTCCGTGGCCGTGCCGCATGGGCGGCGTGCCGGTCGTGGTGAGCTGGGTCCAGGTGTTGGCGGCCACGTCGTACTCCCAGGTGTCAGAGTACGCGGTGCCCCAGTCGTCCCGGCCTCCATACAGGATGACGAGGTCGCCTCCGATGTAGACCAGCCTGTGCTTGAACCGGATCGCGGGAGCGTTCGCGGGAGTGAGCTGGGTCCAGGTGTTGGCAGCCACGTCGTACTCCCAGGTGTCGCCCAGCGCGGTGCCCCAGTCGTCCTTGCCGCCGAACAGGATCACAGTATCTCCGCCGACGTAAACCATATCCTGCGCGTCTCGCAGTCCGGGGTTCGCGACAGGGGAGAGCTGCGTCCAGGTGGAGGTTCCGATGTCGAACTGCCAGGTTTCGGACAGATAGTCCGAGTAGGCGTCCTTGCCGCCGAACAGGATGAGCGTGTTGTTGCCCACGTGCACGAGGGAGTGGTTGAATCGAGCGTTGGGCAGCCCCGTGGCGCCCAGGTTGGTCCAGGTGTTCGTGGGCTGCGCGGCGCCGGTTCCCTGGGCGGTGAGGGTGTACGTGCCCTCGTCGGGGTCGTCGCTCAGGATGGTCAACTCCACCGACTTGGCGCCGAGGCTCTGGGGATCGAAGGTGAGGTCAAAGGTGGTGGAACCGCTCGCGGGCACGGTCAGCACCATGGCTCCGGTGTCCAGGGTGAAATCGCTCGCGTTCCCACTGGTGATCGCGACGCTCGTCAGGGTGAGGGCGAGGTTGCCCGTGTTTTCGATGACGAAGGTGTGCAGGCGCGGCGCGCCGCCCACGACCACCTGGCCGTAGCTGTAGACGCCCGACCCGTCTGGCAGGTCGTTCACGCCGTCGGTCACGTTGATGTCCTGGGCCAGACACACGTCATTCGTCTCGTCGCAGCCGAAGGGCACGCAGGGATCCCCCGGGTGTACCGAGCACGTCCCGCCTGAGCAGGTGTCCGGACCGTTGCAGAACGTGCCGTCGTTGCAGGCGGCGCCGTCGTTGTTCGTCCAGGCGGTGGTCGAGGCGGAGACGTTGCAGACTTCGCATTCGTTGCTCGGGTTCGGCGAGGCGTCGACGTAGCAGGTGCCGCCGATGGAGCAGCCCGGGCACACGCACTGCTCGCCCCCCTCGTCGCAGGTCTCCGGGGCGGTGCAGGGGTCCCCGGTGTGCGCGCCGCAGGCCCCCCCGGAGCAGGTGTCGGTGCCGTTGCAGTAAGTGCCGTCGTCGCAGGCGGCGCCGTCGTCGTCGGTCCAGGTCGCGTCTTCGGTCGCCTGGTCACACACCTGGCACCCGTTGTTCGGATTCACCGTGCCATCCAAGATACACTCGCCGGCGATCCGACAGCCGGGGCAGGTGCAGAACGAGGTCTCGTCACAGCTCTCGTTCGCGGTGCAGGGATTTCCGCTGTGCTGGGAGCACGCGCCGGCCGCGCAGGTGTCGGCGCCGTTACAGTAGGAGCCGTCGTCGCACCCCGCGCCGTCGTTGTCGGTCCAGGCGTCTGTGGACGACTCCGGCTTGCAGGTCTGGCACTGGTTGGCCGGGTTCCGGATGCCGCTGTCGAAGCAGGTGGGTCCGATGCGGCAGCCGGCGCAGTTTTCGCAGAAGTCGTTCACGCTGCAGCTCGGGTCTTCGCAGTCGATGAAGCCGTCATTGTCGTTGTCGATCCCGTCGCTGCACTGCATGGCCAGGGTTTCCTGGTTCGCCGCGCACCAGGACTGCACTAGGCAGTCGGGATCGTTACAGTCGATGAGGCCGTCGCCGTCGTTGTCCAGGCCGTCCTGACAGGACAGGGAGCCGTTCTCGGGCGTTGCGCCATCGTCGTCGCCGCAGGCCGATCCCTGCAGGAGAAACAGTGCGCCGATGAGAGTGATCGCTTTAAACCTCACGGTTGCCTCCAGGCAGTCAATGGGTGCCGTGAGAGAAGTATCGCGTGCGCGCCGGTGGCGGTCAAGCGGCGGCCGGAAGCGGCAGCCGGCGGCGCCGGCAGCTGCCATGGGCGCAGCCATGGGGATGGATCGCCAGTGGGGTTGAGCAAAACGCGGGAAACCGGGATGATGAGGGCTATGAGACGAGCACTGAGAATCTGGTCCCTGTTGGCGCTGAGCGTCGTCCTCGGCGCGGCGGCGTGCGGCGATGACGACGGTGGTGGGGGGGGGGACGGTGGTGGGGGGGCGGACGGGGGGCTGCCGGACGCGGGGCAAGTGCAGCCCGTGGAGGGGTGGCCCGAGCCGAACGAGTGGTCCTGGGACGGGAGCTGGACGCCGGGGGAAGGGGCCTTCCCGCTGGACGGGATGTTCGACGACGAGTACTTCGATGGGCACCCGGACGGGAACGGACAGCCGACACCGATCCTGCCGCCGGGCGAGTGGGACTGGGACGACGGAAATGACGACCTGGCCAACTGGCGCAACTTCGAAACCAACCTGGGGACCTTCGACCCGCTGCTGGACGGGCAGGGGCGGCAGTACGGCTGGCGGCTGATGGGGAACACCCCGGACGCGGTGGACTTCTCCGGGGCGGCGGCCTACTTCGAGGGCTCGTCGGGGGCCGACATCGTGGATCTCGGCGTGGGGGGCGCGCTGCACAGCTACGGCGACGGGAACCTCGGGGACGGGCCGGACGTGTTGGTGTTCCAGCAGAGCTGGGCGCTGGACTTCCGCACGGGCTCCACCGCGACGGGGGCGCTTCGGGACAACGACCTGGTGGTGGCGGGGTGCGGGGAGAACCCGGACGGCAGCTTCGACGTGGAAACCACGACGATTCACACCGGGCCGGGGCGCGATTGGGTGTTCGTGCGGGACCTCTCCCGGGCGGCGGTGGATCTCGGCAACGGGGGAGACGGTCGGACCGACGCCACGGACGGCCAGGACGGGGACGACCTCGTGGTGCTGCGGGGCAACACCCACGACTTCCGGGTGTTCGGCGGCTTTGGCAACGACCTGGCGATCTGGTTCGTGGACGACAACGTGCAGACCACCACCTGGCTCGGGCCCAACTTCTTCGGCGGCGGGGGCCATGGTGACGCGCTCTGGGACGATCCCGGCGTGGACCGGCTGGTGCTGGCGGTCCCTGACGACACGACCCTGGTGACCGCGACCCCGACGCCCCCGGGGGGGCTCCTCGTGCGGGCCACAGACGGGGAGCTCATCCTCGACGATCCCACCCAGGGAGACGTATACGCCCGGTACTGCGTGGAGTGCGGCACCGGCCCCGGTGGCCGCAAGACGGTCATCCTCGAGTACGTCTCCGCGGACGAGTCCATCCACACCGGGTACTTCTACGTGACCGCCTTCGAGCAGCTCCAGGTGGGCGTGGGGCCGGGCGCGCGGGTCTTCCTCCTCGACGACGTCACCGGCACGGCCGTAGAGGCACCGGGCGAAGATCCCGTGATTCCCCCAGACTGGCCGACCGAATACTGTCCTTGATTCCGGTTCGTCTACAGGGATTGCACAAAGCCGTGGAAGTGGCGGAACTGAGCCAGCAGCATGGTGAAGGCGCTGACGGGGTGGGGCTGCTCCCGGATCGTTTGCTTGACGCTCTTGAAGAACGCGCGCCGCGCGTCAGCCTCCACGTCTCCAAGGGTGGCGCGCAGCAACGAGAAGATACGGACCATGAGGTCGAGGTCGTCGGGCGCCATGGCCCTGTGGGGCGACTGGTACTCCACCAGCGTGAACCAGTCCCGTAGGCGACGTCCGAAACGGGCCGGCTCGTAGAGCTCCCGCATGAGCCGCCGGTAGGAACCGATCAACGTTTCCCGGGACATCTGCTTGGGCACGATGTTGGTGTGCAGCTGCCACTCGCCGTGGAAGTCGTCCTCGATCAGACGCCCCTCCGCCTGCAACCGCTCGTGGAGCGGCGTGCCGAAGGGCGCGTTGAGTAGGCTGACGGCCACCGTGGGCGTGCGGGTCTCCTCGATGAACGCAGCGAGCTCCTCGAAGGTCTGCTCGTCGTCATGGTCGAAGCCGACGATCATGCCCAGGAACGGGATGATGCCGTAACGGCTGATGCGGCGCACGCGCCGGGCCGGGTCCTGACGCACGTTGTGGTGCTTGCCGACCTCCTCCAGGCAGTTGTCCCGAATGGACTCCAGCCCCAGGAAGAAGCTGAGGAAGCGGGCGTCGGCAAAAGCCTGCAGCAGCTCTTCGTCATCGGCTACGTCCATGCTGATCTGCGCGGTGAACAGCACCGGCTCTTCCTTTGCGGTGTTCCACTCGACGATCGCCGCCAACAGCTCCCGCGTGTAGGGCCGGCTGGCGAGCAGGTTGTCGTCGGCGATGAACACGGCCCGGCTGCCCCGGGCGTGTGCCTCCTCGAGCTCGGCCATTACGTGCGGTATGGGCTTGGTCCGCACCTTGCGCCCCACCACCTGGATGACGTCACAGAAGTCGCACTGGTGGGGGCACCCCCGCGTGGTCTGAACGGCCAGGTTGACATAGTCGGCAGGGTCCACGAGGGACCAGTCGGGGCGCGGGCTCTCGGCGAGGTCCACCCGCTCCGGCTCCTCGTACCGGGGGGCGGCCTCGCCCGCGAGCCACTCGCGCAGGAAGCGGGGCCAGGTGCGCTCCGCCTCGCCGACGAAGAGGTGCTGGCACAGGGGCGCGCACAGGTCCGGCCGGATGGAGGCGTAGGTGCCGCCCAGCGCGATGGGGATGGATCGCGCGGCGAAGCGCTCGCACAGCTCGCGGATCCGGCCCGCGTGCAGGGTGGAGCCCGTAATCGCCACCAGGTCGCACGCCACGCCGCCGTCGAGGGCCGTGACGTTTTCGTCGCACATCAGGTAGCGCACATCCGCGTCCGGCGGCGTCAGCGCCATCAGCGTCTGCAGGGCCAGGTTGGGAATCAGCGCCTTGCCCCCGAGGATCTCCAGGGCGCCGTCCAGGGTCCAGAAGTTCCGGGGATGGCGCGGCGCCACCAGCAGGATGGTCTTCTTGCTCTCGCCGGTGCCGTACTCTTTGCTGCGCATCGCGTGAATCCGGGCTCCGATGCTACCCGGGGCGCGAAGCCGGGTCAATCGGCCCGCGCGCGTGGGTGCCGATCCGCGGAGGGACCTCGGTGCGGATCCCGGTTTTTCGGGATTCCGCGTACTTGGGCTCCGCGGCGCGTCTCGTCGGCGAATCGTGGTGCGACGTTCATCCTTCTCCCCCAGGGGGCTGACAAGCTCCGGACATCGAGCGTGGGGCGCGGGCACATGCGTCGGGTGATGCGGCCAACGTCGGGGCGTGCCGGTGTTTTTCTTTTATTGCGAAGATAGAATGCAGGCACACCCGGCCGTTCGCGAGCTCGCCCCACGTCCGTGCCGGCCAGCGGAGCATGCGTTGTTGTCAGCCATGTCCGAAGGGAGGAATTCGGGAAGCCGGACAGCCGATTCTTCGGAGGCTGTGACGCGAGAGAGGTTGTGCGAAAAACGCCTGCGACCGGACAATTCTCGGGGGGGTTGCATTGCACCTACATGACTATTGTCCGCCTTGGGGCCTCAATCCGGACAATTCTCGGGGGGGTGCATTGCACCTACATGACTATTGTCCGCCTGGAGCGGAGCGGGCTGCCGCCGCACGGGCGGCGTCGGCCCTGGATAACGGCTCACAAGTGTAGCTCACATTGGACTCCTACACGCGCTCGGAAGCCATACGGTGATTATCTGTCCTTGGGCTGAGGTCTTCCGACACGAGGTGTTGGCGCCCAGCGGCAGATCTCTGGTAAGCTGCGCCGCAAAGAGACGACCCCATGACGCGAGAAACACTCTTCCGGGCCCTGTTTGCCCTCGCCCTGATCGCTCCCGGGTGCGGCGAGAGCAGGCCCGAAGCCACGAGCCCGCGTCCAGCGGCCATGCGAGCCGACACCCCCGCGCCCACGGCCGCGCGGCCGGAGCCGCGGCGAAGCGAGCCCCCCCCCGGCCTCGCGCCTCGCGCCTCCCGGCCGGCAGCGCGGCCGGCGCCCCGACCGGCGCTCCCGGCAGTGGCTGTCCCAACTACCGCCGAGGCGGCCAAGCGCTACCCCTGGCCGCGCCGGCGCCCGGCATACGAGTCCGTCGCCTCCCGCTTTCCCGCGCCCGCGAGGTTCGCGCGGGTGACGGTCAAGCCCAACTCCTACGCCGAATGGCTGCGCCACCTGCCGCTGCTGCCCAAGGGCACCCCGGTGCGAGACCATGCCGGCGGCAAGCTCGTGGGCGCCACGGCTGCGGCCGCGGCCGTCATCGACCTGGACGTGGGGCGCAGGGACCTACAGCAGTGCATGGACACCCTGATGCGGCTGCGCGGCGAGTACCTCTGGTGGCGCAAGCAGGCCCACAAGACCCGCTTCCGCTACGCAGGCGGCAAGTACTTCGGGTGGGCCCAGTGGAGCCGCGGCATCCGTCCCCAACGCCAGGGGCGTCGCATCGTCTATGTCCCGCAGGCGCGCGCCGCCCACGGACGTCAGAGCTTCCGGCGCTACCTGACCTTCATGTTCATGATGACCGGCACCGTCCACAACACCCGGGAGCCGCACGTAGCCTACAAGGATCTCGCCGCAGGGCACTTCTTCGTCCAGCCCCCGCCCAGCCCGGGGAGTCTCGGCCACGCCGTGGTGATCCTCGACGTGGCCAGGAACCGCTCCGGCGAGGTGCGCGCGCTCCTGGGCGAGGGATACACCCCGGCACAGGACCTCCATGTGCTCACGGCCGGGCCCGGCCGGGCGTGGTACCGCCTGGATCCGGCCCAGGGCGTGCAGACGCCCCAGTGGCCTGTCCCCTTCACCTGGAAGCAGCTCCGCCGCTTCCGCTACTGAGAACCACCAACCCGCCGGCAGCCCGCCGGCAGGCAGGAGACAAGCATGACGAAACGCACGCTCATCACCGCAACCTTGGCCCTAACCCTCGTCGTCGGCGCGCACACCGCCCGGGCGGGCAAGCCCGGCGGCACGGCCGCCAAGGGGACCGTGGTCGCCCTCGTGACCAACCACGGGACGATCGAGATCAAGCTGTTCACCAGGCGGTCCCCCAAAACCACCGCCAACTTCTTGTCGTACGTAAACAGCAAGTTCTACGACGGCACCATCTTCCACCGGGTGATGTCGAACTTCATGATCCAGGGCGGCGGGCTCACCAAGTCGTACAAGAAAAAGACAACCCGGGCCGCGATCATCAACGAGGCCACCAACCGCCTGAGCAACAAGCGGGGCACCGTCGCCATGGCCCGTACCAACGACCCGCACACCGCCACGGCGCAGTTCTTCATCAACGTCCAGGACAACTACAACCTCGACCACCCCACCACCTGGGGCAACAACTGGGGCTACTGCGTCTTCGGCGAGGTCGTCAAAGGCATGAACGTGGTGGACAAGATCCGCAACGTCCGCGTGCGCCGCCGCGGCGTCCACACCCACGCGCCCGTGAACCACGTAGTGATCAAGCGCGCCTACGTCGTGAAGTAGCTAGGCGCCATCCCAACAATCGTCGGGCGAGAAGACGTTGAAGTCGCTGGCGACAGCCGTTCTCGACACGGATTCTATGGGCAACAGATCTGCTGACAGTAGCCGACACTTTCATAGAACGCGCACTCTGACACACAGACCGACGCGTTGCACACCGGTCGTTCGCAGGGCGACTCACATCCAGCCAGCGGACTCAGGACGAACACACCCAGGAAACAGGCGAGTGAAACTCTGGGCACCATCGCGTATCGCTAGTCCTCCCTTGATAGGGTATTCCGGATCCGGGCATACAAGTCTGACGCATCCACCAGCGGTTCGGCTCGCGCGCTCTGTCGCCCAGCCTCGATCTCCTCATGTAGTGCCGACATGTCATCGGCGCCTCGAGATCGGCCTCCAGATAGGGAGCAACCTCATGGAACTCCTCTTCAGACAAGCGCTCAAGCCTCAGGATGATCTCAGACCTGGTCATGCCGCGATTATGGCACGGCCTTGCCACTGAAGCCAACCGAAGTGGTTACGGTCAAAGGGCTCGAGTGCCTTTAGCTGGCAAACACAAATGCTGGTAGTGGCTCTCATCACAAAAACGGAGGTGATAGCCTGAGATCCTGGGCCACCTCGGCCTGCCGGCCACCTCGGCCTGCCTTCATCACCCTCTCGGAGTGGCTGGAGCCCCATCACGCCTCCGATTTGCATGTTTGCACGGGATCTACGCCCGGATCAGGAAGCAGTGGTGGATGCGGCGGCTGCGGCTGAAGTCCTCGGGGATGGTCTGGCGGGTGTAGTCCTCGATCTGCAGGCCGCTGAGCAGGCTCTGGTCCAGTTTGAATTTCTTATAATTATTAGAGAAGATCAGGAGGCCGTCCGGGGCGAGCCGCGCCATGGCGCTCTGGATGAGCTCGGCGTGATCCTGTTGCACGTCGAAGCTCCGGTCCAGGGACTTGGAGTTGGAGAAGGTGGGCGGGTCGAGGAAGATCAGGTCCCAGCGGTCCCGCTGCTCGGCGAGCCAGGCCAGGCAGTCGGCCCGCACCAGCTCGTTCCGCCGCTCGTCCAGCTTGTTGAGCGCGAAGTTCCTCCGCGCCCAGCCGACGTACGTGTTGGAGAGATCCACCGTGGTGGTGCTCCGCGCGCCCCCCTTGGCCGCGTACACCGACGCGGTGCCGGTGTAGCCGAAGAGGTTGAGCACCCGTCGGCCTCGCGCGTGCTCCCCCACGAGCTGCCGCACCAGGCGGTGGTCCAGAAACAGGCCGGTGTCCAGGTAGTCGGTGAAGTTCACCAGGAAGGAGTGCCCGCCCTCTCGCACGCGGTGGTAGTCGCCGCCCTGCCCGAGCTTCACGTACTGCGCCCGGCCCCGCTGCCGCATCCGCACCTTGAGAAAGACCCACTCGGGTGGGACCTCGAGCACCTCCGGCACCAGGGCCTTGAGGTCGGCCAGTCGCTCCGCGGCCTTGGCCGGATCCACGCTCGCCGGAGGGGCGTACTCCTGCACGTGTACGAAGTCTTCGTAACGATCGATGGCTGCGGAGTAGTCGGTCAGGTCGGCGTCGTAGACCCGGTAGCAGCTGATGGACTGGCGGCGCGCCCACTTGGCCAGGTGCCGCGCCCGCTTGCGCAGCCGCCCGACAAAGGCGTCGGACCCGGGGCCGGGCTTGTGCGTCACCGGCGCAGACACGTTGCGATTTGCCAGCACCGGCAGCTCGACCCGGAGCAGCTCGCACTCCAGGGCGCCGTTGTAGAGTCGGTAGGTCTCCTCGGGCGCGAGCCCCAGGCTGCCCGCGAGCTGCTCGCTGCCGGTGAGCACGCCGGCCCGCCAGCCGCCGAACCGCTCCCGGAGCAGCGCGCCGAGGCTGGAGTAGAGAAGCCGCAGCTCGCCGACCTCGCCGAGTCGCTCGCCGTACGGTGGGTTGGTGGCCAGCAGGCCGGTGTCACACCTGGGCGGCGGCTCACATCCGGACAGCTCCCGCCGCTCGATGTGCACCCGGCCCGTGAGCCCGGCCCGCTCCACGGATTCGATGGCCCGGCGCACCGAGGCCGCCGAGGCGTCGTAGCCGACAATGGTCGGCAGCCGGTCGAGCCCGGCGTCCCGCCGCTCCCGGGCCTCGGAGAGCAGCCGCTGCCAGAGCGCCTCGTCGTGACCGCGCCAGCCCTGGAATCCGAAGTACTCCCGACCCAGCCCCGGGGCCCGATCCGCCGCCCAGAGCGCCGCCTCGATGGGCAGCGTGCCGCCACCGCACATGGGGTCCACGAACCCGCCGCCGCCCGCGGCAACCGCCGGCCAGCCCAGCAGGGAAAGCACCGCCGCGGCCAAGCTCTCCTTGAGGGGCGCCTCCATGCCCGGCGCCCGGTATCCGCGGCGATTCAGGCTCTCCCCGGCCAGATCGATGCTCAGGGTCGCCCAGTTCCCCTCGAGGTGCAGATGGATCGACAGGTCGGGTCGCCGCAGGTCCACCGACGGTCGTCGCCCCGTCTCGTCGCGGAACTGATCCACCACGGCGTCCTTGACCCGCCGGGAGGCAAACACCGTGTGCCGCAAAGCGGCGTTCCGCCCGGTGGCGCGCACCGCCAGGGTGGAATCGGGGCCGAGGTGATCCTGCCACTTCACCCCGCGCACTCCGACGTAGAGCGCGTCGGCGTCGGGCGCGGGAAACCGGGCGAGCTCGAGCACCACCCGGCTGGCCATCCGGGACCACAGACAGCTGCGATAGGCCAGCTCCAGGGTCCCTTCGAACGCGACCCCGGCCGAGGTGGCGCGAACGCGCCCGGCGCCCAGCTCGCGCAGCTCCTCCCGGAGCAGCTTCGCCATCCCGAGGGGCACCGTCGCGTAGAGCTTCAAAGTCACTGAGCTTCCCTAGCTCGCCTGGACGAACTTTGCAATTGCATCGTGCGACGGTCGGGGGTAAATGACCAGGCTGTATCCTCGACGGAATCCCTCTGCCTAACCCTGGACGTACCATGACCGACAAGACCCTGACCCAACGCCCCGAGCCTGCGGACACCAAGCAGTACGATCCTCAGCTGATCGAGGAGCCCTGGTACCAGTGGTGGGACGAGAACCGGTTCTTCCACCCGGAGCCCAACCCGGACCGGAAGCCGCACACGATCATGATCCCGCTGCCCAACGTCACCGGGCTGCTCCACCTCGGTCACGCGCTGAACAACTCCATCCAGGACGCCGTGACCCGCTGCCGCCGCATGCAGGGCTACGAAGCCCTCTGGCTGCCCGGCTGCGATCACGCTGGGATTGCCACGCAGTCCGTGGTGGAGCGGCGGCTCCACGAGGAGGAGGGGCTGACCCGCCACGACCTCGGGCGCGAGAAGCTCCTGGAGCGCATCTGGGCCTGGAAGGACGAGTACATGGGCCGGATCCTCGGCCAGCTCCGGCGCATGGGCGCTTCCTGCGACTGGGAGCGCACCAACTTCACCATGAGCGACAAGCTCTCCCGGGCGCTGCGCAAGGTGTTCGTGGACTTCTTCCACGAGGGGCTCATCTATCGCGGCAAGCGCCTGATCAACTGGTCGGTGGGGGTCCAGACCGCGCTGTCCAACGACGAGCTGGAGCACCACGAGATCGACACCTTCTTCTGGGACCTCAACTATCCGGTGAAGGGCGAGCCCGGGCGCTTCATCACCGTGGCCACCACCCGGCCCGAAACCATGCTGGGCGACACGGCGGTGGCCGTGCATCCCGACGACGAGCGGTACCGGGACCTGGTGGGCAAGACGGTGATCCTGCCCCTCATGGATCGGGAAATTCCCGTCATCGCCGACGAGCTCCTCGCTGACCCGGAGAAGGGCACCGGCGCAGTCAAGGTGACCCCGGCCCACGACTTCAACGACTATGAGTGCGGGCTGCGCCACGACCTGCCGCAGATCAACATCCTGAACCCCGACGGCACCCTCAACGCCAACGCCGGCAGGTACGAGGGGCTGCAGGCAACCACCGAGGCCCGGGATCGCGTGGTAGGGGACCTCAAGGCCCTGGGGGTGCTCGGAAAGATCGAGCCCCTCTCCCACAGCGTGGCGCACTGTTACCGCTCCGGCACCGTTGTGGAGCCGTACCTCTCCGACCAGTGGTTCGTGAAGATGGACACCCTGGTGGACCTGGCCCGCAAGTGCTTCGTGGAGGACCGGCAGGTGAAGTTCTTCCCGGAGCGGCGGGGAGACGACTACCTGCGCTGGCTCGACTCCACCCCGGACTGGTGCATCTCTCGGCAGATCTGGTGGGGCCACCGGATTCCGATCTGGTACTGCCTCGACTGTCACCCCGACATCGAGCTCGGCGCCGACGGCGAGCCCCTGCCGATCCCTTCGGACGCGGTCCCCATCGTGTCCCGGCGCACCGACCCCTGGGCCAATCCGTCGACGTGTCCGACCTGCGGCGGCGGCCGCCTGGTGCAGGACCCGGACGTGTTGGACACCTGGTTCTCCTCCCAGCTCTGGCCCCTGTCGACCCTGGGCTGGCCGGACGACACCGAAGACCTGCGGTACTTCTATCCCACCAACGTGCTGATCACGGCCCGGGACATCCTGGCGCTGTGGGTGGCGCGCATGATCATGATGGGCATGAAGTTCATGGACGGCGTGACCCCCTTCCACCACGTCTACATCCACGGCACGATCCTGGACGAGACGGGCAACATCATGTCCAAGAGCCGCGGCAACGGCTTCGACCCGGTGAAGGTCATCGAGGGCGGCATGGACGAGATCCGGGGCAAGTTCGAGCCCGCCCCCGGCATCCCCACGCATCGCGTGGAGCACTACAAGATCTACGGCGCCGACGCCCTGCGCTACGGCATCCTGTCCCTGACCACCGGGCTCAACCAAAGCCTCAAGCTGTCCGTGCGCCGGGACCCCAGACAGGGGGAGGGCGAGGTGCCGCACTTCGACGTGGAGGTGCCGATCTTCGAGGAGGGCCGGCGGCTCGCCAACAAGCTCTGGCAGGCCTTCCGCGGCGTGATCCTACCGAACCTCGAGGGGCTGTCCACCCGCCCGCCGGACGCCAGCGGGAACCCCGAGGACCGCTGGATCCTGAGCCGCCTCGGCGGCGCGGTGGCGGACGTAACGGCCAACAACGAGATCTACCACCTCGGAGAGACCTGCGACCGGATCTACCACGTGTTCTGGGACGACTACTGCTCCCGGTACCTCGAGGTCATCAAGCCCCGGCTCTGGGGCAACGAAGGCGAGGCGTCCAAGCACCACGCCCAGCACACCATGCTCAGCTTTGCCGACGCCATCCTGCGCCTGCTGCACCCCCTCATGCCCTTCGTCACCGAGGCGCTGTGGCAGGAGCTCCGGCCGAGCCTGGCCACGGCCTTCGGAACCGAGCCGCCCGACGCGATCATCGTCGCCCCCTGGCCCCAGGCAGCCGACTATCCGGTGGACGAGGCGCTGGAAGAGACGACCCGACTCGTGCAGGAGGTGACCACGGCGATCAACTCCATCCGGGCCGACGTGCCGGGTGTGGCTCCGGGTCAAACCCTGCCGTCAGTCGTGCTCTGCGCTGAAAGTCCCGACCAGCTCGCGCCCCTCCGGGAGCTCTGGCCCGGGATCCGACGGCTGGCCAAGGTGGAGCAGGTGACCGAAGGCGACCTGGAGCATCCGCCGCCCAAGAGCGCCGCGGCAGTGGCCCCGCCGATACGGATCTTCGTGCCCCTCGAGGGGCTCATCGACGTCGGCGCCGAGCAGGTTCGGTTGAGCAAGAAGATCGACAAGCTGCAGAAGCAGGCTGACGGCCTCGAGCGCAAGCTCGGGAACGAGAAGTTCGTCAGCCGGGCGCCCGCAGAGGTCGTGGAAAAGGACCGCACCTGGCTCGAGGAAACCCGCCAGTCCATCGCCCTGCTCCAAGATCAGCTCGCAAGGCTGAGTGACTGACCGCAGCGATCCGTGGCGGTGCTTCTCCATGGCGGCCGTGGCGCCTTTCCCAGGGCTGGAGGCGATCTCAAACCGGAGGCTCACCCAGGAGCTGCGAAACCTCTTCTGCGTACGCCTCGGTGTGGTCCTGTACGATCAGCGGCGGCTCGATGACCAGCGCGTGACCACCACCCTTGCGGGCCTGGACGAGAACCCGGCGGGCGGGACGCTCCGGTCGGGGATACACCGGCCGCAGCCTCACGGGCTGGAGGCTGTGCTGAAGCAGAACGGCGAGGACCTCGGCGGCGCGCTCGGCCGGGTAGATCACGGCAAGGGCGCCGCGGGGTCGGAGCAGCCGGGCGGCGCAGGACACGAGCTCTGGGAGGGTCAGCTCCAGCTCGGTATTGGCGACGGCCTTTTCGGGGTCCGGGCTGTGACGGCCACTGTCGGCCGCTCGAAAGGGCGGATTCGAAACCACCAGCTCGACGGACGCGCTTCGCTCCGGTCCGAGCTGACGCAGATCGCCCTGCACCACCTCGACCCGGTCCGCGAGCCCATTGTGTCGAGCATTGATCCGGCAGAGCTCGGCGAGCCGGGGCTGCAGCTCCACCAGGGTGAGCTGCGCCTCGGAGTCCCGCGCCAGCGCCAACCCGACCACGCCGCAGCCGGCGCCGAGATCCACCAGCCGACCACCCCGCTCCGGGAGCGCCCGCTTCGCAAAGTCGGCGAGCAGGAACGCGTCGATGGAGAAGCGATACCCCTGGATCGGCTGCCACAGGGCCAGCCTCCCCCGGAGCGCCTCGTCCAGCACGCAGCCCGCGGGCGGAGCGGGCTCAGCGCTGCCCGACATCGCACGCACCCTGCCGGAGCACCTCCATCTCACCCGAGGCGCTGAACGCCACCACGGTGGACGGCGCGCCTCCAGTCGTGGGGCCGCCATTGAGCGTGAGGTCGACCGGGCCCAGGTTTCGGTGCGCCTCGGTCACGCTCAGCGGAGGCGGCAGACCCCTACGGTTGGCGCTCGTGGCCACCAGGGGGCTGCCGAGGCCGGCCGCCAACGCCCTCGCAATGGGGTGCGGCGATACCCGAACGCCCACACCCCGCTCGCTGATCAACGCCCCGGGAAGGCCGGGCCGGGCCGGCAGCACCAGAGTCAGGGGCCCCGGCCAGAAACGATCCATGAGCGCGGTGGCCTCAGGGCTGACCCGGTCGACCAGCCGGCTGAGCTGATCGCGGTCGGCCAGGATGAGCGGCAGGGGATGGTCCGGTGACCTCTGCTTTCGCTCCAGCAGCCGCGAGAGCGCGGTCTCGTTCCAGGGATCGACCGCCAGGCCGTAGAAGGTTTCGGTCGGAAACACCACGAGCCCCCCGCGCCGCAGGGTGCGAATTGCTCGGGCAACGCCTTTCGCGTCGGCAGAGATTGTGGGCATCGGCTACCTCCCCATCACCCGGGGACGCGGACGGTCTGGCCTCGCCCCCCCTTGCATGCCGGCTCCTCGGATCATGCCGGTTCCCTCTCTCATGCCGCCCATTCCGGGCGGACCGGAGCGCGGAGCTGCCTTGTCCGGGTCCCGGCGCGCGTCACTGCGCCGATGGCGAGAGCCACCGCCCCGGAACCAGCCGGGGTTCCGCCGATGGCTCCCGAGCATTTGCAGCTGCTGCACCTCACGCGCCCGGGGCTGCGCCACGACGTAGTCCGCGGGCGGCTTGATCACGGGGTTCTTCCCCGGATCGGAGAGCGCACCCCTAAACTCTCCCGTGATCTTCACAATGTGCCCGTCTTTTGGCACCCGGACGTCATAGGTGATCTGCAGCGACAGCGCCACACCCGTCTTGTTGTCGAGAGCGGCCTCTCCCACGATGCGCAGCGGCTTGAGCAGGGCGCGCCAGGCTCGTGGCCCAGACTCGCGGACGAGCACGCGAGACGCGCCCAGCGACAGTCGGTAGCGCGTCGCTTTTCGGCCCGCCGCGGTGACGGCGCCGGCCGGGGTGACGCTCATATGCCGACGCAACAGCTCCACCACCGCTCCACCAGCGCCCCAGATGTGCTCGATTCGCCGGGCAGCCTCCTGGGGCTCCTCGGGAAAGCGCATGAACCGCTGGTAGCGGTGGCGAAAATAGGTCAGCTCACCGAGCCGGTAGAGCTCGACCCCATATTCCAGAGAGTTGTCTTGACGGGCATAGCAGGCGCCCTTGCCGGTGCACTTCACCACGTAGCGGTCTTCAAAGGACTGATCCGGCTTTCCGTCCACGGTCACGGCCACCCGATGTCGGGCCTGGTACGAATGCCCGCCGAGCCGTTGACGCACCTCGCCGCTGGTCAGCTCGAAGGCACGCCACCTCGCCGCCGCGACCCGGACATGGTTGCGGGGATCGTTCGCGTCCTTCACGCTGGCTGCGGCATCACGACCTCGTCCGCAGGACACGCCGCAGAGCCCAGTCACCGATGCCGTCACGAACAGGATTCCGGAAAACCGACGCACGCTTCGAGCAAACCACATCCCGGCCGAGTGTCAAGCCGAGTCGTTCGAAAACCACCCCGGAACCAACGGAGTCCACAGCCTTTCAGCGTGAGGGTACTCATAATCCATACAATATTACCGCCACTGTAATTTCGCACATGGAACCCTAGGGTGGCGGTTATTGGAGACGCAACGTGTCATCCAGTCCCCACCTGGATAGCGACGCAATAGCTGTTAACTTTTCGAATGTGTTGAATAATGTCTTGCAACTCGAACCGCTCAGCATCCCAGGCATGGCCATTGCAGACAGCGCCAGTGCCCTAAAAGGCCGCCGGAGCAGGAAAATGCAGCTAGCACGGCTACCCGAGCAGAAGAACGTCGCGATTGTATTGAACAAAAACGCCAAAAGCGTGACCGCGGCGACGCAACGGATGATCAAGAAGCTGCACCCCGCAGCCGACGTCTACATCTCGGAAAGCAAGGAGCACGGCACCAGAATCGCTCAAACGATCGTGGACCGGGGATACCGGACCGTGGCCACCGGCGGTGGCGACGGCACCTTTGTCCAGTGCCTGTCTGACGTCTACGACTACCTCGAGGCAAAGCAGACCGGCCAAGAGCCGCCGCGGTTCTTCGTCCTACGCCTGGGAACGGGCAACGCCGTGGCTTCGGCCTTCGGAGCCTCGGCACCGACCCGTTACGGCTTGGCCAAGGACCTCGAGCGCGCCAAACAGTCGGTCTTCTCCCGGCCGCTGCCCGTGCTCTCGGTGGAGGGTAAGCTCAGCCCCTTTGCCGGCTGCGGCCTCGACGCCCACGTGCTGGTGGACTACTTCCAGAGCCGCAACATGCTGCTCAAAACACCGTTCAAGCGGCTCGCCACCGGAGGCGCAGGCTATGCCATCAGCGTCGGCACCCGGACCGTGCCCCGCTACCTGCTGAGCGCCCTGCAGGAGATCCGGGTCCGCAACGTCGGCGGCCCGGCGTATCGGGTCAAACACCAGGGCCGGTTCCTGGAGCGCATCGAATCGGGGGAGCTCCTATACGAGGGTCCGGCCATGCTGGCCACGGCCTCGACAATTCCCTACACCGGGCTCAACATGCGGCTGTTCCCTTATGCTCGGATGCGAGACGACAAGTTCCAGTTCCGGATCTCCCGGGCCGGCGTCTTCGAAACCCTCACGGCGCTGCCGCGGGTCTGGAAGGGCACCTACCAGAGCGCGCGCATCTACGACTTCCTGGTCGATCGAATCGAGGTCGAGGGAGACCAGCCGCTGCCGCTGCAGATCGGCGGTGACCTCGCGGGAATGCGGGACCGCATCGAGCTCGCCCTGTCCACCAGCCAGGTGGAGATGGCCGCCTGAAAGCCTCCGCCGTCGACCCACCTCCGAATCTCCATCGGATCTCATAACCTTCGAGGCCCGGAATTTATCCGGCGCAGCACTGGTTTAATCGGCAGGGATTTTAGGCGATTCTGCCTAGCCCCAACACCGGCCCCCGCGCTTGCATCAGCGATTGTGTTGTGCAAGGATGGCCGGGCAAAGAACGGGAGGAAATCGTGCCCAGAGAAAAAAAACCGGCGAGCGCCGGCGCGGCTGTCGGAGCGATCATCGGGTTGGTGGTCGTGGCTGGAATGTTTCTCAGCAAGTACACTTACAACGGCCCTGGACTCGGCAAGACCTGGCCCGCGCTGTTCATCGCGGTCGGGGCCTGGTTCGTCATGGGCAACCTGCTCGAGGTGGGCCTGGGGATCATCGCGCTGTTCGGCCTCTGGATGGCCCACAACCTGAACTACGTCAACTTCTGGAAGCTCTGGCCTTTCGTCATCCTGCTGGTGGCGGTGCTGGTGGCGGTCGGCTTCATTCGCGCTCGGTCGGCGAGCGACAAGGAATCATAGGCCGCACGGCCTACGCAAGGAGTCCACGACGATGGCAGTTCTCGACTACCTCATCCCCGGATACAAAGGATACCGTCAACGCGACGAGTCGCGGCAGAGCGACAAGCTCTTTCGGGACCATCTGTCCAAGGCGCTGGGCGCGGAGCACACGCGGCTCGAAAACGCCAAGACCGACCTGACCCACACCGGCAACCTCGCCGCGCTGAACCCCGCCGATCAGGCCACGAAGCTGATGACCAAGGTGCGCGATCGCCTCCGGTTCGCCAACTACGGATTTCAGGACGGCCTGTTCGGCTCCGCAGGGGAAACCGAGATGGTCCAGAAGGTCGAAGAGTACGACAAGGGTCTCATCGACGACACGGCGTCGGTGCGCGAGCAGGTGCAGGAGATCGAAAACGTGCTGATGGAAGGCGGCAACGTGGAGCCCGAGTTCCGCAAGCTGACCCGCATCCTGCGCGAGTTCGACGAGAAATTGAACCGCCGAGAGGCGATCATTCGCGGCAACGCGTAGAAACCCGCAGCGGGCAGGGGCGTGAGCCGCTCCTGAGGATGGAATGCCATGGCCCTTATTGATGTCATCGATTTTCACGACGAATCCGGAGAGAATCTCGTTCAGCGTTTCCCCTCGGACGGAGAAGCGGATGTGCGCATGGGCACCCAGCTGGTGGTGCGCGAGAGCCAGGTCTGCATCTTCTATCGCGGGGGCCAGGCGCTCGACACCTTCGGCCCGGGCCGGCACACCCTCTCCACCGCCAACCTGCCGCTGCTCGGCGGGATCCTCAAGCTCCCCTTCGGCGGCAAGACGCCCTTCAAGGCGGAATGCTACTACGTAAATCTCAAGACGTTCATCAACAAGAAGTGGGGCACCAAGGAGCCGATCACGTTCCGGGACTAGGTGCTGATGGTGGTTCGTCTCCGGTCCTTCGGGATCATGAGCTACAAGATCACTGATCCGCAGCTGTTTTTAAACAAGGTCGTGGGCACCGCTGGCACGTACGAAACCAGCCAGCTCAGCGATTTCATCCGCAGCATGGTCGTGGGACGCCTCACCGACGTGCTGGGCGAGAACCTCAAAACGCTGCTCGACCTGGCCGCGCTCTACGACGAGATCGGCATCGCCACCAAGGCCCGGGTGTCCGAGGACTTCGGCAAGTACGGCCTCGAGCTCGAGGACATGGTGATCAACGCGATCACCCCGCCGCCAGAGGTCCAGGCCAAGATCGACGAGCGCTCCGGACTGGGTCTTTTCGAAGATGCGATGCCGGCCCTGCAGCAGCAGCAGGCGGCCTACGCCATGCGAGACATCGCCAACAATCCCGGCGCCGGGGGTATGGCGGCCTCAGGCATGGGCATGGGCATGGGTCTCGGCATGGGCTTCATGATGCCGGGCATGATGGCGCAGTCGATGCCGAACATGATGGCCGGGCAGCAGCAGCCGCAGCAGGGATATCCGCAGCAGATGCCGCCGCAGCAGGGATATCCACCGCAAGGGTATCCACCGCAAGGGTATCCGCAGCAGATGCCGCCGGCGGCAGCCGGCGCGGCCATGGGAGCCGCGGCAGGTCAGCCTCAGCAGGCACCCGGCGTTCCCTGCGCCCAGTGCCAGGCTCCGGTTCCGCCCGGCTTCAAGTTCTGCCAGAATTGCGGCACCCCGGTCCAGGTCGCCCCGGCCGGCGTCGCCTGCGTGAAGTGCAACGCCGCCATGCCGGCCGGCACCAAGTTCTGCCCGGCCTGCGGTTCACCCCAGCAAGCCCCGGGGGTGATGTGCGGGCAGTGCGGGCAGCCCGTGCCGGGGGGACACAAATTCTGCGCCAGCTGCGGCACACCGGTCCCAGCATAGGCCCGGGGCCGCGCCCATCCGGTGTCTGCCAAGTCCCGAAAAACCAGCTCTCGCTGGCAGCGGTTCCTCGAATCCCGCTTTGATCGGGAGTTTCTACAGAAGATCCAGGCGCTGCCCACCCGACAGAACGAGTACGGCTACGACGCCTTCGGGTTCAACCGGGACGAGGCCATCGCGGGAATCTATCTCGCGCACCTGTTCCACAAGTACTACTTCCGCGCCGAGCCACACGGCATCGAGAACGTGCCGGACGGGCGCGTGCTCCTCATCGCCAACCACTCCGGGCAGCTTCCCTTCGATGGCCTGGTGATCGGCGGCAGCATGATCTTCGACCGGGATCCGCCCCGCATCATCCGCTCGATGATCGAGCGGTTCGTTCCGACCTTGCCGTGGGTCGGCGCCATCCTGGCCCGCTGGGGGCAGATCCTCGGCACTCCGGAGAATTGCCGCCACCTGCTCAACGACGACGAAGCCATCCTGGTCTTCCCGGAGGGCTCCCGGGGCGTGTCCAAGCCGTTCTCCAAGCGGTATCAGCTCCAGACCTTCGGGACGGGCTTCATGCGGCTCGCCCTGGAGACGAACACCCCCGTGGTGCCGGTGGCCGTGATCGGCGCCGAGGAGCAGGCGCCCTGCATCAACGTCAAGCCCCTCGCCCGTCTCCTGGGCGCGCCGGCGTTTCCCCTGATGCCGATTCCACCGTTTTTCCCGGCCGTCCCGCTGCCCACCAAGTACCGCCTGCACTTCGGCGAGCCCATGCAGTTCACCGGCGACCCGGACCAAGACGACGAGGAGCTGCGACCGGCAATCACACAGGTGAAAAACACCATCCAGTCCATGATTCACCTCGGCCTGAAAGCCCGGAAGCACGTGTTCTGGTAGGCCAAGATGCCGCAGCACCGCGCCAAGATCGTCATCACAGGGATCGCAGGTCGGCTGGGTCGGCTGCTGGCCAAGCAGCTCCACCGGACGGGGCGGTACGAGATCATCGGCATCGATCGACGGCCCTTCGAGGACAAGCCGGCCGATGTGGTCCACGCCCGGGTCGACATCCGATCCAAGCGCACCCGCGACGTGTTCCGGTCCCAGAAGATCTCGGCACTGATCCACCTCGGCCTGATGCACGACCCGCGTCGATCCGTCCGGGAGCACCACGAGTGGAACGTGGTGGCCACCCAGCACCTGCTGGAGTACTGCCGCCACTACCAGGTACCCAAGGTGGTGGTGCTGTCCTCCGCATCGGTGTACGGCCCGCGCCCGGAAAACCCGCAGTTCCTGACCGAAGACTCTCCGCTGCTCGCAGCCCAGGACGACCCCAACTCCCTGACCCTGGTGGAAGCAGACATGCTGGCCAACTCCTTCTTCTGGAAGTACCGGGAGGGGGACACCGTGATCCTCCGGCCGGTGCACACCCTCGGGCAGGTGGCCAACGCGGTGTCGAACTACCTCCGCATGGAGCGGATCCCGGTGCTGATGGGCTTCGACCCCATGTTGCAGGTCATCCACGAAGCGGACGTGGTCGACGCAGTGGTGCTCGCTCTGGCCAAGGGTGTACGGGGTATCTACAACATCGTCGGTCCCAGCGAGGTGCCCGTCTCGGTCCTGGTGCGCGAGGCGAGAAAACCGACCTTCCCGATTCCGCACTTCCTGGCACCCGTGGTTTCCAAGCTCTTTTGGAACCTCGGGATGTCCCCCTTTCGCGGCTCGGAGCTCAACCACCTCAGATACGTGTGCATGGTGGATGGCTCGCGGGCTCGCGGAGACCTCGGCTTCCGCCCGACGCGGACGATCAAAGAAGCAGTTCGCGCCGCGCTGGATGACACTTTCTGAACCAGTCCGGATCCATTCCAAGGGCGGATCCAATGACATATCTGTCAGGGTGCGGATCCGGATCCACTGTGACGGATCCTTCACACCTGCTCCAGAGAGCGGTGTGAACAACCATTGACACACGCCTGGAAACCTTTGGCCCTCGGCCCTGTTCACATCCGAAACTGCCGCTCGACTGACCCCATATAACCCGCTATGATCCTTCCGTGTCCGAGGAGTAGGACCGACGAGGACCCCGAAAACACGAGTGGCTCGGGCGCCGGCGGGAAGCTGGCCCGGGAATTGCACATACTGGGTCGTTGAAAATCACCCGGCTTCGGAGGAAGCAATGAAACGCATCACTATCACTCTCGCGACAGTCCTGGCAATGGCGCTTCCCGCGTCTGGCTGTTGGTGGATGTACTGCGACGACGACGACACCGTCGACCCAATGGTTTGCACCGGCGGGCAGTACGTCGACGAATGGGGATTCATCTACAACAGCGACAACGGCGAGTGCATCCCTTGGGCGTGCACCACCGACAATGACTGCGACGCCTACTCTGAGTGCGATCCGGTCGAGGGCCAGTGCCGAGAAATCGGCGGCTGCTACAACGACTACGACTGCCCCTACGGCACGGTGTGTGACTTCGGCAATGGGCTGTGCGTCTCCGACGACGTCTGCACCAGCGACTGGGACTGCCCGCTGAACTCCCACTGCAACATGGAAACCTACCGTTGCGAGCCCGACACCCAGCCTCCCACCTGCGAGGAGCGCGTGGACTGCAACGGCACCGACATCTGCGTCGGCGGCGAGTGCCAGCCCGCTCCGAGCAGCTGTGAAACCAATGTCGAGTGCGGCGACGGCGCGTACTGCGACAACGGCCAGTGCGTCGACTCCGGGCTGTGCACCGACAGCAGCGACTGCCTCGACCCGAGCGCGCCCCTGTGTGACAGCCGCGGCAGCTGCGTCCCCGACCCCGGCCCCCAGTGGGAGTGTGAGGACAACAACGGCTGCGCCGCCGGCGAGCGCTGCGTGAACGGACAGTGCACCGCGATCCCGAGCCCCGGGCCCGGCGAGACCTGCCAGTTCGACGAGCAGTGCGAAGGCGGGATCTGCGTCAACGGCGAGTGTCAGGCGCCCTGCACCGGCCCCTCGGAGTGCGGCAGCGGCCAGGCCTGCGTCGACAACCACTGCCAGGACGTGGAAACCCCGGGCAACGCCTGCATCCTGGCCGCGGACTGCGGCGCCGGTGAGGTCTGCGTCAACGGCACGTGCCTCGGCGGCTGCGTGGACGCCAACGACTGCGCCAACGCCGGTGACCGGTGCGACGCGGGCTTCTGTGTGGGCGACAACACGGCGACCCCCGAGTGCCTCAACAACGGCGACTGCAACGGCATCGAAAACTGCGTCGACGGCGTCTGTCGCACCCCCTGCGCCGACAACATCGACTGCATCGCCTGCGGCATGCCGGTCTGCCACCTGACCTACTGCTACGACGCTGTACCCCAGTGCGTCACGGCCGCGCAGTGCACCGCCGGCGAGAAGTGCGCCGACTCCCAGTGCGTGCCTGAGTAGGGCCGCCTCGGGAGCACACCCCTCCCCTTACCCAAAGCTCCCTTCTACCCACCGGGGCCCGGTTTCGACCGGGCCCCAGTCTTTTGGGGCCCCGGCTGCTCCACGCCTTGTTTCCCAGGGATCCAGTCCTATGGTATAGGGACCGAGCTATTGACGGGAGTCACAGATCGCCATGATGAAGGCACTCACCACCCTTTTTGGCACCAAACACGAGCGAGAGATGCGCAAGGTCCAGCCCATCGTGGACCAGATCAACCTGTTGGAGCCGGAGATTCGCAGGCTGTCCGATCACGGCCTCCGGGCGCGGATCGCAGCGTTCAAAGAGCAGCTCGACGCCGAGAGAGATCGGAAGGTGCGCCAGCGGATGCTCGACGACCTGCTCGTAGAAGTCTTCGCCATCACCCGCGAGGCCGCCATCCGGACCATCGGCCAGCGGCACTACGACGTGCAGCTCGTGGGCGGCGTCGTGCTCCATCGCGGCAAGATCGCCGAGATGAAAACCGGCGAGGGGAAGACCCTCGTGGCCACCCTGGCACTGGTGCTCAACGCGCTGGAGGGCCGCGGCACACACCTGGTGACCGTGAACGACTACCTCGCCAAGCGCGACGCCGAGTGGATGGGACAAGTGTACAACTTCTTGGGGATTTCCGTGGGGGTCATCGTGCACGACCTCGACGACCGCCAGCGACAGAAGGCGTATCGCTCGGACATTACCTACGGCACCAACAACGAGTTCGGCTTCGACTACCTGCGGGACAACATGAAGGAGTCCATCGAACGGTACGTTCAGCAGGAGCTGAACTACGCCATTGTGGACGAGGTCGACTCGATCCTGATCGATGAGGCGCGGACGCCGCTGATCATCTCCGGCCCGGCCGAGCAGGCGGCAGACCTCTACCTCAAGGTGAACGCCATCATCCCGTCCCTCAAGAAGGACGTCGACTATTCGGTGGACGAGAAGGCGCACTCCGCCATGCTCACCGACGGCGGCGTCGAGTCGGTGGAGCGCCGCCTGGGCATCGGGAACCTCTACGATCCGCGCAACCTGGACTGGCTGCACCACGTCAACACGGCCCTCAAGGCGCACACCCTGTACAAGCGCGACGTCAACTACCTCGTGGAAGAGGGCAAGGTCATCATCATCGACGAGTTCACCGGCCGCAAGATGGAGGGTCGGCGGTGGTCCGACGGGCTCCACCAGGCGGTGGAAGCCAAGGAGAACCTCAAGATCGAGGAGGAGAACCAGACCCTCGCGACGGTGACCTTCCAGAACTACTTCCGGATGTACAACAAGCTGGCCGGCATGACCGGCACGGCGGACACCGAGGCCGAGGAGTTCCACAAGATCTACAAGCTCGACTGCGTGGTCATTCCCACGAACATGCCCACCATCCGCATCGATGCCGACGACGTGATCTACAAGTCGGAGAAGGGGAAGCTCAAGTCCATCGTGGAGGAGCTGCGCGACTGCCAGGAGCGGGGCCAGCCGACCCTGGTGGGCACCATCAGTGTCGAGAAGACCGAGGTGATCGCCAAGCTGCTCAAGCGCGCCAAGATCCCGCACGAAGTGCTCAACGCCAAGAACCACGGCCGCGAGGCGCTGATCGTCGCCCAGGCCGGGCGGCCCGGCGCCATCACCATCTCCACCAACATGGCCGGCCGCGGCACCGACATCCACCTGGGAGGGAACGCCGAGTACCTCGCCAAAGAGCAGGTGGATCCCATCGCCCATCCCGAGAAGTACCAAGAGGTGCTCGAGCAGTCCCGGAAACAGTGCGAGCGCGACAAGCAGCGCGTGCTCGACGCCGGGGGCCTGCACATCTTGGGCACCGAGCGCCACGAGAGTCGCCGCATCGACAATCAGCTCCGCGGACGAGCCGGACGACAGGGGGACCCGGGGAGCTCGCGGTTCTTTCTCAGCCTGGAGGACGACCTGATGCGGATCTTCGGCGGAGATCGGCTCCGGGGCATGATGGACCGGCTCGGCATGGCCGAGGACGAGCCCATCGAGCACCGCTGGGTCAACAAGGCCATCGAGTCGTCCCAGCGCAAGGTGGAAGGGCACAACTTCGACATCCGGAAGAATCTGCTCGACTACGACGACGTCATGAACCTGCAGCGCAAGTCCATCTACAGCCTGCGCAAGCAGGTGCTCGAGGGCCGCTACATCCGCGAGCTCACCGACGAAGAGAAGAAGGCGGGCAAGGAGCCCCAGATCCCGATTAAAAGCGGCGAGTGGACCGTGGAAACCCTCTCCAAACGCGTGGAGCCCCGGGTCCAGGCCATCGTGGATCACTTTTTCAAGCGTCAGATCGCCGCGGAAAGTGGAGAAACCCGCACCGAGACGGTGGAGGAGGTCAACCCGGAGCGGCTCACCAACGAGCTATACCGCTACTTCGGCGCCATGGTGGATTTGCGCCGCCACCGGCGCAGCGCCGCGGAGTGCGTCAGCGAGTCGACCCGGGTGGTGTCCGAGTCGCTCATCCAGCAGCGCGAGCGCATCCTCGACCTCGCCGAGGAGCTGCTGCTCGGCCAGATCGACGAGTACTGCCCTGCGCACCAGCACGTGGAGGACTGGGACATCCCCGGCCTGCTGGACGTCGTGCGGAACACCTTCAGCTTCAAACCCGACCTCGCCGAAAACCTGGACCTGGACACGAATGCGATCGCGGAGAAGCTGTGGAATCAGGTGGAAAAGGGCCTGGAAAAACGCGAGGAGGAAATGGGCCCCATTGCCTTCTTGTACTTCTGTCGGCACTTCTACCTAGACGAGATCGACGACCAGTGGATCGAGCACTTGAAGGCGATGGATCACCTCCGCGAAGGGATCGGCCTGCGTGGGTATGCCCAACGCGACCCCAAGCTCGAGTACAAGCGCGAAGGGTTCGACATGTTCTCGGAGATGGCAGGACGCATCAAGCGCAACGTCGCCTCCAAGATCTTCCGCGTCCAGGTCGAGCGCGAACAAGAGGATCTCCCCGAGTTCGAGCACAAGAAGCGACGCATGCAGCTGACCCACGCCTCGGGAGGCTCCCTGGATGGCGCACCCCAGGGCGCCCAGCAGCGGCGGCCCAAGACCGTCCGTCGGCGCGCGCGAAAAGTGCAGCGCAATGAGCCCTGCCCCTGCGGGAGCGGCAGAAAATACAAGGTCTGCCACCTGCTCAAGGACGAAGAGGCCGCCCGCAAGGGCGAGCCCCCCGAGTGGATGAGCCAGGCGAGCTAAACAGCGTCCCGGCCCGCTGTTGGGCTTTTTGTCCGTGGTCGTGGAATAATTCTCTAGACGGGCCGGTTACCCCTATCGGAGACAGCAATGCTCCGCAAGAAGGAAGCGAAAAAACGTGTCGAGTTCGAGGCCCTGGTGATGCCCCACCTGGAGGCCCTGTACGGCACCGCTGTCAGGATGACCAGGAACCCGCAGGAGGCGGACGATCTGCTGCAGGACAGCTGCCTCAAGGCGTTCCGCTTCCTCGACAAATATCAGCGCGGTACGAACTTCAAGGCCTGGATCTTCAAGATCCTGACCAACGTGTTCATCAACCGGTACCGCAAGGCGCAACGGGACCGCGAGATCCGAAACGAGGTCGAGATGGACGGCCACCATGCCCACATTCTCGCCCAGGGGCCGACCCGGGAGGCGCAGTGGCCGGAGGAGGCGATTCTGGACCACCTGATGTCCGAGGACATCCGGGCCGCCCTCGAGAAGCTGCCTCCGGATTTTCGGATGGCGATCATCCTGTCCGACGTGGAGGAGTTCTCCTACAAGGAGATCGCAGAGATCATGGACTGTCCCGTTGGGACCGTCATGAGCAGATTGTATCGTGCCCGGCGCCAGCTGCAGCGGCTGTTACTGAAGCACGCCGTGGATCGCGGCATTGTGAGCGCCGAGGTGACCGGCGAGGACGACGAGACCGCTCGCGGCGAGGCCATGGCCGAGGTGACCGACCTCACCGCCTACCGCAACGGGAAGCAGCGGTGAAACCCATGCAGTGCCAGGACATGGAAAAGTTCATTCACGTCTATCTCGATCGCGAGTTCGCAGAAGAAGACCGAGCCGACTACGAGCGACATCTGGCCGGATGCGAGCGCTGTCGCGGTCTGGCCCGGTTCGAACAGCGCTTCAAGCAGCAGCTGAAGACGAGCCTCGCCCGACCGCGGCTGCGTCTGGACGAGCGCGAGTCGGTCCGCAGACGCGTGATGCAGACGCTGGCCGACGCGCCCCCCCTTCCCGCCGACCGCAGAGCCTGGCGGTGGGCTCTCCGCCTGGCTCCTGCTGCGGCGGCCGCCGGCCTGCTCGTGGCCATTGTGCTCCAGCAGCACAGCGGCAGGCCTTCGGTCGTCAGTCGCGCCATCCTCATCGACGGCATGGACCGCCCCCCGGAGGTGAAGACCCGGGATCCCAGCAAGGTCCGCGCTTGGTACCAGGAGAAGATCGGTCTTGCCGCGCCACCGCCGCAGTTTTCAGATGGCCGCACCGCTCTCGTGGGAGGACGGATCGATCAGGTGAACGCCAAGCAGGCGGCGCATCTGATCTACGACCGGGGAGATCGCAAGATTTCGGTGATGATGTTCCGCGGAAACGTGCCCTATCAAGGCATGGTCCTGCGTCGCATCGGCAGTAAAAACGTATACTTCTCGCATGGCGGCAGCAGGAACGTCGCCGCCTTCCATCACCACGGGGTTGGGTACATGATCACCGGAGTGCTGCCCAGACAGGATCTGGACGGCCTGGTGCGGGACGTGCTCTATCAGGGAGCTCGTTTTCCCGAGCCACCGGCAGTCAAAACGATTCCCGTCTCGGCTCCCGGCGGAAACTAGTCTCGACCACTCACACCGGTTCGGATCCCAGGTATTTCCGACTCCCTCGGTACCAAAAGTACGCCGATTTACCAATAAAACCTTTGACGTAGACTTCGCTGGCGGCATATTATCGAACCCGGAAAGATCACCAGTCGACCCTCAAACCGGAAGAGATATCTGTAGATGCCGAAGAAGAGCGCGTTGATCATTGAGAGCGATGCGGCGTTTGCCAGCCAGCTGTCTGCAGCCCTGGAACAGATCGGATTTACCACCGAAACCGTCGCCGACGGTGCCCTGGGCCTCGCCCGCGCCAAGGAGGCGCCACCGGATCTCATCGCACTGTGCGTCGAGCTTCCCAAGATGAGTGGCTATGCCGTCTGCAACAAGCTGAAAAAGAGCAAGAAGCTGCAAGACATCCCACTGGTCATCATGAGCGCCGAGGCGACGCCGGAGACGTTCGAGCAGCACCGCAAGCTCAAGACTCGCGCCGACGAGTACATTCTGAAGACACCCGCGTTCCGGACTGACGAGTTTCTCGACAAGGTGAAGGGAGTGCTGCCCGCAAGCACCCTCAACAGAGCGTCGGATGACGAGGCGCTCGAGCTCTCTGATGACGAAGTTATTGACATCGGCTTCGAGGAGGACGAATCCACGGGGGTCGATCCGGACCTCATCAACGACGCCAACGCGGCGCTGGACGCCCTGGGCGCGGAGGAAGACTTCGATCTGAACTTCGGTGAAGAGGACGTCGGCGTCGGCGAAGTCGTCGAAGAGGAGGTCGTCGGTGAAGAGGAGGTCGTCGGTGGGGTCGGTGAAGAGGAGGTCGTCGAGGAGGACGGCGGCCTGGATCTGGGGCTCGACGCGATCGCAGACACGGCGGCGGCAGAGGCCGCCGAGCCCGCGCCGGGCGACAATGCCCTCCGGGCAGAGTTGGAGAAGCTGAAGGAAGATCGCGCCCGGCTCACGGCAGAGGTGGAAACCCTGAAGGCCACCGGTGGAGGTGGAGGTGGAAGTGGAGGGAGCCGGGATCGGGAGTTCCTGAATCTCCGGGAGGTCATCAACAAAAAGGAAAAAGAGGTCCTTGATCTCAAGGACGAGCTGACGAAGAGGGATCGGGAGATCCTGGACGGCTCGGACAAGATTCGAGTGCTGGAGCGCGCAAAACAGGACCTGGACAGCCAGAACCTGGAGCTGGAGCGCGCCCGCGTCGAGGGCAACGAGCTAAGGACCGCGCTGGAGCAGGAGCAGCAGGCCGCTCTCGCAGAGATCGCATCCCTGCAGCAGGGGCTCGGCGAGCGTATTTCCGCCTTCGAGGAGCTCCAGACAGCCAAGGCCGAGCTCGAGGAAGCGAAGGCCAACGCGCTGGCCGGTGCGGCCACTGAGCTGGAACAGGCACTGACCGCGCACGCCGAGGAAAAGGCGCAGCTCGAGGCCGCGCAGCAGGAAGAGCTGCAGCGTCTCGTCGATCAGCAGGCAGGGGAGCTGGCCCGGGTCAAGTCGGAGAGCGAAGCCGCGCTGGCCGAGGCAGCTGAGTCTCAAGCCGCCGCGTTGGCCGAGCAACAGGAGCAGCACGAAGCCGCCCAGGCCGAGGCCAGGCAGCAGCACGAGGACGCTCTCGCCGGCGCCAGGCAACGTCACCAGTCCGAGCTGGAACAGGCGCAGCAGGCCCAGGAGGTCGCTCTCGCCGAGGCTCGGCAGCAAGGAAATGCCGCGTTGGCAGAAGCCAAGCAGCAGCAGGAGGACGCCCTCGCCGGCGCCAGGCAGCGCCACCAGTCCGAGCTCGAAGAGGCTCACCGCGCCCACGAGGCCGCCTCTGCCGAGGCCAGCCAGCAAGCCCAGTCCGACTCTGCCGAGGCGAAGATGCAGCACGAGGGCTCCCTCGCCGAGGCGCAGCAGCAGCACTAGGCCGCCCGCGCCGCGGCCCGCCCGCCGCCCGAGG
>JBDRSE010000083.1:0-48355 GCA_043825095.1 bacterium
TGTTACACTTCTGCGTCAGACGATTTAACTCAAGCAGTTCTGAAACAAATATTGGCTTGGCGGAACCCAGCGCGGCGCCGGACGCACCGGTTTTCTCGGCCAGAAAGAAGGCGGGCATAGGCGAGCGCTCGCCATCGCCTGACGTCTGCGCGGCCAAGCGCCTCCGGGCACAGGAATGAAGATTTTACACCGACGGCTGGCGCTGCCAGGGAAAACCCAAACGATTCAGCCGTCGGGCAGACGGAATGCGCACCCCGCCGGGTATGCGCCCGCGGGGGAGGGGAACCGCAGAGTTCCCCTCTACAGTCAGCTTGCGAAGCCCCCGAAGTGCCCAACGGGGGGATTTCCATACGTGAGAAGCCCTTTTTCCTCATTCGGCACTAGGTTGCGAGCTGCCCAGACGAGATCGTCATAATATGTCCACCTGCGCAGCTCCATCGGAAATTTGCCTGTGATTCGATACTCGTCTATCTCCAGTGTCTTCGTCGTTAGGTGAAGTGTTTTCTCTTTGTCGCGGTGTCTTGAATCACTGCCGCTCGAGCAGGCCGAGAATGCGATCGCGCAGGCGACCAACACCGAGCCAGCTCGAAACGTCGAAGTCTCCAGCCTGGTCTTTTTCAGAGGCATGAGCGACTAGGCGACCCGTTCGATCACGACCTTGGCGCCTTCGGTGAGGCCGGCTCTTTGGAAGACCTTGGGGGGGGCTTCTAATCTGTCGGTGGCGGCGGCCGGGCCCTTGGCGACCTCGGCGCGGAAGGAGCGGAGGCCGAACCAGGAGCAACCTGCGGCGGTGACGTGGACCTGGTGGCCCGGCTTGAGGGACAGCTCGTCTAGCAGGGACTTGGACAGCGCAATTTGTGGCAGCGCGCCGGTGCCGGAGTCGGCGGTGGCGGTGGCGCCACTCGGGGCGCGGGCGCCAGCGCCGGTGCCGGAGTCGCCGCCGGCGGCGGCGGTGGCGCCGCTCGAGGCGCGGGCGCCGCCGGGGGCGAGGGTGGCCGTGGCTCGCTTTTGGGGCCAGGCGGGGGTGAGGTTCCGCCAGGTGAGGTTGAGCCGGACGGGGGGGGTTCTTCTCCAGACGAGGAGCCGGCCGACCAGCAGGGCGAGGAGGGTGCCGGCCAGGGCGGTGAGGGCGCAGCGTTCGGCGTCGACCGGGGTGGGGTGGGGGCCGTCGAGCCAGAGCAGGGGCACGAGGCCGGAGACGGTTCCGACGACGAGGGCTGCCAGGGCGGTGCGGCGGCCCAGGCGGCGGGAGATCATGCCGGCGGCGAGCACGAGGCCGAGGGGGCCGCCGAGGATCGCGCCAAGCAGGGTGGCGAGCGTGGCGACGTTGCCGAGCCAGTCGAGGAGGATCGCCAGGGCAAAGGCGACTGCGGCGGTGGCCAGGGTGGTGAGGCGGGCCAGCTGGAGACGCCGTCTCGGCGGCTGTGCGGGGAGGGCTTCGGCGGCGAAGTCCACGGTGACGATGGCGGTGACGCCGATGAGCAGGGAGTCGGCGGTGGAGAGCACGGCGAGCAGCAGGCCGGCGACGAGGAGGCCGAGGGAGCCCGGGGCGCTGATGGCACCGAGGACCGCCGCCAGGATGGCGTCTGAGGGCTCGCCGGCGGGGATGCGGCCGAGGGCGACGAGCCAGTGGGAGAGGAGGCCCAGGAAGACGACGGCGACCGCCAACAGGAGCGCGACCGGGCCGAAGGCCACGAGGGCGCCGCTGCCGGCGGCCCGCTCCCCGCGGGCGGCCACGAGGCGGCCGACCAGGGCTTGGCTGGCCAGCACGCCGACCACGGTGATGAGCAGGGCGTCCACGGCCAGAGCGCCGAGGGCGCGGCCGGAGGCGCTGTGCAGCAGCGGCTCGGGCGTCATGGTCCGCAACGACACCGGCGTGGACTGCCAGAGGTTTCCGAAGTCGATGACGGCGAGGCCGAGGGCGACGCCCAGGACGAGGGCGACGAGCACGACCGCGGCCTGCAGCAGGTTGGTGAAGATCAGGCTGAGCTGGCCGCCCCAGGCGGCGTAGAGCACCACGGCGCCGGTCGCGACCACCACCCAGAACAGGGCCGGCGTGCCGGTGAGGGCGCGGAGGGTGGCGCCGAAGATCGCGAGCTCGGCGCTCAAGAGGGTTAGGAGGAGGAGGATCGAGAGAACGGCGCCGGCGCGGCGGGTTCCGGCGGAGAAGCGCCGGCCGAGGTACTGCGGCGCTGTGATCAGCCGGTTGCGCTGCAGGATCGGCGCCCAGACGAAGATCACCAGGGGGAGCCAGAGCCAGCCCAGGACGAGGGGGCGGGCGGCGGCGAGCCCGCGGGAGCCGAAGGCGACGAGCCCGCCGGCCAGCAGGAGCGCGGACGCCAGCGTGGCCGAGAGGGTCAGCGCGATCACGGCGCTGGGGAAGCGACGGCCCGCGGTGAGATAGTCGTCCAGGGTCTGTACGCGACGCCCGACGACCATGCCGACCGCGACGGTCGCCACGAGCGCCGCGGCGACGAGGACCAGATCGAGCGTTGTCAGGAGGCCGAGTGAGCTCATGACGGGCCTACAGAATCAAGAACAGGGGCGATACGCATAGGGCCACCACGAGGAGAAGTACGGCGATCCGGCGGCGATCCCGGGCGAGGGGGCGACCGAACAGCAGGGTGGAACCGAGCACGCCGAGGAAGAGGAAGACGATCCACCCGACGCTCCAGGCGACCCGCCCGGAGCCGAGGCGCTCGCCGACCTGGAAGGTGACCTCCGGCTTGTTGCCCCGGTGGGTGGCGGTGTACGCCTGCACGTAGTAACGGCCCGGCCCGAGGGTGCGGGGCAGCCGCGCCAGGATCCGCGTCGGGGTCGCCGCGGTGACGTTGGCCAGCTCCGTGATGGCGAGCTTGCGGTAGCGGACCTCGAACGGGATCGTGACCTTCTTGCCGGACATCCGGGCCGCGCCCTGCAGAGTCACCGGTTGCGCGGCTTCCGATCCTTCGAACCGGCGATGGGGGCCATGGAGCGTCACCAGGACCGGCTCCTGCACATTCGAGCCGGTCACCACCAACGTGCCGCCCTCCCCTGCGCGCGCCCGCTGGGACCACACCGCCTCGAGCACCGGGTACCCGAGGTTGCCCGGGGGCTTTTGAATCCGCAGCTGGTGCTGTGTGAGGCTCCCGCGCACGCCGCGAAACACGGCGAGACGATACTCCCCCGGAGGCAGGCCCGCCGGCACCTCGGCGCGGACGAGCTCCCCGGAGCGCCGCACGTTCTGCAGCGCCGCCCGCACCCGCGGGAACGCCGGGCTCCGGCGGACGATTTCCAAGCGCAGCGGGTGACGCGCCGAGGACCGCAGGCCCGTGCCGAGAAGCTCCACCGGCCAGGGGCGGGCCGAGAACCCGGCGGAGAGTCGCCTGACCCGCAGCTGCCGGATCTCAGGGAGCGACGGCCCCGGATCGCAGGCCGACAGGGGCGTGGCCAGCGCGACACATAGCAGCAGGCGGCACAGTGATCTCACTAGGGCCCCGCCCATCTGTAGTACTGACAGCAGGCCGAGCCCTCGCACCGGCACTCCTCGTCGTCGGCGCAGCAGGTCTCCCCCGCGGAGGCGTGGAGGCACGACGTGCCGCCCCGCTTGTCCGTGACGCGCGGCTCCACGTAGTTCAAACAACGCATCACCAGCCGGGTGTCCGGATAGTCGAGCCACACCTCGAAGTGGCGGAGAAACTCTGCCCCGATGAGCAGGTCCACGGCGGGGATCTCGGAGCTCGTCTCTGCCCGCAGCCCGGTGAGCAGCGCGCTCGTGTCCGCGATCTGATAGGCCGAGAGCGTCGTTGCCAGACCACTGGCGGCTCGCGTGACGTCCAGCTCCAGCACGGCGGCGGCCCTGTCGCCGAGGGTGTCCTTCACCGCCGCGTCCTGGCAGAAACGGACCGCCAGGTCCACGCGCCGGCGCAGCGCCAGCTCTCGACAGGGCCCCATGTCGGAGCGGCGGTTCCCGACGAGCGCCAGCCGCGAGAGCTCGAAGCGCTGGGCGACGAGCGGTCCCTCGGGAAGGTGGAGGGTGGTCGACGACACTCCCGACGCCGGCCACGCCGGGTCCATGGCCTGCATCATCCCGGCCAGGTGGTTGCCGAAGCTCTCGGACAGCACCACCGGCCGGGTCCCCGTGGCGATCAGACCGAAGGCGTCCACCCCGGACTCGGGCACTGCCGCGCGGAGCTCGGACAGCCGGGTTTCCTTGTCATCGGCGCACTCGAAGCTCAGCAGTTCCGGCTCGTAGGGGTCGGGCTCGACGCACACCCCCACGGCGACCCGCGTCGCGCTGAACTCGTGCTCGGTGTCGTTCACCGACGCCACTCCTCCGCCGGCCAGATCGAAATCGATCACCCCGAAGCCGTCCGAGGAGAGCTCGCCGTCGCTGTCGGGCAGCGCCTCGGAGAACTTGATGCTCGGCGGCGCGAAGGAGCTGCCGAGCCAGGGCAGCGCGCAGTTCTCGTCGCCGTCGTACACCAGCCGCACGGCGTACTTGCGCAGCAGATCTCCACCGAGGATTCCATCGAAGGAGTCGGTGCCGCCCGCGGGGCCGAGGGTGGGCATCACCAAGGCGAGCGCGCTCACGTCCCAGAACGCCGCCCGGCCCACGACCTCCGGCGAGGTCGCGTCGAGCACAGCGAAGGAGATCTTCACGAGCGCGAGCGCGGTCCCTTCCCCGGTGCTCTCCAGCGCTCCCCAGTCCACGACGGTGATGGGGGTCTCACTGGAGACCAGAAACCGCTTCGTTTCGCTGAGCGCAGGCCGATCGCTCGCAGAGTAGGCCGCATAGCCCAGCAGCACGCGGGCCACCGGGACCTCGAACCCCTGCTCCAGAGGGATGCAGTACTCGATGGCCTTGGAATTCGGGTCCGAGCCGCAACCCACCACGGGAGACAACATGCCCGGCAGGAGGAGGAGCAGGACCCGGGCTATGACACGAACAGAGCGCATTGCAGGTGGACCCTAAGATAGCGCAGACCCGTGCAGGATCCCAAGCAAATCGGGCGGCGGACAGTTCAAGCGCCGATCCTGGTATCACTGTTCGTAAGTCCAGATCACCTTGGATTCGCGCTCGTGCTCGGGTGCCACGGACTTCGCGCACGAGCACGAGCACCGGCCTTCGGCCTGAGCACGTCAGAGTGTAGCGACCATCGGAGCCAGTTTGACTAATAGAGCTTCAGCAGACGGGTCTTTCGGTAGTAGTGGGACAGGATCCGCTCGAAGGTGAACTTGGCTTGGGCCATGCCGATGGCGCCGGTCTGGCACATGCCGACCCCATGTCCCCAGCCTCCCCCGGTGAACAGGAAGTCGGACGCTCCGGTGGCGCTGCGGAGCCGCCGGACGACGAACATGGAGCTCCGCAGGTTGCCCAGCAGCCGCCGGATCGTCAGCTCGCCGTGCACCACGACCGTGGACCGGGAGCCCCGAATGCGCAGGGCGGTGGCCCGACCCGAATGCCCGCGGGAGAGCACCTGCACGTCCCGCACGGCGCCGATCCGATGACTCCGCTGCACCAGCCGCGTGATCACGCTCTGCTCCAGCCGCTGCTTCCACCGGAACTTCCCGGGCTGTCCGAAGGAGGTCCCGCGGCAGTAACAGGACGGGCTCGCCTTCAGCCAGGCCGAGATGTTCTGGTCGTCGATGCCCCGGACGAAGCGGCCGAGGGCCTTGGAGGTGACCGCGGACGCGTCCAGGCGGCCGCGCAGGTTCGGGTTGGCCGGCGTGTTCCAGACGTGCTCGTTGTGCTCGGAGAAGCCTCCGCAGCAGGCGCTGTAGACCGTGTCGGCCAGCCGCCCTCCCGCGTCCACGAGGATCTGTCCTCGGGTGGCGCGCACCGCCTGGGAGGTGCGCGGGTGCTCGCTGCCGACGCCGCTGTAGACCTGGCAGTGCTGGGCGCTGCAGATGAGGTACGGATCCGTGGTGTGTCGGGTGCCGATCTTGGCCAACAGCTGGCCCCTGGCGGCCACGGACTGCGCCTTGAGCGCCCCCATGGGCGCCGAAGTGAAGATCTCCGCGGGCACCAGCCCGTAGAGCAGGTGATCGGCGGGCACCTCGTTGACCACGGCCAGCTTGCCCGTCCGATCAACCGTCACGTACACCCGGCCGAAGAACTGCCGGTCCTTGCGGCCATGCCACCGGTAGCCCCGCCCGTACTCCACACGCTTGACCGTGAGCCGATCCTTGCCCGCCGGTGCGAGCCAGAGCACCTCGGCGTTGTGGAGCTCCAGCTGCGATCCGCCGGGCCGGGCGATGATCCTGCCCCGGGGGCGACGCAGCAGCTCGCGGTGGACCGTGGTGCGGATCTTGTACTTCTGCGCCACCTGCCGCGCCGTCATGGCCGCGACCTGCGGATTGGGATCGGGCCGCACCACAACCAGGGTGGTGCGGTTGTCCACCACGCGGCCCCCCACGGCGAACAGCGTGCCCACCTCGAGGGAGCGGGCCTTCAGCCCCCGATCCCGCCAGCGCTTGATCGCCTTGGCCGCCGCGCCCCCGCCCGCCCCTGGGAAGCGCTCGAGCACCACCCAGTGCCGCGCCCGGGCCGCGCGGCCCCCTTGCAGTGTGAGGGTCCAGGACGTCGCGCCCTTGACCCCGGTGGAGCTCGTGCCGAAGGGCTGAACGTGAACCCCGGTCCGCGACGTCACGACCACGCGACTCTGGCCCTCCATGATCCGCACGGAGATGAGGGGCACTCCGCGGCGGTCGAACCCGAACCGGTTGGAGTAGAGCGCGCGAACCTCGTCCTGTCCGACGCCCGCGGCGGCTCGAGACGGCGACAGGAGCGCGCCACAGGTCACGAGTGTGGCGACCAGCGCCGGACGTATGGGGGACGAATCCATCACCGCCCATCGTAGAAGCGCCGTCCGGGGCGGGCAACTTTTAGCCTTCGGGTAGGTCTTCGCCCGGGGAGTGGTCTTCGGCCAGGGGTAGAGGAAGCTCTTCGGAAAAGCTGAACCGGGCGATGTGTCGAAGATTCAAGAAGTTGATCACCCCGTGGGCGAGGATGGGTCCGCTGAGATCCCCAAACCGCTGGAACAGCCACGCGAACGCCAGCCCCATGGCGAAGGCCATCAGGGGCCAGGGCCAGAGGGCCCGGCGCACGGGGGCGTGCGCCAGGGCGAAGAGGGCCGAGCTCAGCCAGATGCCGAGGGTCGGTACCATGGCGCCACGGAACAGCGCCTCCTCACCAATGGCCGAGGCCGCGGCGAGCACAAAGGCCTGCCCGTCCGTCAAGCCCCGCATGAGGGAATGGAACTCCTCGTGAAGCCGCCGGGCCCAGCCGAAGACCCGCACGCTCCCGCGAGACAGCGCCACCACGCAGAGCCCGACCCCGACACCCGCACAGGCGCCCAGGGCGCCCCGCGCCGGCTCCCACCCCCGCAGGACGAAGACGTTCCAGCGACCGTCGAGGGCGGCCCAGATCACCGCGGCCAAGGTGATCCCCGAATAGAGCACCACCGTGGTGATCATCATGGAGCGGCCCGGCAGCGGCGGGCCGGAACCTGGACCAGACACAGGCAGTGTTGGAGCGCTCACAAATGCGAGGAGGGGGACTCGAACCCCCATGAGGTAACCCCCACTAGGCCCTCAACCTAGCGCGTCTACCAGTTCCGCCATCCTCGCAGAACAGCCATGCGTTTTAGTCGCGCCCGGGTCGGGTGTCAAGGCGTTTCCCGGGTTCCTTTTCCCGGGCTCTACCGACGTCGCCGTCGCTGCTTCTTGATCAGCCTCTGGAGCTTGCGAATCGCGGTTCGCGCCTCGCGATTGCGCCGATGCTCCTTGAGGATCGCCTCGTAGCCGGCCAACGCCTCCTGCAGCTTGTCGGCCTTGATCAGCAGGTCGATGGCAAAGAACCGCGGCGGCAGCCCCTGCGGGTCCAGCAGGAGCGCCTGCTTGGCCAGCTCCTCGGCCTCGGCGACCTTGTCCGCCTTCAGCGCCCGACGCCCCTTGCCGATGAGCACCCGCGCGAGATCCCGTTTGGCCCGATCGCTCTCGGGCGCCAGCTCGAGCAGCCCCCGGAGGAGCTTCTCCGCCCCCTCGTAGTCCCCCCGCCTCCGCCTGTGGCGCGCCTGGGCGAGAAGCTGCCGGGCGGTGAACGTCCGCAGCTTGCCGAGGGACTCGTGTCCGGCGTCGAGGCCCGCGATCCGCTCGAGGCCGAACTTCACGTTGTCCCGGTCAGGCTCGAGGAAGCGCCGATCCCGGGCGGCCCGCCAGCTGAAGTCCACCCAGCGTTGCAGGCTCCGCTGCCACCGGCGAGCCCTCGCGCTCGCCGACGGCGCCCCGGCGTCCACGGTCATCTTGAGCCCGATCACCGGCACCAGGCGGCCCGTCCGGGTCCCGGCGTCCGACTCCTCCACCGGCTCGGTGGCCGGAGGCCTCTCCACTTCGCCGGGGTTGAGCGCACGGGGCTCCCCATGGGTCGGCCAGAGCGTCCAGGCCGACACCACCAGCGCGATCGTCCCGCCGACGAGCCCCAACAGCAGCTGGCGCGCGTGGGTGGACAGACGCGGCCGAGCCTCTTGCTCGTCCACCAGGTCCATGGTCGGCACGTAGAGCTCGGTCACCGCCTCCCCGCCGCTCCCAGACTGCGCCGAGGACGGAGCTGCCCGTGGTTCGGGATCGAACAGCTCGATGGGCTCGTCCCGCAATGAGGGGACGTCGGTGGGGCGGTCATACCGGGACGCAGGAGGCGGCGGGAGCTCCTCCACCTCCTCGCCGTCCACGCCGGTGAGGGAGTACGACTCCCCTGGCGTCGCGCGGCGCGAGGTCCGCCCCGGCTCCTGAGGCAGCGAGAGGGCGTCGGTGGACAGCGAATAGTCAGACGGCAGATCCGACACCGTCGGCCGCGCGCCGCCCACCGGCCGCGGCGGCGTCGTGCTCACGGCCCGCATCCGGTCCGACGAGGAGGAGCGGTGCTCGAGCACGCCGATGGCGTCGGAGATGCCGAGCATGTGCGCCACGGCGTTCGGCCGGCCCTGCAGGCTCTTGCGCAGCTCGTACTCGAACTCCTCCATGTTCTGGGGGCGGCGGTCCGGGTTCCGGGCCAGGGCGTTCACGATGGCCCGCTCCAGCTCCACCGGGATGTCGGGGCGGTAGCTCCGCGGGGGGGTCGGGTTCCGGGTCGCCTTCCGGGTCAGGATCTCCAGCACGTTGGAGCCCCGGTGCGGCGGCCGCCCGGTGAGCACGGCGTAGAGAATGCCCCCGACGGCGTAGATGTCGAACCGGGCGTCCGGCGGCTTCCCGGCCGCCTGCTCCGGCGCCATGTACTCCGGGGTGCCCACCGCCAGCCCGGGCTCGGTGAGCTGGCCGCCCCGCACCCGCTCGAGCCGCGCGCTCTTGGCGATGCCGAAGTCGAGGATCTTCACCACGTCCGTGCGCCCCCCCACCGTGGTCAGGTACACGTTCTCGGGCTTCATGTCCCGGTGGATGATGCCCACCTGGTGCGCCGCGCCGAGGGCCTGGCACACCTGGATGGAGATGTCCACCGCGCGCTCGTAGTCCAGCGGGCCCTCCTGGGTGATCACGTCGGCGAGCTCCATGCCGTCGAGCAGCTCCATCACGAAGTAGGCGCGGCCGTCGGGCGTGGTGCCGTAGTCCGTCACGTTCACGATGTTGGGGTGGCCGATGGAGCTGGCCGCCCGGGCCTCCCGGCGGAACCGCTCCACCACCTCCTCCTCGGTGGAGTACAGAGGATGCAGCACCTTCACCGCGAGCCGCTTGCCCAGCTGGGTGTGCTCCGCCTCGTACACGCGCCCCATGCCGCCCTCGCCGATGAGCCGCTTGACCTTGTACCGCTGGTCGAGGACGATGCCCTCCAGGTCGCCGGTTTCGGGCTTGATGCCGAGGGCTTCGGTTTCGATGATCGCTTGGCTCGCCGTCTCGGCGCGCTTCTCGGCCAGGAGCTGCTGCTGGACGTGTCGCCGCTCGCGGAACTCGTCCCGGAACAAGCTCACCAGCCAGTCCGAAGTGGATCTCCCGCCCGCGCCCTGACAATGTTTCTCCAGGTGCGCGTCCAGCCGACGGCCCAGGTCCACGGCCGTGCGGTGCCGATCCTCCGGCATCAGCTTGATGGCCCGGGTGATCGTCTCGACCAGGTCTTCCGGAAGCTCGGAATTGAAGTCGGTGAGTGAGATCCGGCCCAAGGTGGCGTTCTCCCGGACCGACACGTCGGACGCGCTGCCCAGCTCGAAGCGCTGCCCGGAGAAGCACTCCCAGAGAATCGCCCCCACGGCGAAGACGTCGGCGCGCTGATCCACGGGCCGCCCCTCGAGGAGCTCGGGCGCCTGATAGGCGTCGATCCGGTCCGTGGACTCCATGGTTTCGGTGGCGACGCCCACCTTGAGCAGCCGGTGTACGTGGGCGAGCTTCAGCTGCCCCGAATAGGCCAGCAGGGTGTGGGAGGGCGCCACCCGGCCGTGCAGGAGCTTGTCCGCCCCAAAGCCGTGCAGGAAGGCGAGCCCCCGACAGATCTCGCGCCCGACGAACAGCGCCACCTCGAACGGCATGGGCTCTTTGATCTGCCGACACCGCTCGAGCACGTACTCCAGATCCACGCTGAGCACGTACTCCATGACCAGGTAGTTTCGCCCTGTGATCTCCCCGGCTTCATAGGACTCGACCAGGTTCCGGTGGCTCATCCCCCGGGTGATCCGCGGGACATAGCGTTCCCGTTGGGTCTCGGGAGTTCCCTCCGGAATGGCGTCGAAGAGCTTGACCACGAAGAGCCGCGGGTGGGACTGCACCTCCCGGCGCACGGCATACCGCAGATGGTCCTGCCCTTTGCGAAGGGGCCGGAGCAGCGCGTACTCGCCGAGGAATTTGGGTAGCCTGGGTGATACCGGCAATACCGAATGCTCCAGTGGTTCCAGGGATGTCCCGGGTCCGGCGATAGTATCACCAGCCGGCCGGTTCGCAAACCCAGTCCCGAGCACCGCACCGAACAGATCGGTTCGGTTCGCTCAAACTGCACGGTGCTCGGATTCCAGTGGCCACGCCGTCGGGATCCCCTATAATACACGCGGAATGACACGTACCCTCTTCTACGCCTCGCTGGGCCTGGTGATCACCCTGGCCCCGCAGCCGTTGCATTCGGCGCGGGCGGCCGGCGTGCGGACCGGGCAGACCTCGGTCGTCGTGCACACCCCTGCCAGCCGGTATCCGCTGCGCGGCGCCCGCTCGGCGCCGCTGAACGTCATCTACTGGGCAGGATTCAAGAACGACACCACCAAGCAGGTGCAGCTCGTCCTGAATCAGCTGCTGGCGCGTTTCAAGGGCCAGGTCCGGCTGCAGTTCCTGAACAAGTACCGCGACCAATCCTATTACATCGATGAGCGGTACGCCGCCGCCGTGGCCCGGGAGGCCTTCGAGCAGGGCGGAGACCGGCTGTTTTGGAGGCTTCACGACGCCTTCTGCAAGGTCCCGTCGATGTACTCCCTCAACAAGGCCTCCATCGATGCCGTGGCACGCGCCGCCGGGTTGAACATGCGCCGGCTCGGGCAGGCCATGTCCTCTGGGCAGCACACCAAGGCCATCGCCGCCGAGCGGGATCTCGCCGTACGACTCGGCGTGCCGAACTACAACTCGTCGGTGGTGCTGCTCATCGGCGACGAGATCATGTACATCAGCCGCTGGACCCAGTTCCACTACATCGAGCAGCGGGTCCGGGTGCAGCTGAAGAAAGCCGTGCAGTACGCGCGCACGGGCCTGTCCCCCGGGCAGATCCATCGCCAGCAGCTCGAGGACGCGAAGAAGCGGTACCAGCCCTGGCGGCGCTACAGCCACCGCTACCGCCCGCGGATCTCCAAGGCCTACTCTAAACGCCACAACATCGACGTGTCCCACTCCCCGTCGAAGGGGCCGAAGACCGCCTGGGTCACGGTGGTGGCGTTCCTCGATTTCACCGACTACACCAGCTACAACGCCTGGCAGAACAGCCTCCTGCCGGCGCTGCTGCGCCACAAGGACAAGCTCCGGCTCGTCTTCAAGGCGATGCCCCGGCGCTACTACAGCTACGCCCTGGGCGCCGCCCGGGCCGCCTACGCGGCCCACGCCCAGGGGAAGTTCTGGGAGCTGGCGAAGATCCTGTTCCAGAACCGCTGGCGACTCTACCCCAGCCAGCTCAAGGCCTACGCCCGGCAGGCCGGCCTGGACGTGCCGCGGTGGACCCGCGACTCCCGCAGCCCGCTGATGTCGCAGCGGGTGCTCAAGGACATGCAGCTGGCCCGACAGCTCGGCATCACCAATGCCCCGGTGGTGTTCATCAACGGGCGTCGCATGCCGGGCCGCTACTGGAATCAGTACAACTTCGAGGCCGCCCTCAAAAAAGAGCTCAAGGGCGGACTCCTGAGCCGGTGGCTCGGTCGCTGATCTAACAGAGATTGTCCGTCTTCAAGACGGTGCTATTTGCGGCACCTTCCGAGCGCAGCGAGGTTCCCCCGGAGGGGGCGGAGGGGGCGAGCTGAGCCGCGAAGCAGCGGATCGAGCTCCGGGGGGCGCCGGCGCCTGCACCGTGCCGATACCAGACCGACAGCTCCGCCTACAGAAACCCGGCGAAGCCGATCCGCAGCAGCAGGTTGAACCGGCCGATGTCGGATTTGTAGGTGCCGGACGAGTCGTCCGAGCTCGCTTTTCCCACGTGGTAGATGGGCCGCAACCCGAAGCGGAGCAGGTAGTTCGTGCCCACGCGCAGCTTGAGCCCGAGCTCTCCACCCACTGCGCCGTAAACATCGCTATCGGTCCGATCCGGGACCAGGCTGCCCTGATTCTCGAGCTTGCGAACGTAGAAGCCCACCAGGAGATCCGCGTATAAGAACAGCCGCCGCGCGATCCGAAAGGCCACCCCGGGGGCAAAGAGCAGTCCCGGTGTCACCGTCCAGCTGGTGAGCTCCTCGTCGTTGACCGCGTCGCGGTAGGTGGTCTGCGCGAACACGACGGAGAAGTACAGCCCGAGCGTGAAGTGGTTGGTGACGAAGTAGCCGCCGTACAGATCGAGCCCCATCCCGAGGTTGGTGACCTCGCTCACGGTGTCGTACTGGTAGGTGAAGTCGAAGTTCCCGCCCAGCTCGAGCACGCCCCGGGTGGCGTACTGCTTGCCCTTGACCGTGGGTGGGGTCGGCTGGGGCGGAGGCGGAGGCGCGGCCGGGGGCGTCACCCCTCCCCTGGGCGGTGGGGGCGGCGCAACGGCCGGGCCCGGAGCGGGGCGGGCCCGGGTGCCGGGGGGGGGCGGAGGCGGCGTGGTCGGCGGAGGGATCGGCTGCATGCGGGGTGGGTCGGCCGCCGCGCCGTCCGAAGGGGTCGGGGGGAGCTGCGCGCGGGCCGCAGCGGGACCGGCCAGCAGACAGAGGCACACCACCGCCGGGAACGACCATCTTGCTGTTGCAGCCACTGGGTTCTCCTTTTGCGTAGCCGGCAGTGCCGTCAGTCGGTAAGCCGCAGCCGCCAGAGACGTTGGGGTCGCTCGTCCAGCCGTCGCAGCCCCACCCGCTCGGCGATGTCGAACGCCTCTTGCAGCTCCCCGGGCGTGGGCGCGCGCCCCAGCCGGGGATCCTCACGGTGCCGGTGACACGGGTGATACTGTCCCATGATATTCACGTAGGTGTCCCGCGAGAGCTCGGCGAGAAAGCCGAGCACCCCCTCGGAGCCTGCCAGCCCCTCGGGAAGCACCAGGTGGCGCACGAGCAGCCCCCGCGTGGCCACGCCCTGTTCGTTCAGCGCCAGATCGCCCACCTGACGGTGCATCTCGCGCAGCGCGACCCGCAGCACCTCCGGGTAGTCCAGAACCCCGGAGAGCCGCTCCCCCACCTCGGGATCCCAGTACTTGGCATCCGGCATGTAGATGTCCACCAGCCCGTCCAGCAAGCCCAGGAGCTCCGGCTCGTCATAGCCGCCGCTGTTCCACACCACCGGCACCCTGAGCCCCTGCCGGCGCGCGTGCGCCAGGGCGAGCACGAGCTGTGGGCCCACGTGGCTCGGCGAAACCAGGTTGACGTTGTGACACCCGCGCTCCTGCATCTGCAGGAACAAGCGGCTCAAGTCCTCCGGCTCCACCTCGCGCTGGGCCTCGGGATCCCCTTGGCTGATGTCGCTGTTCTGGCAGAAGATGCAGTGTAGATTGCAGCCGCCGAAGAACACCGTGCCCGAGCCGTGGTGCCCCGACAGGGGCCGCTCCTCCCCGAAGTGGGGAAAGGCGCTGGACACGGGCACCGCGAGGGCCGCACCGCAAGCGCCCCGCTCGCCCTCGGACCGCCGGGTCCCGCAGCGCACCGGACAGGCCCGGCAGGGATCCAGCAGCGCCCGGGCCCGGGAAACCCGCTCCCGCTCCCCGGAAACCAGCGCCCGCTCCACGGAGGGCAGGGAATCCGCAGACTCCGTGCCCGGGTCGCCAGGGCCAGATTGACTTGTGCGGGGCGCCATGATACCTGTCATTGCACATGTTTTCGGCTCGTGCAACTGCGGGAACAGCCCCGGGAATTCGTGGCACGGGCTCCTAGCGCAGGAGCGTGTCGATGGAAGTTACCTACGCCGCACTGACCGACGTCGGAAAGAAGCGGGACCACAACGAGGATGCGTTCCTCGTCGACCCCGACGTCGATCTGTTTGCGGTCTGCGACGGCATGGGCGGACACGCCGCCGGTGAGGTCGCCAGCGCCATCGCGGTCCAGACCATCCGCGAGGCCATCGAGCAGAACGCCGACCTCATCGAGAGCTACCGCAGCGGGGAGGCGGAGATCGAGCGCTACGAGGTGCTCCAGATGCTGGAGCACGCGATCCAGACCGCCTGCAGCCGCATCTACGAAACCGCCCAGGCCGACGCCGGCAAGCGGGGCATGGGCACCACCTGCTCGATGCTGATGATCATCGGGGATCGGGGCTTCATCGGTCATGTGGGCGACAGCCGGATCTACCTGATCCGGGACGAGATGATCCACCAGCTCACCGAGGACCACTCCCTGGTCAACGAGCTCGTCCGCCGCGGCAAGCTCAAGCGCGACCAGGTGGAGGGCAGTCCCTACAACGAGTACAAGAACGCCGTGACCCGCGCCGTGGGGGTCTACCCGAGCGTGGAGGGCGACACCCTCGACTTCGACGTCCTGCCGGGGGACAAGTTCCTGCTGTGCTCCGACGGCCAGCACCACTATCTCGAGGACGAGACCCTCATCACGACGACCTTTGCCCAGGACGACCTCGAGGCCGTCACCGCGGCCTTCATCAAGCTGGCCAACGACGGGGGCGGTCACGACAACATCACGGCCGTGGTCGTGCGCGTGACCGAGGACGTCGAAGAGCACCGGCAGGAAAAGGCCGCCGAGATCAACCTCTCCATCGAGGTGCTCCAGCAGATCCCGCTGTTCAAGTACTGCACGTACAAGGAGTTCGTCCGGATCGTGAACATCACGGAGGTCCGGGACTACGCGCCCGGCGCCACGGTGTTCGAGGAGGGCTCCGAAGGGGACTATCTGTTCGTCGTGCTGAAGGGCCACGTCGAGCTGCACAAGGGCGAAGCCTTCATCACGTCCTTCGAGGCCGGCAAGCACTTCGGCGAGATGGCGCTGGTGGACCGCACCACCCGGTCGGCGCGCGCCTCGGCCAAGGTGGCCTCGCGACTGCTGCTGATCCACCGCCGCGACTTCTACGCCATCATCCGCAAGGAAACCAGCCTCTCGGTGAAGCTGCTGTGGTCCTTTGTCCAGGTGCTCGCCGATCGCCTGCGCGACACCACGCGCAACCTCTCGGTGGCCCGCCTCGAAGCCGAGGCCGAAGATCTCACCGACGACGTCTCTTTCGAGTAGGATCCCGGGCTAACGGAGCCGGTACGCCACCACGCGGTTGTCGAAGAAGGTCGGGATGAGGAGCAGTTTCTGTTCGGAGATGTACTCGAGATCCGCTGACTGGATGTTCTTCGCGCTGGTGTCCAGGAGCACGGTCACCTGGCCGGCGCGCGTCACGATCTGCGTCTTGCCCTTCCAGTTGCTGACGATGTAGGCGTCCGGCCCGAGGGGCTTGAGACCGTCGATCATGCCGAAGCCCTGTACCGGGACGAGCAGCTCGGCCGCGCCGGTCTTCGGGTCGACCTTCACGATTCCCGTGGCCGTGCCCACCAGCAGCGCCTCCCCCTGCATGAGCATGCCGTTGGAGCCCTTTCTTTGCTTGAGGTCGGCGAGGACCGGCAGGGTCCCGCCCTGGAGCTTGTGCACGGTGCCCCGCAGCATGTCGGAGACGTAGACCTCTCCCTGGGGGCCGATGGCGATGTCGTTCAAGAACTTCGCCTCCGGCACGCTGACCGTGTGTTTGATCTTCCCGGTCCGGGTGTCCACGGCGTGCAGCCGTGTGACGTCCGTGACGTAAAGCGTGTCGCCCCAGAGCCCCATTCCCTTGGGCGCATCGAATCCCGTCGCCCACTGCAGGGAGATCAGCTTTCCGTCGAGGGACAGCTTCGAAATGAACCCCTTGCCGTTTTTCTCGGTCGGCTTTCCGTTGATGTTCGAGACGAACAGCACTTTGTCCGCCGCGCTGTACAGGACCGACTCGGGCACCTGGAAGCCGCCCGCGCTCCACAGCTGCCGCGGCCCGGCCCGGCGCGCCGTTTTGGGGTCTCCCTTGCCCGCGGTACTGGTCTGCCCGGCCTGTTTGGTTCCGCCGGGTTCCTTCTGGCAGCCGGAGGCCCAGGCCACGGCCCCCATCAACGCGCACAACAGAACTCGCTTCATGTCAGTTCCTCCCCCTGTCGGACGTCCGACCGGGATGTATCCAGGCGAGCACCCGTGCCGCCACGACGTCGAAGTGGGGGCCGTAGGCGTGGCCCGCTTTGGGCAGCACGAAGGTGCGGACCGGGATTCCGGCGCTCTCCCAGTACCAGAGGCGCCGGCGTGTTTGCTCGAGACAGGTGGTCTTTTCGCCGCAGAGATAGGCGACGCGGCAGACGCCCTCGTCGCGCAGTCGCAGGACATACTTCTGCCGAAGGCGCGTCACTCCCTCGACGAAGACGATCCGTTTGAAGAGCCCGCCGGAGTAGAGCGCGACCTCGTGCGCCAGGAGCGCGCCGAGGGAGAAGCCGATCAGGGTGAGGTCCCGGGTCACCACCCGCCCGGGGTGCCGTTGTTTCAGGGCGTCCAGGCCCGCGCGGATCTCCCGGAGGAGGTTAATCACGCGCCCGTAGGTCCACCGGTCCGCCGTGGGCGGCCTGTCCTTGCGGTGCTCCCCGGCGGGACACAGCAGCCAGCCGTGCTTCGCGCCCTCGCGCGCCCAGGCGCGACACTCGCTCGCCCGGCCGTCGTAGCTGCCGTGCAGCAGAACGATCACCGGACGCGCGGTGCTCCCGGCGCCCGCTGTAGCTACGTAGCTCGAATCGGCAAAGCCCGCGAGAGGGAGTGGTCGCACCGTTGGAGGGACGGGCAAGGGCCTGGGGCGCGCGCGCGGTCGCGGTCGCGAAGGGGCCGACCTGCGGGAGTCGGCCCTGGGACTCGGCGGCGGCGGACGCGACTCCTTGACCGCCTGCGGTCCGGGGGTGCGCTCAGCGGCCTGTTCCGAGCCGCAGCCGAAGCCCAGGCCACAGGCGACCGCCACCACAAGCAGGGGCCCGCGGCTCATCTCGGCACCTCAGCGGGCGCGACGGGCAGGCCGGCGTGATCGGTCAGCCGGGTCGGAATTCGCACCGCGGCGAGCTGCCGCACGAGCTCGCCCAGCCCCTCCGCGGTGTCGTAGCCCTGGACCAGCGCCAGCGGTGGACCCTGGCGCTTGCTGCCTACGGTCTCGTGGATCACACCCAGGTCGAGGAACGCTGCGACGGCGTTGTGATGGAACGTTTTGCTGCACGCCTCCCGGCGCTGAATCTCACCGCGGTAGAACCCCCGGTCCGCGACGTCCCCCATGCGGCGAAGCAGGCTCTTTCGACCCACGGGCCCCTTGAGCAGCACCTCCAGCGCGGTGGCCGCCTGCAGGTAGGCCTCGACAAAGTCCTGGAGCAGCAGGGCGAGCAGCTCGAGCGCTCCACGCCCGGACTCCACCACCTGCAGGCCGGCCCCCTCGCACACGACGCCCCAGCCCGACAGCCGCTCCAGCGTCTCGTCGAACAGCTCGTCGAAGGATCGCCCCACCTGGAACACGAACTCGTGCTTGAACACGCGGCTGAGGGTATAGGCCCGGCCGCGCACCAGGGACCGATCCGTCCACGGCTGCGCCGGTTGTTCGGCCGTCAGCAGCGCGCGCGCCACGATGGACTCCGCGGTGAGGTGGTTGATCAACCCGTTGCGGTAGTACGCCAGGGACAGCCGCCGCTCCTCGGGGAGCTTGTAGGCGGGGGCATTCCGGGCGCCGCTGATCTGGACCGCGCGATCCCGGGCCAACCGCAACAGCGCCTTCTCGATGGCGTCCTCGCGCACCCGCAGCAGCTCCGCGCCCTCGAGCTCCCCGCCCCCTTCGGCCGGGGGCGCGACCAGCGCCCGCGCAATGCGCGCGCCGTTGCGCCGCAGCCGCCCGAGGAGCCACTGACAGATCCCGTTCACGGTCGGCCGGTCCACGGTGCGTCGCCCCGTCACCAGGAGCGCCGTGGACACCAGCGCCGTGGGGGTGGCCGCGGTCAGCATGGCGATCTCCCGCACGACCCGGAAGGCCAGCTGGTTGACCGCCGCAGTCCGCTGCTCCTCGTTCGCCTCGCGGGTGGCACCGTGCTCGGCCAGGGCCTGCCGCAGATCATAGGGCGGGTGGACCTGGAAGTTCAGCCGCCCGAAGCGGGACGCCAGCACGCGCCCGGCCTTGAAGACCTCCCCCACGTTCTCCTGCTTCTTGCTGCCGCCGCTGGCCTCCCGGGTGATGGCGCGCTCCTCGATCACCTTCTCGTAGCCGATGGCGATGGGCACCACCTGCACGTTGCGCGCCCGCCCTTCCAGGGCCGCGTCGGCGACCCACTTGAGCAGCCCCATCCGCGGCATCAGCACCTTGCCGCTCCGGCTTCGGGTGCCCTCGATGAAGAACTCCAGGTTGTAGCCCTCGGCCAGAAGCTTGCGCAGGTACTCGGCCAGGCAGTCCGTGTAGAGCCGGTTGTGCCAGAAGCTCCGCCGGATGAAGAACGCCCCGGAGCGGCGAAAGATGGCGCCGATGGGCCAGAAGGAGAGGTTCGCGCCCGCGGCGATGCACGGCGGCGCCACGCCGTAGTGCGCCACGAGCCACGAGAGCAGCAGGTAGTCCACGTGGCTGCGGTGGCTCGGCAGAAAGAGCAGCGGGCCCTTGGCCGCCGCCGCCCGGATCAGGCTCATGCCCTCTTCGTCCACCTCCAGGCCGTCATAGACCCGATACCAGACGAACTTCCCCAGGAACCACCGGACGAAGTTCAGGGTCCACGGGCCGGGATCCGCCGCGATCTCGTCGAGGTAGCGACGGGCGACCTTCTCGATCCGCTGAGGCGACTCCTGCTGCTGCTCCGCCAGGGCCGAGATGGCCCCGCGCAGACGCCGGCCCCGCAGCACCTCGTCCCGGATGCGCCGGGAGCCCTTGCGGCGCGGCCCCTGCACGACACGACGCACCGTCTCGGTGCGGTTGGTCAGCTCGAAACGCAGCCGGCGCACCAGCGCGGAATCGTCGAGCTCGGGGTTGTCGGCCAGGAAACGGTCGAGGTAGAGGGGCTCGCCCAGGCGCGGCCACTGGTGTCGGAAGTACCGAAAAAGCTGAACAAAGGATCGGAAGGCCCCGGGATCCTCGGGCCCCCCGAGCAGCCGACGGATGCGCCCCGCTCCCGGGGCGCCGAGCCGCAGCGGAGACGTCCCCCAGAACAGGTGGAGCGGCACCAGGATCACTGGCTTGCCGCCGGCCCGCTGCGCGTCGATTCCCGCCTGGAGCACCTCGTCGGCCTCGGCCACCTTGCCAGGCAATCCCGGCCGCGCTCCCTTGCGGAGAAACAGCATCACCGCCTCCCCGGCGGACAGGTGGCGCACCGCCCGGGCCCGGGCAGGGTCCAACTCCCGCGCGCCGAAGAGGTAGCGCAGCATCACGCCCACGGGCCGGAAGATCAGCGTGAAGATGCTCGTGACCAGGCGCGCCAGGGGCAGACCGAAGCGCCGGAAGGCGAGATTGAAGTACAGCGCGTTGTAGACGTGTCGGTGGCTCGCGACGTACACGAGCCGCCCCTGGGACGCCAGCCCCCTCAGGGTCTCCACGTCCTCGTCCCGAAACAGGCGCAAAGAGAAGCAGAACCGAAACAGCAGCCAGCCCAGCAGCCCCGGCCGCTCGAACATGGCGGACTGATCGATCGCCGGCTGGGTCTTGGGGCTTGCCATGGCTACGCCCCCTCCACCTGCCCCGGCCCGGGCCAGCCGCGCTGCCTGGCAAGCTCGGTCAGACACTGCAGGGTCGACGAGAACGCCAGCTCGTCCCAGGGGATCTCCGCCGGGGTGTACCAGCGCACCTCCAGGGTTTCGTCCAGGGGCCGCGCCTCCCCAGACACGGACGCGGTCTGATACACGATGATGATCGGCTTGTCCGGAGAGCCGAACACGCCGACCAGCTTCCCCGCTTCCACCTCCAGCCCCACCTCTTCCAGCGCCTCACGCACCGCGGCCTCGGCCGGCAGCTCCCCGCGATCCACAAAGCCCCCGGGCATGACCCACTTGCCGCGCCCGGGATTGATCCCGCGCCGGAGCAGCAGGATCCGCCCGTCCCGCTCGGGCACCACGCACGCCGCGACCTTGGGATCGAGGTACTCGATGCGGCCGCACAGGCGACACACGTGCCGGGGCGGCTCCCCCTGCTTGAGGTCGCGCAGCCCGAGCTCTCCACCGCACGCCGGGCAGTGACGGGGCACCTCCCCCGGCTCCGGGGCACGGGGCCGGGGCAGGGGTGTCTGTGAGCGTCCGTCGATCACCGCCGGCCCTTCAGGTACTGAGCCAACCACCCGTGGACGGTCTTCCACCACAGCAGCCGGTTCTGGGGCTTCTGCACGAAGTGGTTCTCGTCGGGGAAGTACAGGAACCGGGACGGGACGCCCATGCGCTGCAGGGCCGTGAACAGCTGCATGCCCTGGCCCACGGTGACCCGGTAGTCGTGCTGGCCGTGAACGACCAGCGTCGGCGTGCGCCAGGCCTTGATATAGTTGGACGGGGACCACTTCCGATACATGGCCGGGTTGGTCCACGGAGTGCCGTGGAACTCCCGCTCGGGGAACCACAGCTCCTCGGTGGTTCCGTACTTGGATCGCAGGTCGTAGACTCCGGCGTGGGTGATCAGACACCGGAAACGGCGCGTATGGGTGCCGATCCAGTTCATCATGTATCCGCCGTAGGACGCCCCCACGGCGCAGATCCGCTGCTTGTCGATAAAGCGGTATTTCTTCAGGGCGGCGTCCACGGACTTCATGACGTCCTGGTACGGCTTGCCGCCCCAGTCGCCCCGGATGGCGTCGGTGAACTTCTGGCCGTAGCCGGTGGAGCCGTGGAAGTTCGGCATCAGCACCACGTACCCCGGCGCGGCGAAGAGCTGCGCGTTCCAGCGCGGGTGCCAGGCGTCCGAGCTCATGCCCTGGGGGCCGCCGTGCACCATCACCAACAGCGGATACCGCCGCCCGGGTTGGAAGTTGGGCGGCTTCACCACCAGGGCGTGGACGCGGTCCCCGGCCGCACCCTGGAACCACAGCTCCTCCACCGGCCGCATGCGCACGCGCCGCCGCAGCGCCTCGTGGACGTTGGTCAACGCCACGGGGTTGCCCCCGGCCGTGGACACCCGGAACACCTCGGCCGGGCTGTGCGACGGCTGGGACACGAACACCAGGTGCTGGCCGTTGGGGGTGATTCGCAGCGAGGAGGCGTAGACCTTCCGCACCAGGGTCCGCACCTTGCCGCCGGCCACGGGGACGGCGAAGATCGACTTGTAGCCCCGATCCTGGGCGGTGAAGTAGATCGTCCGACCGTTGGGCGCAAACACGAATTCGGACACCGAGCGATCGAAGGCCTCGGTCAGCGTCCGTCGCTTCCGGCTCTTGGGGTCGTAGAGCACCAGCCGTTGCCGGTCCGCCTCGTACTTGGGCACCGCCATGGCCAGGTAGGCGAGGGTCCGCCCGTCCGGGGAGTAGACCGGGCTGTGATCGTTGGCCTTGCTCGGCGTGATCCGTCGCGGCCTGCCCCCCCGGGATCCCATCACGAACAGATCGTTGTTCGTGGAGGCGGCGATGAGCTTGTCGGTGTTCGACACGAAGGCGAGCTCCCGGCCGTCCGGCGAGAAGGCGTAGTCCTGCCGGCCGCCGAGGGCGATGGGGGGCGCGTCCTGCGGCCCGGGCGTCAGGTCCTTCACCGCGCCGCCCGACACCGTGAACGAAAAGACGTGCTTCACCTTCCCGTGCCGCCAGTGGTTCCAGTGGCGGTAGAGCAGCTTGGTGAACAGCTCGGCCTTGACCTTGGACTGCTCCCGCCGCTTGGCTTCGGCGTCATTGCATTTCTCGTCTCGGCACTGGGGATAGACCTTGCCGGTGAACAGCAGCCGATCCCCCCGGGGACTCCACACCAGCGGCCCACCCACGCCCAGGCCGCGCTTGGACCGCTGCACCGCCTCTCCCCCGGTGGGGGAGATGGTGAAGATCTGCGGTTTCCCGGCCCGGCTCGACAAAAAGGCGATGGTCTTGCCGTCCGGGGACCAGCGCGGTCCCCAGTCGCTCTTCTGGGTCGCGGTCAGGCGCCGCACCTTGCCCCCGCGCACCGGCACGACATAGAGGTTCGAAAAGGAGTCGTTGGAATTGATCCGGCTGAGTCCCTGCACGAACACCACCCACTTGCCGTCCGGAGAGACCTGCGGATCCCGCACCGCCGGCGTCAGCACCAGGTCCTTGGCGGTCAGCGCCTGGGTCGGCACGGCGGTCCTGCCGCGCCCCCGACCAAAGGGCCAGCCCCTGTCGCCCTTCCGGGCCGAGGCCGCCTCGGCGACGAGCAGCGCCGCGCCTCCCATGATCACCACGCCAATCAAGTGTCTACGGTTCCGCGTCATCGCTCAGCTCCTGCCCTTGGACCGGCCGGAACTCTATCGCTCCCGCCCAGACGTTGCAACCGGGGACTGGCCGAGGAGCGGATCGCCGAGGGGACAGGGTGCCCGAACTCGAAGCGCCGGATTCCGGGGCGTTGGGACGGCTCGCGCTCCGCCAGGCGCTCTCTGGCGTCGAATTTTCATCCTCGTGGTAGCGCACGCCAAGCAAGGGGGTCATGGTCGTCGGTGGCAGGCCCGAGCGGCGGTTGTGACTGCTCACGCTCGGGCGTGCCGTTTTCTTTTTGGTTCGGAAAAGACGGGCACGCCCGGCCGTTCGCGAACTCGCCCCACGTCCGTGCCAGCCAGCGGAGCGTGCGTTGTTGTGAGCCAAGTCCGAAGGGAGGAAATAGGGAAGCCGGACCGAGCCGAGTCTTCGGAGGCTGTGACGCGACAGAGGTTGCGCGAAAAACGCCTGCGCCCGGACAATACTCGGGGGGTGCATCGCACCTACATGACTATTGTCCGCTTTGAGCCTTGAATCCGGACAATACTCGGGGGGGTGCATCGCACCTACATGACTATGGTCCGCTTCGCGCCTTGAAAACTGACAATTCTCGGGGGGGTGCATCGCACCTACATGACGATTGTCCGCCTGGAGCGGAGTGGGCTGCCGCCGCACGTGCGGCGTCGGCCCTGGACAACGGCTCACGGCTGTTGCTCAGATTGGACTCGTGCACATGCTCGGACTGCGCGCAGGAATCAACGCGATGATGCGGCCGCGATGTGTCTGGGCCTCCGGGCGCTGGGATGAAATTTACGCACCGGCGCCTGGCGGCGCCGGCGAAAAACCCAACGATTCACTTCTGGCCGCCGCCGAATAGGTCCCTCAGCGGGTATGCGCCCCTGGCCGAGGCGCCGCAGGCCGAGGCGCCGCGGCTTGCGCTCCGGTCGCCTTGCGCCTACGATGGGTGCCTGGTCAGTGTAAGTGAGGATCCTCGGGGCCATGAAACATCCAAGCAGCTCCTACCGCTATTGTTCCGGCGCGACTGCGATTGCGATCGTCGCGCTGGCACTTGTGTTGTCGCGCTGTGGTGACGACGACGGCGCGGTGCCCGACGGAGGCGTGGACGCCGGGCCCCTGTGCGGCAACGGCGAGCTCGACCCCGGTGAAGAGTGCGACGACGGCAACAGCGACAACACCGACGGGTGCTGTAACACCTGCCTGTTCTGCGACAACTGCACCGCGTCTCACTTTGCCGGCTGCACGCCGGGGGAGACGGTCTGCTGCCCCAGCGCCGAGGACGTGGCCACCGAGTGCGCGGTGCGGGACGACGACCCGGAGGTGGCCCGGTGCCTCGAGGCCTGCGCGTCCGGCGCGGACTGCTACTGGTCGAACGACTGCGGAGACCCCTTTTCGGGCCACTGCTACCCGTCGTACTGCGGCCCGAGCTACGGCTCCGAGGTGAACGCTCCCTGCGACGTGGCCGGCGCCACCGGCTGGTGCTATCCGCAGTCGGGCGCCGAGGACGGCTGGGGCCTGTGCGTGGAGTCGGGCACCTTGGCCGCGGGCGCTGACTGCGACAGTGGCTACCCATTGGACGAGATCCCGCGCACCACAGACACCTGCCAGGCAGGACTGTGCGGGACCTGGGTCGCAGACCATCGGCCACGGTGCCTCCCCTTCTGCGACCCGGTGACGGCCTACGACGCCACGCCCCTGGGCGCCACGGCCTGCCCCGCAGGGTTCAACTGCCTGAACTTCTCGTACATCAGCTCCAGCTCGCTCCACCGGCTGGCCGACAAGGGCCTGTGTGTTCCCACGCCCACCACCGACGCCAGCGGTCTGCTCGCCTGCGACCTCCTGGAAGGCGGGCTCATCGCCGACCGCGCGGTGGGCTGCGACGATCTCCTGCCCGGCACCTCCTGCGGCTACTGGCGCAACGGGAGCCTGATGGGCACCTGCCGGGAGCTCGACGCCACGCCCCTGGGGCTGGGCGCGACCTGCGACGCCGGGGCCGCGCTTCCGCCCTGCGCCGAAGGTCTGCTCTGCGCCAACGTCGACCCCTTCGGCACAGGCGACGCCACGGACACCGCCTGCCTGGAGATCTGCGACGCGGCTGCGACCTGGACCTGCGACGCCACCGGGCTGGCCTGCACGTCCCTTTCGGTGGCGTATTTCACCGAAGACGCCACCTCCGATGACTCTCCCAGTCGGTTCGGACTCTGCGCTCCGCCCCCGCCGGGGTGAACCGCTCCCCGGCCCCCAAAAAGTCCGCAGATCCGGGGCGACGAACCGCGCCCGGTCGGCTATAACCCTACCGGGTGCGCCCGCCTCCGGCGGTGCGCCGAAACGAAGGGAGCAGCGATCAATATGAAGAAGACCTACACGTTCACCTACGGCACCGAGACCCGCACCGTGGAGCTCGACGAGGCGCTGCTCGCCGCGCCGCCCATCGCGCCGCGCCCGGCCGAATCCACGGGCTCTCCCCGAGACGCCCTGGTCGCGGCCATGGCCTCGCCCCTGGGCCGCCCTCCCCTGCGGGAGCTGGTGGGCGGCAAGAAAGTGGCGGTGATCATCTCCGACGAGTTCCGGGCCGGCCTGCACGAAACCATCCTGGACGTGGTGCTCGAGGAGCTTCACGCCGGCAAGCCGAAGAAGGTGACGATCCTCTGCGCCACGGGCACCCACGCGCCGGAGATCTACACGCCGCAGATCAAGAAGTGGGCCGAGGCCGCCGCGACGAAGCACAGCCAGCCCATCACCTTCGTGGGCCACAACTGCGACGATCCCGCCCTGGTGGAGCTCGGCACCACCGAGCGCGGCTCCCGGGTGATCGTGGAGCCCGCCTGGCTGGAGGCCGACGTGCGGGTCTCCGCCCACGAGGCCAAGCACCACTACATGGCCGGCTACTCCTCCGTGGTCAAACACCTGCTCCCGGGCATCTCCGGCCGGGCCAGCGTGGAGAACAACCACCGGCTCGCCCTGGACGACGACTCCCAGGCCGGGCAGTACCCGCTGCACCCCGACCCCAGCCGCCGGCGGAATCCGTTCTCCGAGGACGCCCTGGAGGCCTTCCGCATGTCCATGTCCAAGACGCTGCTGCCGGACGGCACCCTCGAAGACCGCCCCGGGGTCAGCTACCTCCTGGACATGATCTCCGACAAGGACGCGGTGTTCTTCGCCTGCGCCGGCGCGCCCGAAGAGGTCACGCCCAAGGTGCTCGCGGCCGCGGACGAGCAGGCCGAGTTCAAGGTGCCCAAGAGCCGCTACGTGGTCGTGTCCCCGGGCGGACCGCCCGCCTCCACCGCGCTGTACGGCGTGCAGAACTGCTTCGACATGGCGCTGCTCGGCGCCATCGAGCAGGGTGGCGAGGCGCTGGTCTTCGGCCCCTGCAACGGCCGGCCCGGCGTGGATCCCGACGCCAAGGGGCTCGCCCCGGACGGCAAATCCAAGGCCCTGTTCTGGGACAGCCTGGTCCGCATGAAGGACCAGCCCCTCGAGGACTGCTACCGGGAGATCCACGACGGGTTCAAGCTCTACCTGTGGAAGACCTGGCGGGTGCTGCGGCTGTTCAAGCGGGACCGGATCAAGATCTGGATGTACGGCGAGCTGCCCGCCGACATCCTCCGGGCCGGCGGCTTCGAGCACGCGCCCGATCCCCAGGCCTGGATCGACGAGCGCGCCGCGCGCGGCGACGGCAAGTTCGTGCTCATCGACGGCGGCAACAAGCTCCTCGTCCGCGGCGAGTAGTCTTCCCACGCACAGCTCGTTGGGCAATTGTCAGGGGGTCACGCGGTCACGGGGTCACGGGGCAGCGCAGCCGCCAGGGTCCCTGGTCGACCTGTCGCCGCCCGGCCGCGGACTCGAGCGTGCAGCCGTCCGGCCCCTGCTCCAGGGGCTTCTGCGCCGAGGCGTAGTATCCCCGTCGCTCGCCGGCCACGACCCAATGCCACTGCGCTTTGCCGCGCGCGCCGGCGCGCTGCCCGCTGCCGCGACGAACGCCAAACCGCGGGAACCGCTGCCACCGCAGCTCCCCGGTGCCCACGTGCAGCGCGAACACGCCGTGCGCGTTGCTGCCCATTTGCCAGGGCGAGCGCGCGAACCAGCGCTGGAACACCTTCACCGGCGCCTCGAACCGGTCCTCGTGAAACGGTGTCCACTCGATCTGCCCGTCCCGGATGGAGAGCCGCCCCTGCCGCACGTAGGTGGTGCGCTCCTTGTCCACGCGCATGCGGAACAGGTGCGCCCAGGCCCGCCCCTTGGCGTCATAGTGGGGCCGCACCAGGCCGAATCCGGCCTTCACATCGTCGGCAGGCAAACGCACTACCCGGCCCGTCCGAGGCGTGTACAGATGCGCCCCGGCGCCACCCGAGTACAGCACCCGGCCCTCCCCGATGAAGTACGCCGGCGGCACATGCCACCCCCAGGCCTTGGGAAGCTGCACGCGACGAAGCAGGCTGTCGAACAGCTCGGCCCGCAGCACGTGAAAGCCGCCCCCCAGGCGATGCACCCGCACCGCGCCCTGGGCCGGACCGCGAGACACCCGCCGTCCGTCCGGCAGGAGCTCCACCTGCTCCGCTGTGACCCGCATGGCCTCGTACCGCCGGTGCTTCAAGGTCCCGCAGGCGTGGCGATAGAGCTTCGGGTCCGGCGGCACATACGCCTTGAGAAACGCCCGACGCCTTCCCACCACGAACACCCGCACCCCGCCGCGATCCGTGGGCTCGGCCCGCCACACGAACTGCCGCGGCTTCAGCGCAAACACGCGCTCCTTGCCGCTTTTCAGCTCCCGCAGCACGACCCGCTCGGGCGAATTCCGAATGTACGTCAGGGTTCGCCCTAGAGGTCCGAAGCTCGCCTGCCGCCCGTGGTTCCACAGGCCGGACTCGTACTCGCTGCCCGGCGAGGCACGGTCGTCGTCCGGATCTGCCCCGCGGAGCGAAAGATCCTCTGCCGTGCCCGACGCAAGGTCCACCAGCCACACCCGCTGCGCCTGTCGCACCACCGCATACCGATGGTTCACATCCAACGCCACCAGCCGCTCGTAGCGCCGCACCTTCCCTGAGAAGGGCTCGATCACCGCCACGCCCCAGGCGCGATCCCCGGGCCCCACCCAGCCGTCAGCCACCACGCTCCGCCCGCCGGCCCCGACCGTGATCCGACTCGCCCGGGCCCCATGACCAAAGTCCGCGCTCCTGCGGGTGCGCAGCAAGGTCAACCCGCCGCTCACCGGCAGCACCCGCGCCGGCGCCCCGGCCACCGGTTTCAGATCCACTACGTGCTCGAGCGGCGTCACGCCGGGCTTCTCCCCGCGCTCAGCCGCGGCGCGCTGCACGCCGCGGCTCGGACAGCCGAGGAGCAGCACTGCTGCATTCAGCACAAACCAGGTCTGGAGCAGTGGCTTGGACATTCGTCCGACTCCGATCCCAAAAAGAGGATGCTTCCCTGAACGTCCCAGCCCCCTGTCCGGTCTGAAGGGAACCTGCCGGTCAATACCGTCCCCTGCCCGGAAGGACGCAAGCCAATCCAGGCCGGGAGCTGAGGTCCGCTTTTTGTGATATTTTCATCTACCCGGGATCATTATCGCTTTTATTCTGACTCCATACTTGATGTCTATAATTATACGTTATATTATATCAACATGAAGGCTATACAGATCACCATGGATCCCGAGCTGCTCACCCTTCTCGACGCGCAGGAGGAAGTCAAGCGAAAGGGGCGTTCGTCGGTTATTCGATCCGCGGTGGAAGCGTGGCTGCGAAGCACCCGGGAGCAGCAGATCGTGCAGGAGTATCAGCGGGCCTACGGAGAGGGAGGCGGGCTGGGCGGTGAGTGGGACGGCTGGGAGGAGGAGGGCACGTGGCTCGAAGAGTAGCCCGCGGCGAGGTGTGGCTGTACGAGCTCAAGGCACCGGACAAGCGCCGCCCCGTGGTTGTGCTCACCCGGGACAGCGTGATCCGATTCCTCCACAGCGTCATGGTCGCGCCGGTGACATCCACTGTGCACGGCATCAGCAGCGAGGTGGTCATCGGGGAGGCGGAGGGGCTCAAGCACGTCTCCGCCGTCAACCTGGACAACGTCCAGACCGTCTCCAAGGAGCGACTGCAACAGCAGTTGGGTCGCCTGGGTCCCGAGAAGATGCGCGAGCTCCGCAGCGCACTGGCGATCGCCACCGGTTGCGACCCCTGGGGTGACGGGAACACTCCCTGAACCACCAGCTCCAACTCCGCCGCGATGATCAGACGAGGAGGCAGGGAGAGCGGGAGGTAGCGCTCCGGATCCGCGTGAGGTAGGATCCGCCCATGCCAGAACATCAGCTCATCGGAGGAGTGCTCGCGCTCGTCGGCATCATCGATCCCCTCATCATGCTCTTCGTGGTTGTGCCGCGGCTGAAAACCCCGGCCAAGGTGAAGAAGCTGATCGTGACGGTCAACACCGCCTTTGGCCTGGTGTTGGTCGCGGTCGGGGTTGCGGTCTTCTTCCTGGGCGGGGGAGACTAGCGAAGTCCGCAGGCTAGCGCCGGCGCCGCCGCGCCGCCAGGAATCCGAGCAGCACGAGCCACAGGAGCGCGCCGCCGGAGGAGTCGCCGGAGGAGCCCGAAGAGCGGCAGCTGCAGCCGGAGTCGTCGTTGGGCCCCGGCGGAACCGACGCGTCGGACTGCAGGCCGCCGTCGGGGTTGGGCCCGATGGAGCCGTCCGGGTAGACCACCATGCCGTCGGAGAGCACGACGCCGCTATCCGACGGGGTGACGCCGCTGTCGGAGCCGGGCACACCGGCGTCGGGGTCCGGCGGGTTGGTGCAGTAGGCCGCCTGGAGGCAGTAGTACTCGTTCGAGCCGATGTCCTCGCAGCAGCCGCCCGGGAAGGCGCCGCAGTCAGCGACGCCGGTGCAGGACTTGGAGCAGAAGGAGCCGGGCGGGTTGCCCGAGTAGATACAGATCTCGGAGCCGAGGTTCTCGTTGCAGAAGGGGAGATCTTCGTGCCCCGGATAGGCGCAGGGGTCGCCGAGCTCGCCGTTGAAGTCGTAGGTGGGCGGGCCGCTGCCGCAGGGCTGCCCCGAGGGCACGAAGTCCACGGTGAGCTGGTAGGGGCCCGCATACTCCGCGGAGCCCACGTAGGTGTCGGCCACGATGTAGTAGGTGCCGCAGTCCACCGCCTGGGTGAAGCTGGAGTCGTTCCGCGCGATGCAGTCGCTGGTGTTCAGGGAGGTGAACAGGTGCACGTCGATGTCCGTGTTCACGTCGTCGGACACCGCCACGGTGAGCTGCCCGGGCTGGGTGAAGGTGACCTGGTAGATGTACTCGGGCCCGGACTCGTTGGTGCCGGGCGCGGCGCCGCAGCCGTCGATCACGTCGGAGGAGGACTGCGTCGTGTCGCGCGCGTCGCTGTAGGGAAACGAGCCGATCACGATGGGGTTGGTGGTGGTGCCCACGGGATTGCCCACGGTGGTGCCCGTGATGTCGTCGTACCGGATGGGCACGTAGCCGCTCACCCAGGACCAGCCGCCCGTGGTGTTGATGTGCGTGTTGTACCCGGCCGCCTCGTAGTAGATCGGCTCACCGGTGCCCAGCAGGTGGCTGAACAGCACGACGTGATAGCCCGCCTCGTTCAGGGCGTCGCCGGGCAGCAGGCTCGCCTGGGGGATCGTGTAGGACACGCTGTCAATGGTCGAGGTGGACCAGTGTCCCGCGTCCCAGCACTTGGACACGTACCCCGAGCAGTCCAGCCCGGAGGTGCACGCCAGCACGCCGTCCGAGGAGTACGACCCCGCGCCGGAGCCCTGGAGGATCTCCTGATCGAACTCGAACAGGGTCTTGTACCCGCCCCAGTCGTAGGGCAGCCCCATGTAGTCGCCGGGGGAGTACACGCTCTGATACCCCGCGTCGCAGCTCGCCGTCAGATTCGCCGCCGTGCAGGTCCACGGGTGGTAGGCAAAAGCCTTGCCGCGCACCATGACCTGCTCGCGGTCAATGGCGCGGGCCGAGGACGCGCCGACGATCACGCCGGTCAGCGCGACGATGCTGCAGATCAGCCTTGTGCTGCGCCGCTTCATCGCGCCACCCCCTTCCCCACCCGGAGGGTCCAGAGGTGCACGCGCAGGCCGCCCGCCTCGGCGTGGATGAACGCCAGCCGCGCAGGGCTTCCGCCCAATGCCAGCTCACGCCGCGGAAGGAAGACGCCCGGCGCCGGAAGGGCGCGCCGGAACACCTCCGCGCCGCTGTCGGCGTTCAGGCACACCGCCTCGCGGAGCACGTCCACCTGCCCGCCCGCAGCGGGTCCGGCCTTTTCGAGCCTGAGACAGACCACGCCGTCTGCAGTGCCGACAATCCTCGCCGCCATGACCGTGTCGGGCAACACGAAGCTCCGCTTCACCGGCGCCCGCTCGCCCTGGCCCAGCACCAGCAACTCGGCGCGCTGGTCGGAGCGTCGCCGCACCGCGACCCCGCTGCCGTCCGCCAGGAAGCACGCGCCCTCCCGCTTGGAGTGCAGCACCGACGCCAGCAGCCGCGGCGTAGACGGGCTGCCCAGCCGATAGGTCTCCTGGTGCGCGTTGTGCACCAGGACCTGACGCGAAGCGCCGAGAACGATGCCGCGGGTCAACCGCAGCACCCGTGGCACGGCGACCTCTCCGGCAGGCTTGCCCGCGTCCCGCAGCCACACCCGGGCCCGCAGCGGGCTGTACGCCGCCAGCAGGGCTTCACCCGGAGCCGCGCTCACCGCGAGATCTTCGGCGTCCACCGGCACTGCGGCCGCCACGCTCACGTCGTTCCCGTCCAGTCGCAGCACCCGACCATTCCGCCGGTCCAGCACAAAGGCCGCGCCGTCCGGGCCCACGGCCACGGCCGCAGGGCCTTGGGCGAGCTGCTCGGTGGCGCGGGGGAGGAGCCCCACCTGGTTTACGCCATCGCCCCAGCCCAGCAGCCGCGTCGTCTCCGCCACGTCTGTCGGATTCGACGATTTTGCAAACCTGATTGTCGTTTGTTGGTGATCCTTCGGCAGCTCGCCGTCAGAACAGCCAGTCACAACCAGCAGTCCCGCCGCCACCATTGCTTTCATTCCACGCAGTTCCACGATCCGTTCCTCCGTCCAGAGCCATCGCACTCAAGCAGGCCCGCTTAACACATCGTCACCCCCCTCGTCCAGCCCCTTGCCAGGCCGTGATCGAGCCCGCGGCCGCCGCGCGACCAGCTGCCTCTCACCCTTGACCGTGACTGTCCCTCGGCAGTACCATCCTCGGCGCTGATGGAGTTGCGCGGGCCGCGTGGCCGAAGCTGAGGGAGAGCCGATGTCAGAAGCAAAAACCGACGTATTGGACAAGCAGGTCGCCTACACGGGGGAGGGCATCAGTGTCCGCAGCCTGGAGGGCACGATCGGCAACGCGCGGGAGCGGCAGAACGGCAAGGTGGCCGAGCTGAGCGCCCTGCGGGAGCGCAACATCGAGCTGCAGAAGACCCTCGGCGACGAGGTCAAGAAGCTCCGGAAGCTGTCGGACTACGTGACCCGCGGCCAGCTGCAGGGCGGATTCTGGACCAACTTCAAGGAGATCATGTCCTACATCCCGGGCCTGCGGCGGCTCTCGATCACGCGGCGGTCCATCGAGGAGCTGCTGCGCCAGCAGTACGAGATCAGCTCCCTGCGGGTGAAGGAGGCGGCAGAGTTCGCCGACAAGCTCCGGGCCGCCCAGGCGGATCTCTACGAGGAGATCACGCGGCTGAACGACAAGATCGTGGAGGCGGCCCAGAACGAGGAGACCGCGGCAGAGTACCTGCTCGAGCTGCAGGCGCTGCGGGAGCAGCTCGACGCCGAGCTCGAGGGGATCGAGCCGGGCTCCAAGGTGGCCCGGGAGAAGCAGATGGGCGTGGACAAGACCCGGCAGCTCCTGTCCGAGCACTCCACCCAGCTCCAGCTGTACCACACGGCCGAGGAGCGGCTCGCGCGGCTCAAAGAGAACACGTACATGCTCGCCGAGACCATCGGCAACCTGTACTCGGACATCACCCAGTACGTCACCGCGGCCAGCGAGAAGCTGGACCTGGTGTCCGGGCAGATCCAGGCCATCGGCACCGCGGCGGACGCCTCCATGGTGATGCTCGAGATGAAGAGGTCCCTGGACGTGCTCACCGAGTCCATGAACCAGACGACCCAGTTCGTCTCCGAGACGCAGATCTACTTCCGCACCAACCTCGACAAGCTCATGAAGGAGCTCGAGGTCTTCGACGAGACCACCGAGTCGGTGATGGAGAAGAACCTCGAGACGTCCCGGATGATCGAGGAGCAGCGCATCGCCGAAGCCCTCCAGGTGGCCCTGGCCCGCCGGGATGAGGGCAGCGGTGAGGCGGCGCCGCCGGCCGCCGAATAGACCGACCCCATGGCGAACTCCGCCGACACCCCCAAGGCTCAGACCAAGATCCCCACGACCCAGCTCACCGGCGACGTCGAGCGGGAGTACGTCAAGCAGCTCACGGCGATGCTGCGCACGGGCCGGTTGAACGTACACTACCCCGAGTCGGCGCGACTGCGAGACCACGTGTCCGCCATGAGCCCCGATGTGCATCGGGGGCTGTACCCCGGGCTGGAGATCGACCTGCGCTCCGGGCTGCCGACCTACAAGGAGTGGACCCGCGTGCAGACGGACTGCACCCTGGCCGAGCAGATGCTGGAGGATCTCGGCTCCCTGGAGAAGCTCGAGCGCAAGGCGACGGAGCGCACGGATCTGATCTACGGCAAGCAGCTGCTCAAGCACCACTACTTCTCGGAGCTCAAGGGGCGCCGGCTGGCCGCCCTGGGAGACATGAAGGTGGCGCTCCGCCGGGTGGACCCGGACACGAAGACGGCCTGGTTCAACGTGGTGCTGGACAAGCTGGACGCCTCCGGGCTGTTCGTGCGGTTCACCATCGACCTGGGCCAGACCGACTCGGTGTGGAACAAGTCCATGGTGCGGCTCGACGCGGACACGGCCAAGCACACCGAGGAGTTCCGCACCCTGATCTACCGCTTCACCTCCCTGGACGCGGAGTTCACCTTCTTCAAGCTGGTGACCTTTGGGGGACTGACCGTGGAGCGGGTGATCAAGGGCACGGTGGGGCCGGTGTACTTCGCGGGCCTTGACGCGCCCGGGCCCCTGGGCCAACTCGTGGCGCGACAGCCCCGGGGGTTCGTGGCCAGCTTCCCCCTGGACATGGCGGCCTGCGATCTCGCCTCGGATCGGGACAACGACCCCCTCGAGGATCCCCTGGTGCTCACCCTGTCCGAGGAGGCCTTGCCCGACTACGAAAGGGCGCGCGAGGGCATGGGGTACAAGGTCTTCAAAGACCGCAAGTTCGTCACTTCCCAGTCCCTGGAAGCAGTGGTGCGGGAGTTCTGCGACCAGGCGGGCACCAAGAACATCATCAAGACCGTGGGAGGTTCGAAATGAGTACCAAAGGACTGACGGTGGAGCTCCCACCCGGGGGATACGATCGGGCCGCGGCGGTGTCTGCCGTGCGGGAGTCGGGGCTGCCGTCAGTGGTGGGCAAGCTCAGCCGCGGGCCCTTCGGCACCTCGTCCAAGGCCATGGCAACCCTCGAGGCCGTTGCCACGGCGGTGGACGTGGGGTTGGCCGCCTCGGGCGCGCTCAAGGGGCTGATCCTGGAGGAGGCCACGCCGCCGGACAGCTTCGCGGTGCCCGCCCTGCAGAAGCCGCAGCAGCGGCTGGTGTCCGCCTTCCAGCTCGTGGTCACCGCCGACGCCGTGAGCCGGCGCCTGGCCGAGCTCGGCACCGAGCCGGACGTGGAGGGGACCCTCGAGCTAGACGGTTTCGAGGAGCTGCTCGACACCGGCGCCGAGCCCGAAGCCCTGGCCTCAAGGGTGCTGCGCCTCGCCGGGCGGTACCTGGAGCTCCACCCGCCCAAGACCGACCCGAACAAACCGGAGAAGAAACCGTCCCCCGACGAAACCGCGTCCCACGCGGCGTCCACCCTGATGGCGTTCCTGGAGCTGGTGCGGCGCACCACGCTGTCCATCAGCCAGAGCGGCGCGCTCCGGCCCCTGACCGAAACCCTCAAGGGCCGCAAGCTCAAGGTGGCGGGCTACGCCTACGAGGGTTTGCAGGTGCAACAGGCCCTGGAGGCCGCGGCCGGGCTGCTGCCCATGCTGCCCGACGACATCGTGGGCAACGCCGACTACCTGGAGGCCGGGATGCGCCTGGCGCGGGACGTGGCGGGTTTCGACCTCCGGCAGAAGAAGAACCCCAAGCGGCTCAACCCGGTGCTCTTCGGCCTGGGCCGACCGGGCTGCGGCAAGACGGTCACCGCCCACGCCATCGGCAACTACTTCCTCGACTACTGCCGGGATCGACAGATCCCCGCCAAGTTCCAGGTCATCCGCCGCACGGACTGGGCCTCGAGCTACCAGAACGCCTCGGCCATGAACCTGGTGCGCATCTTCCGGGAGGAGGTGTACGGCTTCGAGGGCGTCTGCGGCGTGTACTGGGCCGACATCGACACGGCCCTCGCCTCGCGCTCCAACTCCGGGCTGCGCATGGAGGAGAAGCAGAACCTGGGCGCGGTGTTCGGCATCTTCGACGGCACGCTGCTGCCCAAGGACGGCAAGTGGTTCCTCGTCTGCGACGCCAACACCATGCACATGGACGAGGCCGCCATCAGCCGCATCGCCCAGAACCCGTTCACCGTGGAGGGCCCCACCACGGTGGCGCACTACGTCAGGCTGATGCGTGACCTGCAGCTCAAGGACCAGGCGGGCTTCATCCCCCGGGACGAGGAGGCGTGGGCACGGCTGGGCCAGGCCGCGGTGGCGCGCAACCTCTCGGGCCGGGCCATCGACGCGGTGTGCGGCAACATCCGCTCCCGCATCCAGAACTTCGAGTATCCCGACTCCTACTTCAAGGCCACGGTGGAGGAGCGCCAGGAGCTGCTCCGGCAGCTCTCCAACCCGGTCACCGAGGAGGAGATCTACCAGGCCATGGTGGACTGGCACGAGTTCCAGCGGGAGGCCGAGGAGCGGGCGCAGCGGGAGAAGTTCGAGGCCGACGTGGCCTCCCTGGTGCACCAGCTCAACGCCAGCCGCGCCGCGGCGGAGCGCGCCGTCTCGGCCGAGGAGGCCGCCGTCCTCGCCAAGGACTGAGGTAACCGTTCACGTGGTAGACGGCACAGCTCCCCCGCGCCTCGCGGGCTTCCCCTTGAGGGGACGGGTGGGGTGTCTTCCGCCGCGGAGCGGCAAATCTGTCGGGCTGGTATCGGCGCGGTGCGAACGCTGTCACCTGCCGGAGATCGCTCCGCCGCTTCGCGGCTCAGCTCTCCCCCTCCGCCCCCTCCGGGGGAACCTCGCTACGCTCGGAACGTGCCGCAAATAGCACCGCCCCGTGAAAACATACGGACTGATCAGGCCGCTAATCGTCTGTGCCCGGAGAAAGGTCTGCGCCGCTTCGTCGCTCCAGCAGGTGGCCGGCGACCAGGTAGTGAAAGGCGTCCTCGTCGTCGTCGGTGACCTCGGCGAGGAAGATGTTCACTGCCGTGTACAGCGCCGAGGCGAGGAAGATCACCAGCACGGGATCGGGCTCTCGCAGAGACAGCGCCTCGGCGATGGCCGGGTGCTCCTCGTGAAGGTTGATGCCCGTCAGATCGCAGGACACCGCCTCCCGGGCCCGCCCGTGGATGAACCGGATGTGGCGGAGGTCGACGTGCCGGAGCACCTCGCTCTTGGAGGAGCAGATCTCCTCCAGGGATTGCCGCAGCAGGCCCACCAGCTGCTCTCTGGGATCCGGCAACGGGGGCTCGGCCGGCAGGGGCGCGGGCGGAGGCTCGGTCGGAGGCTCGGCGGCCTCGACAATAGAGTCGGCGGAAACTTCACTCCAAGCCAACAGCGTGGACCCTTTGCCCGGTCGCTCCACCGACGGGTCGGCCAGCGCCGCTGTCTGGAGGGCCTCATCGCCGACATCGGCCAAAAGGCGCGGCAGTGGAACCACGGTTGGCGCTGCTTGGGGCTCCGGCTCCGGCTCGAGCTCGGTGTCGAAATCCCAGAGCCCGAGCGCGGCCAGCTCCGGCGGCCGATCCCGCTCCACGACCTTGAGATTGACGAGCTTGGCGCCCACTTCGAACAGCGCCAGGTGCGCCAGCTCGTTGTAGAGCTTCCGCCAGCGCTTCCGAACCTCCTCCGTGCAGCCGGAATCGTTCAGGCGGTGGTGCAGCGCCACGGCCGCTCCCCGCAGATAGTGTCGGGCCCGCCGCGCCGAGCGCCCTGCCTCGTCCAGCTTGGGATACCGCCGGCAGAGCTTGCGGTAGAGCCGGAAGGCCTCCCGCTCCAGGGTGAACAGCAGGGTCGGCTCGAGGGTGATCTCACCGCCGGCGGCGCGGTACTTGCTCTCTGACACCAGGAGCGCGCCGGCGCAGGGAAACACGTCGCTGATGGACGCTCGACCCAGCTCGTAGCCATGCGCGCCGTAGGCCACGCTCAGCTCGGCGTCGTCCCGGTCCGGGAGCAACAGGGTGCCCCGCCAAGGGGGCGACACGGTCTGCAACCGCGCCAGCGCGGGCTCGTTTTCAGGGGTGGGCAGCTTGCCCACGGATCGCGCCCGCAGCCCGGCCACGAGCTGATCGTCCCGCCACTGCTCCGAGTAGTCACGCACCGACGGGAAGAGCTGACGGAGCTGGGCCACCATGTGGCCGCGGGCGAGCAGGATGCGGCGATCCGGGGTCAGCTCTGCGCCCTCGAGGGGCTCGGGTAAAAACGCGACCTCGTCGTAGAGCTGCTCGCTCTGGCCGAGCTCTGCCAGGCTGTAGCGCCGGCCGGACACGCCCTCCAGCCCCGGCAGCTCGACCAGGGCCGCGGCCAACGGGTCCTCGGCGATTTGCCCCGCCTGGAACTGGGCGGCGCAGGTCCCGCAGACGTAGTCCAGCACGTGGCGGTAGGCCAGGACCTGGCGCTCCGGGGCGAGCTCGGGCCAGAGGTCTGCGAGCTGCCGGAGCAGCCCGGGCAGGGCGGCCTCGCAGGCCGCGACGACCCGCGCCAGGTGCTCGTCGTGCACCACCTCGGTGTAGCTCGCGCTCGTGGTCAGCCGATCGTCGTTGGCAATGGCGACGAGGCCGTAGCGCGAGAACTTCTCCACGGTGCAGATCTGCCGGCGCTGCTTGTGCACGTGCAGCCAGGAGCCGCGATCCCCACTGGCCGCGAGCCCGACCTCCCCCTCCATGCCCTCGACCGCCAGTGGTCGCCGCACGAGCACCGCTCCGGCCGCGAGGGTGAGGCTGTCAGCGGCCTGCTGCTCCTGGAAACGGCGATAGCTCCGGGCCGCGCGGATCTCGGCCCCGGCGTGGTCCAGCCCCTCGGCGCCCAGCAGCCGCTGCAGAAAGGAAACCTGTCCGCCGACCACGTACAGCACGAGCCGATCCTCCACCGGATCGCAGTCCGCCTGGTCGTCCACGAAACCCACGTCTCGGTGTTTCTGGAAGGCCTGGAGGATGTCCTGGAGGCACACCGGCTCGCGGCCGCTGCTCTCGTACAGCGAGAGCTTCCGCAGGGCGGCAAAGGCCTGCGCCGGGCCGTCGGCGTCGGGCGAGATCGGCTCCACGGGCCCGGAGAACAGCTCACTGCAGGGTTCGCTGTCAAAGGTCAGGGGCGCGAAGGTCAGCCCAAAAGCGCTGTCCGTGGCCAACCGGCGGTGCAGCTCCGCCGCCGTGGGCACCACGCCCTCGTCGAGCAGCCGACGCAGGGCGGCGTCCAGCACCGGGAGCTCGGTCCAGGCCAGCAGCTCCACCACGCGGGCATACTCCGCGTCCGCCGGCTCGAACCCGCCGAAGCTCTCGACGAGGCGCATGTACGCTTGACCCAGAGTCCGCGTGGGCACCAGGCACTCCAGGGCGTTCTCGAGCAGCGCCCGCTGCGACGCCTTCCGGCCGAGCGCGAGCAGCGTGAACCGCCGGGCGAGGAACGCGACCAGGGCGTGGGCGGCCTGGCAGACGGCCACGCGCACCCGCGCCAGCTTAGCGTCGTCGCGCACGTCGGACCAGTCGAGGGTCGGCACCAGGGCGTCGTGGTTCACCACGGCCTCCCCCGGCGGCAGGGCGAGATCCAGGGTGCGCGTGCTGATCGTGCGGCGCTCCCGCAGCAGCCGCACCTTCCACGGCGCAGTAAAAGACGAGCGCGGCGGATAGGCCAGACACAGCTCCCCCTGCACGTCGTCGGCTTCGAAGCGCAGCCCGCAGGCGGGACGCACGTCGAGGTTGGCTCCGAGTCGCACCGGCTCCACGAGCTTCTCCAGGTGCTTCCGCTCGAGCTGCCGCTGGGCGAGCCGAGTCTCTTCGTTTCGCAGGCGGTACTTGCCGAACACGCGCTTGAGGACGGACAGCTCACGCTTGGACAGCCGCAGCATGTCGTCTTGCCAGGGCTGCTCCGCCACCGTGTCCGGCACATAGGACACCCGGCCGTCTTTTTCGATTCGATCCTCGAGCTCCCGCATCGACACGTGCGCGCCCCGCAGCATGGGGAACAGCGGCACCTCGGTGAGGGGGTGCTTGGCGCCGTCGCGGCCCACGATGTTGCCGAGGCCCAGGGCCGGGCAGTGCGCGGTTCCCTGGGCGTCCGATCGGACCGGCAGGCGGGTCGACTTGACGCCCCAGGCCTCCCCGAACCGGCCGGCAAAGCCCGGCTTCAGCGACTCGTGGAGGTAGTGGAGCATCAGCTCCCGGAGATGATCCGCCGGAATGGTCCACTGCTTCCACTGCTCGGCGAGCTGGGTGTACAGCGGCTCCAGCCCGTCGAGCACCGCGACCACGGCCCGGACGAACTGGACGTTCGACAGGACGTCGGTGAAGCGGTTGTTGGGCGCAAATGCTGCCTCGAGGATGGACACCAGAGCCGGCAGAGACCCCTCGGCCGTGCGCTTGCTCAGCACGCACCCGTCCTTGATCAGGTACATCGTGGGCTCGACGGTCCAGGCCCGGAGCCCGATCTCGCCCTTGACGCCCTTGGCCTCCACGGGCTGCTTCACCAGGAACTGCCCCTCGTCAGGGCTGGCGGCCAGGAGGGGCTCGGCCGGACGGGAGCGCCACTGGCGTCGATTCAGCTCCGCCTGGATCCGGTCGTCCAGCCAGCGCGTCACGTCCACGAGCTGTTTGCCGAGCAGCTGCCGCAGCGACTTGTGGTCCGTACTTTCTTTGATCAGACGCAGCACCGTCCCCTGCCCGGAGAGCGCTCTGGCGCTGAGCGCCTCGTCGTGGGCGTAGCGGCCGTAGCTCTTCGACGCGTAGCGGACGTGGCCCTGCCCCTTGGCCTCGGACACGAGCAACTGCTGCAGGGAGGCCCGGGAGCCGGTGATGGTTTCGAACAGCGGCGTGCGCCCCACGTGGTAGGGAAGCTGCTCCGCGTCCTCGGTCGAGAAGTGCTCGAGCGCGGCCTGCGCCACGATGGACTTGAGCAGCACCCGGGCCCAGCCGAGCGGGATCCCGTCCTGGGCGACGTGCATCCCCGTCGAGGGCCCGTCCGCGACCACGGACGCCTCGGCCTGCTGGACAGACCGGCAGATCTGGATCAAGGACCGCTGTCCGGCGTCGCGCAGCTTGGCGAGCAGCCGCTCGTAGGCCTGGTCCCGCACGATGTCGCCCTGGGAGACGTCCTTGCGCAGCGCCTGGGCGTCCACCACGGCCACGAAGCCGTCCGCCGAGGCCTTGAGCTCGTGGCGCGTGATGAGCACCCCGTCCTTGACCAGGGTCAGCAGCGCGCCCTTCTTCCGCTGCGGATCGAACCCTGCCAAGCCCGTCACTCCCTCACCCTCGAGCTTCACGACCCCCACCGCCCCCGGCAGGGAAAGTCCCTGGGACAAGACCTTCCCTTCCAGATCGATGGCCACCTGCGACAGGGAGCACCGCCGCCGGAGTGTCTCCTCCTCGGGCAGGACGCCCTTGAGGTTCTGGACGAACTGCACCATGAGCCCCGGCCGGAACCGGGACTTCACGTGAATCTCCGTGCCCAGGACGGGCTCTTCGAGCTCTCCGAAGGTGTCGTCCTGTCCCGGGCGCAGCTCCAGCCACGCCCCCTGCTTGCCGTCCCCCGACACCGCGCGCACGTAGCGGGGATTCAACGCCATGGCTGCGTTCGTGCCCAGGGCCAGCTCTCGTCGGGCGTCGTTCTGGGGCGTGTGCTCGCGCGCAAACAGCGAGCCGTAGAGCCCGTCGAAGTCCTCCTGGGAGAAGGGCCGGCCGTCGAACCGCATCCACATGTCGTCGGCGTCGATGTCGAAGCGGATCCGGGTCGCGCCCATGAGCACCGCGGCCTGCACCAGCTCCAGGACGTACTCGTGCGGATCCGCGAGCTGGAACTGCCGCATCTTTTCCCGGGCCTTCTCCCGGTCCAGGGAAAAGGACCCCCGGGAGTGCTCCACGCCGTCGGTGCGCAGACCGCGGATGAAGGCGTTCACTTCCGGCTTTTTCGTCTCGCCCGTGGACGCCATCTCACCCCTCCCGCCGGTCGGTGTCTCCACCCGTGCGACGCTTCCCGGCGCAGCGCAGCCGCCGCTGCCCCAAGGCGTGACCGAGCAGCTCCGAGTCCAGGCCCGTGGACAGCTCCCCCCGGAGGAAGAACAGCTTGGCCAGGGTGTAGGAGGCGAGCTCCGGCTCGGAGCCGGCCACAGCGATGAGCCGCTGCACCGTGGCGTGATCCGCGTTCACCACCAGCACTCGCCGCCGCGAGAACAGCGACGCGCCCAGCGCCTTGGCGTCCTCCCGGTTCGTGAGCTCACCCGGCTCCCGCTGGGTGATGGCCACCTGCTTGTAGATGGACGATCCCGGATAGGCGAAGTGCGCAACGGCCACGTCCGAGAGCTTGGCGCCGTAGGCCTCGAAGAGCCGGCTCAGGGACCTGCGCAGGGGCGCCCAGGTCGACACCTCGTCCTCGGAGCGGGGCAAGACCGGCTTGCAAAAGGCCTGATTGGCCGCGGGCGGCGCCTCTCCCAACAGGGTCACCAGGGCATTGTGGGCCGGAGTGTCGGGCACCCCGTGCAGCACCACATGGTCGTCCTCCTCCAGCGCGGCGATCAGGGGCGACATTTTCGTGTCGATCCACAGCCGGCCCTTCCGGAACCGCTTCCGGATCGCCCCCACGGTCGCCTCCCGTCCGCTCACGGTGCGCCACAGCACGCGGTCGTCCAGGTCGCGCGTCCGGACCCGTCCGGACGCGATGACGTGCGCCGCGGTGTCGTACAGGAAGTTCACCCCGCGGCCGCGGCCGGGCCGGCCGTCGGCCACCGCCTCGGCGAGCTGGTCGAAGAGCTGCCGGATCAGCGGCCCCTCCGCCAGCTCGCGGGCGATCTCCATGGCCTTGTGGAAGTTGTCGTCCCGCAGCACGTTGTCCCGGGTCAGGGTGTGCTCGAGGTACCGGGAGCTGATCTTGAAGGCCAGCCCGCCGAGCAGGTCCTCCCGCCCTTCGTGCAGGGTGAGCCCCTTGTTGTAGAAGCCGAAGAAAGGCTGGGCGTCCGCCGGAAACCCCACCACCACGTCGGTGCCGTCCGCCGAGGACTGGACCTTGACCGGGCACTCGAGATCGAACGGGAGGTTGATGGGCTCGTCGTCGACGCGGATCTCCGCCTTGGCGTGCTTGCACCAATAGGTCACCACCTCGGTGGCCCGGCGCACGAACTCGGCGTAGCCGTCGGCGGACATGGTCTTGATGATCTGGATGTCGGTGCCGTCGGTGGGCTCGTCCCGCTGGATGCGGACAAAGGACCGATCCCGCTGGAACAGCACGCGCCAGTTCTCGCCGCCCCGCGAAGTATCCAGGCACACGGCGTCGGGCTGGATGGCGAACACCGACACGAAGCCGATGCCGAACCGACCGATCTTGGTCAGGTCGCCGTCCTTGCTCGACGAGAACAGCCGGGTCAGCCGGGTGTCGATGATCTCCCGGTCCATGCCCTCGCCGAAGTCGTCCACGTGCACGATCATGATCCCGTCCTGGGTCCCCTCCCCGGCCCGGTACTCGAAGGAGATGTCGATCTCCGGGCTGCCGGCGTCCAGCGCGTTCTGGATCAGCTCCCGGAAAAAGGACATGGGATCGGAGAACTGGTTGACGAGGTTGTCCAGGGCGTCGTGGGCCTCGACCGGGGTCTGCTTCGCCGCCATCAGCCCGCTCCCTCCGGTGCCGACGCGTCGGTCGGCGGCTTCAGCGCGCCCCGCTCCAGGGCCTCGACCACCCGGAGCTGAAAGACCTGCTCGTGGGTGTTGGTGACCGGATCCAGCACGGCGTTGATGTGCGCGTAACAGGCCAGCAGCAGCGCGGCGAGGGCTTCGGGATCGGTGCGAAGCCGCGCCCCGGCCCAGCGGACGAGCCAGTGGTCCCCGTTGAGCAGCGCGGTGGGGATCCGCTCGAAAAAGGTGTACGCCATGAGCTCCCGGGGGTCGGTGAAGTTGGCGAAGACGTCACCGCTGCGGATCAGCACGCGGATGGGCAGCCGCGCCTCGCCCTCGCCGGCGCTCAGCCGATCGGGCCGCAGCTCCTCCAGCCAGTGCTCGATGGTCACGGCGATCTGCTCGTCGGCCGGGCGGTCCGCCCGCTGCAGGACCGCCGGCAGGGGCGCGCTGCGGCTGCTCGCCGGGCGCACCACCCGCGCCTCCGTGAGGAAGGCCAACACCCAGTGCCGCAGATAGGCCGGCGCGTCCGCGGACACGGTGACGTGCCGGCGCTCGTCTTGGGCGGCGCCGGGCTTCGCCAGCACCGAGCCGAAGGTACAGAAGGCCCGGATCAGCCGGGTGCCCGAGATCGGCGTGCCCGCCACGGTGGGAAACAGCGGCAGCTCGAGCACCTGCTGCGCCACGGGGTGACGCACCTCACCGGTGAGCTGCGCCTCGTGGGTGGCGTAGAGCTGCAGCCGCTCGCCGGCGAACTGCAGCAGCCGCCGCGCGATGGGGTGGTACCGCTCGTCCCGGGAGTCGAGCTGGGTGAGGCGCCTGATCAGCGACTCCACGAGGCGCTCCCCCGTCTCCTTCAGGCCGGTGGAGATCCGCTCTCCGAGGGCGCCGTCCAGCCCCCGGTCCACGAGCCGCACCAGGCCCACGAGCCCGTACTCCCGCGCCCGTTCGTGGTGCGCGTGGAGCGTCCCCTGGGCGTCCAGCACGTAGACCTCCGGCCGGGCCGCCGGATCCGTCGGCAGGCCGACCACGCCGCGAAAACCCTCCCCACTGACCTCGGCCCGCTCGAGGAACTCCGGCAGCGACTCCTCGGGGTCCTCCGGCGCTTCGTGGGGCAGCTCGAAGTCCATCGCCACCCGCACGTTCCCCACCTGGGCGAGCAGGCGCGCCACCAGCGGGCTGACCGCCAGCTCGCCCGGCGCCGCGGTGTCGCCGGTCGGGCTTCCCGCACCGGCGCGGCCTTGCGCGGCCGCGGCCGCGGCCAGCGCCCCGAGCACCGACCCGCCGAACTTGGGTCGCAGGTGGAGCCGGACGCCCGCCGGCTGTTCCAACGACCGGGCGACCTGCCGGAAGGTCCAGGCCTCGCCGCTGGAGTCCACGAACAGCGGCAGGTCACCCACGCCGTGGTCTGGAGACTCCGCAGCGCCGGAGGCCCGCCGACAGACGAACCACTGGAGGTGGCGGCAGGCCTGACGGCGGTTCTCCTCCCAGGCGGCGCGCGCCCCCGGAGCGTCCGGTCGCTCGGGAGTGATCCCGAGGTAGCAGGAGGCCAGCTGCAGCGTGAGCGTCTCGACACAGCTCCGCTGCTCCTCGGGCGTCCACGCCGTGGGGTCCACGCCCTCCACGAGGAGGGGAAAGTCCGGATAGTCCCGCAGCCCGAGGGCAAGGTCCCGACACTGCACGCCCCGGTGCTCGGCCAGCACGTCCCGACGGTCCACCCGCACGTAGGCCGCATCGCCCACCAGGGAGATCAGGAGCTGCTCCTCGTCGGCGTGGAGCTGCAGGATGCGCGTGACGTCGAGCCCTTCGAGGGCCGGCGGCACGGTGGGGATCACACCGTAGAGCAGGCCCCCGGTGGCGTTCATGATCCCGGCGAGCTGGTGCATGCTCACCCAGCTGCCGCTGAGGGTCGGCAGAAGCGGTTGGTCGAGCAGGCCCCCGGCGGCGCTCTCCAGCAGCGAGAACGCAACCCGGGGCGCATTGTCCCGGTCTCCCTCGCGCCCCGGCCGCAGCCGGCTGATCAGCGACCGGGACAGGGACGCCAGCGCGATGGCGCGCAGCACCGGCGACGCCGTGCCGTCCACGGCGTGCTGCTGCTCTAGGGCCCGACCGGCGGCGGCGGCCAGGGCACTGGACGCCCGGTGCACCACGGCCTGGGCGATGGTGTGCGCCAGGGGAGGCGCCTCCTTGAGGGACCACAGCGACCTGAGCAGCAGCGCCGGGGAGAGGTCCGGCAGCTCCACCCGCACCACGTGGCCGGGATAGGCGCTCGGAAGCTGCCCCTGCCACACCAGCCGCTCCACGGTCACCACCTCCACCGTGAGGCGGGAGGAGGAGGGCGGCTCCGCCGGAGTGTACACCGTGGCCACGACCTCCCCGACCTCGCCCGCCAGCGCCAAGGATTCCCGGGTGATCTGCTTTTGGCTTGCGAGCGCTGCCTGCTCGTCTCCGTCTGCCGGCTGCAGGGCTGCGTGGTACGCGGCGGCCACGGTCTTCACCAGCTCGCCCAGGGAAACCGACGCCACGGTGACGGGCGGCGCCAGCCACGGGCGGGGCGGCAGCTCACAGGGCCGCTGCCCCGTGAAGAACGCGCGATCCACCTCGGAGAAGAGATCGGGTCGGAGCAGGGTGACACCGGGCCCGGCGAGGCCACGCAGCCACGCCTCGTCCGCCCGGCTGGCCTTGATCACGAGCGCGTCCAGGGCCCGGCCGATCTCCGTCGCGGCGACGCCCTCCCTGGACGTAGGCTGCAGCTCCCGGTCGACGGTGACCACCCGCTCCGAGGCGCGGAGCAGTGGCCGCAGCTCCCGGGCGTTGAGCGCGGCGCCGCTGAGCATGGCCACCGAGCCGGTCACCACGCCGCTGGCGCCGCTGTGGAGCTGCTGCGCGTAGGGCAGCAGCCGCGCCCACATCTCGTCCCACACCTCGTCGTGCACGATGCCGGCGTGGTCCGCGGTCTTGTGCAGCCGGTCGAAGCAGAGGATGCCGCCCACACCCACCCCGCCGCCCAGCAGATCCTGGCTCACCGACTGGATCCACACGCCGTAGGTCAGCAGCTTGAAGCTCGCGGTGAACTCGAGGGGCTCCACGCCCAGGGCGCCGAACAGATCCCCCTCGTCGAACTCGATCGTGCGCCGGTAGCCGAGCAGCCGCGGAATACGGCGCACCGTGTAGCCGAACAGCGGCGTGTCGTTGACCAGCAGCGGGATCGGCGCCGTGAGGCACCGCTCCTCGATGGCCGCCGCCTCCATGGGCATGCCCGGCAGCGGCTCCAGGGCGGTCTTCTTCCGCACCGCCCGGCGGTTCACGTTGTCGGCCCGGATGTAGGTGCCCCGAAGCGGCGCCTTGGGTTTGCCGATGGTCACGTGCTCGGCCCCCTGGGTCACCTCCATGCGCGTGGTGCCCTGGAGCGTGCCGTCTCCGGACTCCACCACGATGCGGTCCGGGTTGAACAGAAACAGCGCGTTGATGCCCAGGGCCAGCTCGCGCACGTGTCCGATGTCGGTCCGATCCTTGCCGGCGAACAGGAAGTCGAAGAGCTGCCCCAGCTCCTCCTCCCGGAAATAGCCCCGGGTGTACGACAGGGTGAAGGTCTTGTCGTCCGTGGCGACATTGATGTAGGTGGCGCCGTTGGCCACGGCGGCCTGGATCAGCTCCAGCACGAAGTAGTAGGGGTCCGCCAGGGCGAACTCCCGCATCTTCCTGATGGCGCGGCTGCGCGCGAGGGTGAAGGTCTTCCGCTCGGAGAACCCTCCCGGCAGGCGGCTCCGGGCCACCACGGCGCCGATGTCGCTCATGGGATCGGCGCTCCGGGCGCTACGGCCGAGCCCCCCCGAGCCGCCTCGGGAAAGGCCTCGGCCAGCAGGTCGAGGTCCCGGTCGATGAGCCGATCCTCCTGGAGCAGCAGGTCCTTGGCCAGACAGTAGGCCGCCAGGGCGGGTGACTGCTCCTGCATTCGAAGCAGCGCCCGGAACTGCGGATGGTCCCGGTTCACCGCGGCCTCGGGCCTGCGGGGGCGGTCCTTTTCGTACAGGACCGGCGGCGGGATCGCCATCAGCGCGCCGATGGTGCGCGCCACCAGGAACAGCGGCGGCTTGTCACTCGGCGCGGCGAGCACGCACCCCGAGAGCCGCCGGTACTTGCCCCCTACCGCGTCGAGCAGCTTGGCGGCCCCGTCGATGAGCCGGGCCGCGTCCACCGGCGGCGTTTCGTCCACGTGGACCGCGAGGTACACCTCCTCCGGGCGGGTGAGCAGCTGCGCCGTCTGCGCGCCATAGTCGGTGGATGTCAGCAGCGCCAGGAACCGCTTGAGCAGCTTGGACCGCCGTCGGTTGGCCACGTAGGCCACCACCAGACGCAGCGCCGGTGCCAGGCCTTCCCCGGGCCTCTGGTCCCCCTCAGCGCCCTCCGCCACGCCTGCCTCGGCGCGGGGCCGGCCCAGGAGCACCGGGATCCCTTGGGCCCGCAGCTCCTCCACCAGGGCCGACGGCGCATCCGACACGAAGATCCGGCCGTCCCGCTCCGCCGCCTCGGCCACCTCGGCCAAGCTCTTCGCCTGCCCGTCCACGGTGCGCACCAGGGGTCTTTTGCCCGCCCGCAGCACCGCCTGCTCGGGCTCGCGCAATAGGTACGCCATCAGGGTCTGGTACCGCGTCTCTTCGGCCAAGCCGAACTCCGGGGCGGCCGCCACCTCACACAGCGCCGTCACCAGCGCCGCGTGCAGCGGGCCGTCGGCCGCAGCCTCCAGCAGCCGCATCGCCTTTTCGAAGTTCTCGTCCCGGAGCACGGTCTCCCGGCTCAGGGTGTGCTCCAGGTACCGCGACTTGATCTTGAAGGTGATGTTTCCGAAGCGCGGCGGCACCTCGTCCGCGTCGCGGAGCACCGCCAGGGTCAAGCCCTGGTTGTAGAAGCCGAAGGTGGGCTCCAGGTCGTAGCAGAGCGCCATCTGGGTGCCCTCCTCCTCCACGTGCACGCTGATCACGCCCTCCAGGGTGAAGGGCTCGTTGATCCCCTCCGGCTCCCCTGTCCCAAAGGTTCGATCTTCGAAGCTGATCTCCACGTCCGAGTGGAGCACCCAGCGCTTCAGCGTGTCGAGCCCGTCCTTGACCAGGGCCCGGTACCGCTCCTCGTCCCCGGAGAGGAACAGGGTGATCTGCGTGCCCTCCACCGGCGAGTCCACCCGGGTCTTGGTGAACGACCGGTCCGCGTGGAACAGGATCTCCCAGAACTCGCCCCCGCGGCCGGTGTGGAGCAGCACCGCCTCCGGCTCCAACGCGAAGATCGACACGAAGCCGATGCCGAACTTGCCGATCTTGGTG
>JBDRSE010000084.1:0-27144 GCA_043825095.1 bacterium
CTAGATAACTGTTCCTAACGTCAGATCACTTTACCAAAATGGACATCGAGCGACACACCTGCGATCTTGGTTTTCACCACAAAGACCCTGATCCAAGGAGGCCGCTCGATGAGTTCCAGTGTACTGATTCTTTACCGCGCCGCCAGAAGAAGACTGCAGCGCACCATCCGAAAGTCGAGGGACGCGGAGCAGGTGCGCCGCGCGAGCGCACTCCTTCAACTCGACCTGACCGGCAACGCCACGGCTGCGGCTGCCAGCGTGGCTGCGGCCAGATCCAGTCTCTACCGCTGGGCGTCCTGGTTCGAGATCGACGACGTCGAAGGGCTCCGCTCGCTGCCTTATGGCAGGCGGACGACGACGGTCACAGCAGAGTTGATAGACCTTCTTTGCGATCTTGTTCGTCGCGTCCCCACCGAGTTGGGATACCTGCGGACTCGGTGGTCTTCCGAGTTGCTTGCCATCGAAATCCGGAGACAGCTTGGAGGAACAATCCACGCGTCCACGGTTCGTCGATTGCTGCCTGTGCTGGGTTTTGGCTACCGACGTGCGCGACCGTTTCTTTTCCGCAGGGATCCGCGAAAAGCGGAGAGAATGGCCGCAATCGACGCTGCTCTCAAGATCAAAGACCGAAGGGTCGGCGTCTTCTACGTCGACGAGGCCGACGTCAACCTCAACCCCAAGATTGGCTTTGGATGGCGGGCGGTAGGCAAGCGAGAGCAAGAGCTTGTGCCGACGCCTGGCCAAAACAAGAAACGCTACCTGGCGGGGGCGCTGCACGCTCATACAGGCAACGTCGTCTGGGTCGAGTCGGAAAGAAAAAACTCCGAGCTGTTCATCAACCTGCTTCGGGCAATGCGGCGCGTCTACCGTGGCCTGCGCCGTATCATTTTGATTCTGGACAACGTCAACACCCACAGCAGCTACAAGACCAAGCGCTTCCTGAAAAAGAACCCGAAATTCGAGCTGGCATTCCAGCCGACCTATCATCCGTGGGTCAATCGCATCGAGCGGCTGTGGAAGGCGTTGCACGACACCGTGACACGCAATCATCGCTATCGAGACATCGACGAGCTCATGGTTGCAGTACGAAAATTCATGAAGGTCGTTCAGCCGTTCCCAGGCGCCAAACATGGTTTGGCGCGATTTGCATCTTCTGGGAGCGTGGTGTAGCGACATTGGGATCAGTTATCTAGGAGCGCAGATCGGCCTGATCCCCCGGATCGACCCACCCCGGAAGCCGCCTCCGAAACCGAGCGCGTTTGCATTTGCGTACGCGGGCCGGGGCAGGGGCCGGGGCAGGGGCCGTACTCACTGCCCGAGGTGCGCCCCTTGGCTCAGCCCTTGCTGATATCCCTGCTGCAGAAGCCGCCGATCTCGGGTCGTGCGTGAAACCTGGAAGTCGTCAGGTGGTGCGAGGACCCGCAGGCGCACGTTGGCCGGCGGGCTGTCCAGGATCCGGAAGGTGTGGTGATAGGCGTCCTGTCGCCGGGCCAGGACCCGGATCAGCGCCGGGTAGCGGGCGAGCCCGAGGCGAACCACGGCCCGCTCCGCCGCGGACATGGGGGGCGGCCGCCAGCGGCGGGGGTGGGTGAGCACCACCGTGAGGTCCGTGGCGCCGAGGGCCAGCGCTCGGGCCACGGGGATGGGATCCACCACGCCGCCGTCGAAGTACTCGCCGCCGCGAAAGGGGATGGGGCCGCCGCGGTAGAAGATCGGGATCGCCACGCTCGCCAGGAGCGCCTGCAGCAGGTCCGGGCCGTTCGCCGGCAGATAGCAGGCGGCACCGGTGTGCGCCTCGACCACCCCCGCCTCGAACCGCACCGGTGCGGCGCGCAGGGTGTCGATATCGAGGGGGTCCAGAACCGTGGCCACCGGCCCCATGAGGTAGTCCATGTCGAAGAAGCTGCCGCCCGTGAGCAGCCGCCAGGGATCCACGAAGGTCCGGTTCGTCATGTAGTCGACGTAGATCCGTCGGTTGCGCCCGTGCTGGCCGGTCAGATAGGACGTGGCGCAGCAGGCGCCCGCGGAGACGCCGAGGACCACGTCGAAGGGCGGCTCCCCGGCTTCGGCAAAGCCGTCGAGAACTCCCGAGGTGAACACGGCGCGCATGGCGCCGCCTTCGAGAACCAGACCGCGCATGGGACTCCTGATCGGTTTCCCGGTCAGCTGTACACCGAAGCGGCAGTGGAGATCCAGTCGCACGGGGGCGAGGGTGCAGATCCCTACGATCGGGGCTGCGGGAAGCTCAACCTCCGCGCGCAGCGCGGCACTCCGGCGGGGGCGAGGCGTTGACAGGGCGGGTGGTCTCGGCAACGATGCGTGCGGTCGCGCGCCGGTGGTCCAGACGCCGGAAGCGGGCCGAGAGGAGGATCCCGTGCTCAGTCCGCTCTTGCAGGTAGACCCCGAGGTGTTCGAGGCCATCACCGGCGAGGTCCGCCGTCAGCAGACGACGCTGGAGCTGATTGCCAGTGAGAACCACGTGTCCCTGGCCGTGCTCGAGGCGCTGGGGTCGGTCCTGACGAACAAGTATGCCGAGGGGTATCCCGGCGCCCGCTACTACGGAGGCTGTGAGTTCGTGGATCGGTGTGAGCGGCTGGCCGTGGAGCGGGCCAAGGCGATCTTCGGGGCGGAGCACGCCAATGTGCAGCCCCACTCCGGCACCCAGGCCAACATGGCGGTGTATGCCGCGCTGCTGGAACCCGGAGACACCATTTTGGCCATGGCCCTGGACCGCGGCGGACACCTGTCTCACGGCTACAAACTCAATTTTTCGGGTCGCACCTACAATTCCGTGTTCTACGGCGTGAGCCGCGAGACGGAGCAGATCGACTTCGACGAGGTGCGCAGCCTGGCCCTGGAGCACCGTCCCAAGCTGATCATCAGCGGCGCCAGCGCGTACGCCCGATCCATCAACTTCGCCCGGTTCGCCGATATCGCGCGAGAGGTGGGCGCCTTCCTCATGGCGGACATCGCTCACATCGCGGGCCTGGTGGCGGCGCGCCTCCATCCGGACCCCTTCACCTGCTGCGACGTGGTCACGGCGACGACCCACAAGACCATGCGGGGACCGCGCGGGGGGATCATCTTCTCCCGGCAGCAGCACGCGCAGGCCATCGATCGTCAGGTCTTTCCGGGGATGCAGGGCGGGCCCTTGATGCACGTCATTGCCGGCAAGGCTATCGCCCTCAAGGAGGCGGCGGCGCCCGGGTTCCGGGTTTACCAGGAGCAGATCCTCAAGAACGCCCGGGCCCTCGCCCGGGGGCTCGAGAATCATGGGTATCGGCTGGTTTCGGGCGGCACTGACAACCACATGGTGCTGGTGGACCTGACCGGGAGCTCCCTGACGGGGCGACGCGCCACGGACCTGCTGGAGGGGGTCGGCATCACCGTGAACAAGAACCTGATTCCCTTCGACCCCTGCCCGCCCGCCGAGGCCAGCGGGATCCGGATCGGGAGCCCGGCGCTCACCAGCCGCGCCATGCGGGAGCCGGAGATGGAAACCGTTTGCGAGCTCATCCACAAGACCCTCAGCAGCCCCGACGATGGGGCCGCCCTTGAGTCGGTGCGGAACAGGGTCCGGGAGCTGTGCGACGCATTTCCGCTGTATCAGCGCAGCTATCACATGTGAATCGCGAGGAGTTGACCTCGAGCTTGAAGGCAATCCGCCGCTCCTCTACACTGGCTCTAGCGTCTGTCATGGAGTCCGCTTGATGACACAGGAACCCCTCATTGGCAGTTTGATCGCCGGCCGGTTCGAGCTGCGCGAGAGGATTGAGGAGCGACACACGGGCGCGCTGTACCTGTCGCACCACACCGAGCTGGGTTCGAGCCTTTCCGTCGAGGTTGTCACCCGGGGGGGGGCGGACGGCCCGGAGATCGCTGACGGGTTTCGTGAGGAGGCCCGGAAGATCGCCGGCCTCGTACACCCGGGCGTGGCAGCCCTGGTGGACTTCGGACGCACGACCGCGGGGGACTGGTTTCTGGTGTCGGAGCACGTGCACGGCCAGAGCCTGGAGGCGCTGCTCGCCCGTTCCGGCACGGATCCGATTCCGCTGCCGGACGCCTTGAGCGTGCTGGAGCAGCTCGCCCGAGCGCTGGACCGCGCCCACACCGCGGACTTGACTCACGGCGACCTCAAGCCCCGGAACATCTTGCTCGGAACGGCCAAGCCCGGTTCCCACGTCGTACGAACGGTCGGGTTTGGTCGGACCCGGCTGCTGCAGCGGATCGTGCCCGTGGGCCTAACCCGGAAGGAGCCGCTCCTGGACGCCCCGGTGTACACCTCCCCCGAGCTGCTGGCCGGGGCGCCGGTGGGCGCGCCGGCCGATCTGTACTCCTTTGGGATCCTCGCCTTCGTGCTCTGCACGGGCCGGCCACCCTTCGAATGCGCCACGGCCGCGCTGTACCGGGTCGCGCACTGCGATTCGGCCCCGCCGCGTCCCTCGGCGAGCCGACCGGACTTTGCCGGCCCCCTGCCGGACGGCGTCGAGGAGCTCATTCTGGCGTGTCTGGGCAAGCAGCCCGAGGCGCGGCCGGTGGCCCGGGAGCTGCTGCACCCCCTGAGAGAAGCCCGTCGAAGGGCGTCTCGGGAGGCGCTTCAGAAAACCCGCGAATCGGCTCCGCTGGACCGGTGGGTCCGGCTTCGGAAGCAGGCGGAAACCACTGCCAAATACGTCCAGTATGTGCGGCTGGGGACTGAGCCCATTCAGGCTGGGCTGGCCGGGCTCGCGCAGCACGACCTGGCCCTCGCGTCCATGGACCTGGAGTTCGAGAGGCTCGGCGATCACTACGACGACACCGCAAGACAGGGTCGGGATCGCGAGGCGCAGCTCCGGCGCGCCGTTCTGGATCTGAGAGAGGAGCAGGACCGGCTCGTCGAACAGGGCGCCGGCGATCAACACGGCGCCCAGGATCTGCGGTTCCAGATCACAGAGCTGGAGCGGAGCTTGCGCGACGTCGAGGCGAAGCGCTCGGAGGCCCTTGCCGCCGTCGCCACCGAGCTGGTTCAGCAGCGGCAGGCGCTGGACGCCTTCGCCGCGGCGCTGGAGCCCCGGGTGCGCAAGCTCGTGGACGCGATCCGGGACCGTCGCCCAGGAGTCGGAGATCCGTCGTTGGTCGATCAAATCGACGGCGTTCTTCAGCAGCTCAGCGAGCTCGAATCAGAACAGTAGGCGTTTGCCGTTGAACAGCTCGACGTGCATCCTGCGGCGGTCGCGCTCGGTGAAGGGGCGCCGCCGCCAGGTTTCGAGCTCCAGCGCCGCGTCGTCCAGGCCGGGGTCCTCCCCGGAGGCCCGGGTCAGGTGCTCCGCCGCCTCTGCTCGCGCGTGTCTCAGGTCGGCGCACCAGGCCAGCACCAGCCAGGCGCGGTAGCGGCGCGGATCGCCGGGGGGAGTCAGCTCCAGATACTCCCGGGCGTGCTGCGCGGCCTCTTCCGTCCGGTTCTGTTTGAGCGCCAGAAGCCCCTGCGTGAGCGCGATGCGGGGCTCGTCCGGGCAGTGGCTGCGCGCCTGGGCGACATGGCCGAGCGCCTGGGCCGGATCACCGTGGTAGGAGAGCGCCGCGTGGGCCTCCATGTAGGCGCGGATGCCTCGCATCGCCGGCGTCCCGGCGACGGGGGCCGGCGCCACGGTCTCCAGGGGGTAGGATCGCGGCTGCCCGAAGGCGTCGAGCTCCGCGGCGAGATCGAAGGAGACGTAACGTCCCAGCGCGGCGGGGGCCGGGTCCGCCGTGGCGAAGAAGCGTCCGGCGGTCACGTCGGCCACCACGCTGGTCAGGTTGAGGTAGTTGCAGACCACGTCACCCAGGGGGTGCCGCTCGCCCGTCGCGTGCTCCACCCCGTCTCGCAGGCAGTCGATCAGCAGCTCCACGGTCACGCGCCCGCGGCTCTCGGCGAGCCGTGACATCAGGCGCGCGTAGCGCCCGCGCGTGTTGGCCGTGTCCACGATGGTGAGCTTCGGGATGGTGGCGGCCATCTCCGGATCCACGAAGTGGTTGGTGGCTACCAGGTAGCCGTCCTCCGGCGTGCGAATGCGCTGGCGGGAGTAGGCGTACTCCACGACCACGGCATCTCCCGAGGGCCCGTGCGACAGGTGAACGTTGTAGCCGCTCACCGCGCGGCGTGTTCCCAGGAGGTCTACCGCTTCCCCGAGGTTTCGCGCCTGCCGGATCGCCAGCTCGTTCACCGCGAAAAAAGGCATGCCGCGCAGGGAGACGTCCGTGGTCGGGGACGTGTTGGAGCCCAGGAACACCCCCGAGGCGTTCATGCTCGTCAGCGCCGAGGTGTGCACTCCCGCCGAGGCGATCCAGGCGTAGGGCTGCCCTCGCGTGGGGCGGCAGAAGGCCACCGTGGGATAGCGGTCGAAGTGGCCGATGCCGTCATAGTCCATGTTCCGGCCGTGAAGGAGGTGGCCGGAGCTGGTGATCTCCGGCAGGGCGATCGCGCCGCAGCAGCCAAAGCCGGCCCGTCTCAAACCCAGGGAGGGCAGGGCGTGCCCGGCCCGCAGCACCCGATCCATCACCCCGAAAAGAAACAGCATTGTGTCCGGCACAGCCAAGGCCAGATCTGCCGACCGCACCGGGACGCCGGCCGCCCTCGCCACCTCGTGGAAGGCTCGCCGCAGCTCCCTCGGCGTGTTTCGCGCCAACACCAGGCTCAACAGATCGATCGCCGCGCTCCCAAAAGTGGACAGGAGCCGCGATGTCAGGTCCGTGTCGTCCCTCACCTGCTCGCCGAGAAAGCGCGCCATCAGCGGCATCACCCCCGCTCGAATCTCGGGCCCCAGCAGCTCCCCGTGCTGGCGAGCCATCTCGTCGTCCGACCCCTGCAGATGCAGCACGTAGATCCTGCCGTCCCGCCGGACCATGCCCTGTCCGTCCCTGGTGAAACGCGGCTCTTGTCGCTCGATCTCGCCCACGCGGCTCCTCCTGCCAAAGACCGAGCATACACGCCCGGCTCCCCTCCGGGCAACAGCGCTTCTCGTGCGCTTTTCGTGCGGCTTTTCGGCTTGACATCTGGTCTTCTGAAACTACTCAGTTGTGTGCTATGTTTCGGTCTGGTTCCGAGTGGAATCGTCAGACCGCGCAAATCTCATTCATCTTTCGCTATTCAATCACATAGCACCTGGAGGAGGACGGCCAGGAGGATGAGCCAACGTTATGATGTCATCGTGATCGGCGCCGGACTGGGCGGCTTGTCTGCCGCGGCGACGTTGGCGCGGGCCGGATTGGGCGTTCGACTGCTCGAGCGACACACGCAGCCGGGGGGGTACGCCACCTCGTTCTATCGGGCGCCCTACGAGTTCGAGGTGTCGCTGCACGAGCTCTCGGGCATCGGCACCGAGGGCAACCGCGGGCCGCTGTGGAACAAGCTGGAAGAGCTGGGGGTGACGGACCGCGTGGACTTCGTGCCGATCCCGGTCCTGTATCGTTCCGTCGCCGAGGGGCTTGACTTCGAGCTGCCCGCCGACAAGGAGGGTGCCCTCGACGCGCTGCTCACCGCGTTTCCAAAGGAGCGCCGCGGCGTGACGCGGCTGATGCGCCAGCTGTACCGGATTCGAGAAGACACCCAGAACCTCCTGGGGCTGCCGGGGCACTATCCGTCCACGTCCCAGGTGGTGCTGAAGTTCCCGACCCTCGCCCACGCGGCGACCTGCCCGCTTTCCTCGCTCCTGTACCGGGAGATCCGGGATCCGCTGGCGCGCCTGGCCATCGGGCAGCTCTGGACCTACTTCGGCTTGCCTCCGTCCAGGCTCTCGCTGCTCTACTTCGCCGGCGCGGTGACCAGCTTCCTGACCTATGGGGCGTGCTATCCCCGGGGCAAGTCACAGTCGCTGTCCAACGCGCTCGCCGACGTGATCCGGGAGGCGGGAGGGGTGGTGAGCCTGGGAAACGGCGCGCGGCGGATTCTCACCGAGGCCGGCCGCGTGACCGGCGTCGTGACCGACCACGAAGAGCGCCTCGAGGCGCCGATGGTCGTGGCCAATGTCAACCCCGTCACCACCGCGTTGGACCTCATCGGGGCCGAGCAGATGCCTCCCTCGTTCCTCGAACGAATCAGCCGGGTGGAGCCCAGTATGAGCGCCGTTTGCGTGCATCTCGGCCTCTCCGCCGATCGCGAGCAGCTCGGGCTCCGGGACCACGAGGTCTTCGTGAACGGGACCCTTGATCCAGAAGCCCAGTACGAGGCCGCCGGCCGGCTGGATCCTCCCGATTCCTTCTTGATCACCTCCTACAACGTCGTCCACCCCGAGTTCTCCCCGTCCGGCACCTCGGTGGTGTCCGTCTCCGCTCCGGCCATCGGCCGCGCGTGGACCGATGTGCAGCCCGACCGGTACGCAACGCTGAAGCACCGGTTCACCGAAGCGCTGGTCAGCGGGGCCGCTAAGCGATACCCTGCGTTCCGCGATCACCTGGACGTGGTCGTGACCACGACCCCGGTCACCAACATGCGCTACACCGGGAATCCCGACGGAGCCATCTACGGCTTTGCCATGACGCCTCAAGAGAACCCGGCCTTCCGACTCGCGCAGCGGGGTCCGCTGGACGGGCTCTATTTCGCCGGCGCCTGGACGCAGCCCGGGGGAGGATACGAGACGACCGTCGGCTCGGGCTACGACGCGGCGCACCTGGTGCTGGAGGCCCTGCAGCAGGCGTCCGCGCGACGCGGCACCTCGTCAGGAGTGAGCGTATGAGCATTTCGCGCTACTGGCCGCTGCTGCGGGATATTCGCACGGTGGCTCGATCTTTCTCGAAGCAGCACTCCAAAACGCCGGGCGGGGAGTATGGCTACTACCGGGTCGGCCAGGCGTCCGAGGTCCTGGGCCGCCTGCATCCCGAGCGGCTGCAGGTCAACGTCATCGCCGTACGCGAGGAGACGCACGACTCGAAAACGCTCACCCTCGCCGCTGCCGAGGGCCGGCTTCCGTCCCTGGCGCCGGGGCAGCACGTGCTCGTGCATCTCAACGTGCAGGGAGTGGCGACAAGCCGGCCCATGACCCCGACAGCGCTCCCCTTCGGCAACGGCAACGGCAGCGGCAACGGCAGCGGCAACGGCAACGGCAATGGCAGCATCGAGATCACGATCAAGCGCAAGCCCTTCGGGCTCGTGTCTCCGTATCTCGTCGACCACGTCGGCCTGGGGGAGACCCTCTTCATCACCGGCCCCGAAGGGGACGACCACTACAACCCGGTCCGGGACCGCGGCCACTGCGTCTTCATCGCCGGCGGCGTGGGCATCACCGCCTATATGACTGTCATCGAGCACGTGCTGGGCAACGGCTCCTCGGATCGCGTGTCGCTGCTGTACGGCATGCGGACCGAGCGAGACATCATCTTCGGGGATCGCCTCCAGCGACTGCAGAGCCGGTACCCCGGCCGTTTCCACGTGGCCCTTCTCCCCGAGCACGCGCCGGGAAGCCCGTCCGAGCCCGGACAGGAATCATCGGCCCCGCCGCGTCGGATCGATGGCCCATTCATTCGCGATACTCTGCCGGAGGAGCTGCGCGACGCGAGCTTCTTCGTGTGCGGCCCCGCGGCCATGAACGAGCAGGTGCAGCGCGCCCTCCTGGAATGGGGTGTGCGCCAGACCCGGATCCGCGTCGGGGCGTACGGTGCCCACGACGATATCACCACCGCCGCGGGTTGGCCCGCCGCGATCCCCGGCCGGCAGACCTTCCAGCTCACTCACGTCCCCACCGGAGCGGAGCTCCAAGCCCACGCCGCAGAGCCCGTGCTCCACGCCCTGGAGCGGGCCGGGACCCGCGTCTCGGCGTGCTGCCGCTCGGGCCACTGCGGATCCTGCCGCATGCGACTCGTCCACGGCCAGGTGTTCACCGCGCCCGGCATCGAGCGTCGCCCCAGCGACCTGCAGTACGGGCACATCAACACCTGCGTCAGCTACCCCATCAGCGACCTGGTCGTCGACCCGGGTTAGGCAGCCATCCACACTTTGATTGCCTTTAGTGAAGGAGCTCGTCCACGTCGGCAATTAGGAGGGCGCGATCGGTCCAGGTGTCCAGGGTGTCCAGATCGGTGCAGCCGAGGATCTGCGCTTTCTGGTCCTCGGTGATCTGCAGCCCGCGGGCGGCCAGGACTTTGAGCAAGGTAGTCGCCACTCCCTCCGCCTTGCCTTCCGCCTTGCCCTCCGCCTTGCCCTCCGCCCGGCCCTTCGCCTGGTTCCGCAGGGCGAGGTCGCTCTTGAACTCGTAGTCTTCGATGCGCATCCAGTCCTCCATCTTCGTACGGGCCGCTCGGTGCACCGCTTGAAGGATCATGTCCGAGTATAGCATCCTTGTCTCTCGATCCAACTCAGCAGCTCCCAGATAGGCGGCCATTCCCACGTCGAGCCCCCGCTCGGATTTGCCATGTGCCAGCACCGACAGAAGGGCGAGCTCGGGACGCTGCTGGGCTTGCTTGGCCTCGGTGATTGCGGGCACGGCCTGTGGGCCCAACACCAGCGGCGTGAACGCCGCGCCCGGCTGACCGGTGTCGATGGGCTTGGCAGCCCAACGAGCCACTGACTCGATGGGCGTAACCACGAGCAGACAGCAGGGACAGCGCGACCGCGCGCGCTCGGTCACCTGGTAGCAGGGCCAGGAGAATCGCTTGTCCTCATCGGGTTTGAGCTGGACTTCCAGCACGATGCTGAACACCGGTTTCCCTGCCTCGGGCGACTTGCACTTACCACGGTCGCCCGGGTCGCGTGCCCGAAGGACCAGCACCTGGTCGGCGCGGTACTCGGTGGGCACGATTTGACTCAGGTCGGCGTTCGCGAGCTCCACGGTCTCGAAGTCCGGAAGGTGTTGCCCGAGGGCGTCCCGGAGCAGCTCCGGGGCAAGGGTGGGTCGCCGCTGAAAGAGCTCGACGAGTATCTGGTGCATGACGGATGGCATCGATGGGTGTTCCTCGGTTCTCGGGCTGACCGATGCAGCAATCCGTGTGCCACCGCATACGTGCCAATGCCTTCCGGCGTGCTTGCGGGGTCCCAACAATACGTTGACCGAGCGCGACCGGATCTCGGTCCGGATCTCGGTCAGTGTCCGGTTCTCGGCTTGCGCGCATCGGCCACGGTGGGACTGGGTGGTGGGCGTCAACCACGGTGGGGTCGGGTGGTGGGTCGGGTGTCCTGGCCACGGTGGGGCTTGGCCGGTGAGGCCGGTCCGGTCCGTCTACACAGGCGTCATTGCCCTAGGGCTGAGAGAGGGGAATGGTGGGGATCACGAACGCTGCCTCGCGGCTCTCTGCCGGAAACTGACTGTCCGTGACGCTGGCGTAGAAAAAGTAGCCGGTAACGGAGATGTTGACCACGGGGATGGTCAGGGTCTGGGCGTCACTGATGTCGGTCTTGGATCCGGAGAGCGTGCCGTCCTGGGCCAGGGTGAGCCCGGTGGGGACCCCCCAGCTCGAGGGATCCACGCCCGCGAGCTGGAGCATGGTGGAAAGGAGTATCGGGACGGGCTGTTCCTCCCACAGGTAGGGTTTGAGACCGCCCAACGCCTGGAGCTGGTCGTTGTAAGGCACGAAGGGGAAGATCATGTTGAGCACGATGATCTTGGTGACGTAGAAGTTGTATTCCGTGTCGCCCACGATCACGAGGGGGGCGATGTCCACCACCAGGTTCATCAGCTTGGTGGCGTCCTGGGCGGGCTCGAGGTTGTCGAAGACCCGCACCACGAAGGGGAACGAGCCGACCTCCGTTGGAATGCCCGCGATGCGGCCGTCTGCGAAGAGGTCGAGCCCGGAGGGCAGCCCGCCCTCGATGATCATCCAGGCGTAGGGCGGAAGCCCGCCCGCCGCCTGAAGCTGGGTTTCGTAGGCATAGCCTTCCTCGGCCATGGGGAGGTCGGAAGGCGTGATGATCTGCACCCCCGTGCCCAAGACCCGCAGAGACAGGGCCTGGGTGTCCTGAACACTGTCGGAGTCGGTCACCTCGGCGACGAAGTCATAGTCCCCCGCTGTCGTTGGCGTGCCGCTGATCACCCCACTGCTCGCGTCGAGGGTGACGCCGGCGGGCAGCGCCCCGCTCGCCAGCGCCCAGGTGTAGGGCTCGCTCCCCTGGGTCGCCTGCAGCGTGGTCGTGTAGGGCACGTTCACGATGCCCTCGGGCACGACCGTGGTGGTGATCCGGACTTCCGAGACCGCCGGCTCCACACACTGCCCCTGGTCGCAGACCAACCCCGCCGGGCAGCCCTCGTCTCTCACGCACTCCACGCACTCGCCGAGGAGGCACTGGGTGCCTTCCGGGCAGACGGACCGCTCCCAGGAGAGCCCGTCCGCGTCGCACTCGTACACCACGTCCCCGGCGCAGAGCCGGGTCCCGGGATCACACGCGTCGGCCAGGCAGATTCCCTCCACGCAAGACTCGTCGTCGGCGCACTGCTCCACCACCTGCCAACCGCTGCCCGCGAACAGGCACTGCTCCACCGCGCTGCCGCTGCACCGCACCTCCCCGGGGTCGCAGGGCTCGCCCCCCACCGCGTCATCGCTGCAGGAAGGCCCCGCCAGAACCAGTGGCCCCAGCCCGACCAAGACCACGAACACAGCGCGCAATTTTCTCATGGCGTCGCCCTCCGCGCGACGCCTCTTCCCTCGACCGCCCAACGTCGAGAGCCGGACTCGCGCAAGTACGTTACGTGTGACACCGGCAGTGTACACCAACCCGCATTCGGTTCAAGCCGCGCGCCACGCTCGGCGCGCGTCGCGCTCGGATGTACAGCTGCCCAATCACTCCTCGGAACCTGTATACTCGGCCCGGGCTCTGTGGAAGGTTGACGCGTCCGGGAGCCGCCGAGGAGACGATGCCCAGCGAGAATTCCTCCCGCCGACGCCCGGCGTGGCGGCTTGTGCTGACCGGGAACGTCCTCTTTCTCGGGCTGGTGAGCCTGCTGACCGACCTCGCCAGCGAGATGATCTACCCGCTACTGCCGCTGTTTCTCGCCGGCCTGGTGCCGCTCGGCATGGCGCCGGTCTACGTGGGGGTCATGGAGGGTGTGGCCGAGACGACCGCCAGCGTCGTGAAGCTGCTGTCCGGCCGCATCAGCGACGCCAGCGGCAGGCGGCGACCGCTCGTACTCGCCGGCTACGCGCTGTCCTCCTTCGGCCGCCCGTTGATGGCCCTGGCAACGGCGGGCTGGCACGTGATCGCGTTGCGGTTCCTGGATCGCGTGGGGAAGGGGATCCGCACGTCGCCCCGGGACGCGCTCATCACGGACTCGGTGCCGTCGTCAGTGCTGGGGCGAGCCTTCAGCTTCCACCGCATGATGGATCACACTGGCGCGGTGCTCGGCCCACAAATCGCCTTCGCGCTGGGGGCTGGCATCGCCGGGTTGGCCGCGATTCTGCTGGGCGCGTGGCGCCTGACCACGCCCACGCAGCTCAGCTCGATACAGGTTCCAACGGATGGATAGGCGCGCGCTCGCCGCCCTTCGCGGTCAGAAGCGGAAGCTCACGCCGACCGTGGTCGCGACAAGGGCGTGGTCGAGCTGGAAGCTGTCGTCATTGTTGTTTTCACCTCGGTAGACAAATAAATGCCCTGGGGCAACTCCACACCGTGCGAATTGAGCAGCAAAGGGTGAAACGACGTGACGCTCGGAGGCGTCGAAAGCGGGATGCGTATCAGGCGCGGCGTGTTTTAGGATGCGCGTCGCTCAATTGACTGATGCTAGTAGGGGTTAGGGCAGCTTTGATCAAATTGTGACCGTTGGTAGTCACATGGCCTCACACCGCAGTCTTCAGCCTCTGAATCACATACACCTGACCCGGCTGACGACCTGCCTCTATTGCTTCGACGAGCCGAGAGCTACTTCCCGGGAGAAAAACTGGGTTAGACGATACCGTTCCTGTAGCAAGACGGGAACGGGCATCGTTTTACCGGACCTGGAGTTGCTCGCTGCATCCAGTCGATGGACCATTTTCTCACACTCACAGCGGGCAGCGAGATGGAAGGCGGTGACAACGACAAGCGCGGATATACACCAGTGCCGTGGATCGGCTGGACGAGCCGTGGCCGACATCGAACAAGTGGCACACCCCAAAAAGAGAACCCCCTGAGCTGTGTCAACTCAGGGGGTTCGGTATGACCCCAACGGGATTCGAACCCGTGTCGCCGGCGTGAAAGGCCAGTGTCCTAACCACTGAACGATGGGGCCGGATGTCCGCTCCGCTTCGAGCACGTGCGGCGCGGTGAGTGAGCCCAGAAGGATTTGAACCTTCGGCCAACGGATTAAAAGTCCGGTGCTCTACCAGACTGAGCTATGGGCCCGCGGAACGGCCTATTAGCAGTCGTGCTGTGGGTTGTCAAGCGGCAGTGGATCGACGCTTTTCAGGGCTCTGCCCGCGAGCTGGAACGCGAGTGGGAACGCGAGCGGGAACGCGAGTGGGAATGTGCCGTGACGCGTGATCCTCCAGGCGTGAGCATGTGCGCGAATGCCGCATGGCTGCTTGACTTCCGGGCATGGCTGCTTGACTTACGGTGATTCGCGTGGGTATTATGAATGTGGGAACGGAATACAGAGTACCGGGAGAGCCGTTCCAGTGGGTGGTGAAGCGCTCTGTTGAAGTAAACATCGATGGTAAGCTGATTCCCCTGCGTTCTGAGTATGAGCAGGCTTACCTCGATGAGCTCGCTTCTTTCGTGGAGGAGCGGTACAAGGAGGTCCGGACCTCGCGAGGTAACCCTTATAGTCAGGCGGTGCTGGCGGCCCTGAACATCGCAGACGAGCTGTTCAAGGAGCGTGACCGGAACCAAACCCTGCAGGAGGGTGTCAGAAAACGGTGCCAGAGGATTCAGGATCTCGTTCGTGAGATCGACCCGGTCGGTGGACAGAAACGCGGCAAGGGTCGACGAGGCTGATAGCCAGGAGGCTCAATCATCACGTAGAAGATTGAAACAAAATCAGGTTTCGTGGTATCCCCTGCTCGGTACGAGCTTGAGAGAATACACCCGAGCCAACACCTCAGAAAAGGGAGCTGCGTCATCACGCGGTGTGTGGCCCCCTGGTGGGGCTGCCTTAAGCGTGAGCAAGGCACCCACTTCGACACGGTTTCGACCGGCGCAGGTTCGATGAATCTCTCACCCGGCCACGGCGGGGGATACCTTTATAATTTCCATCTGCGAAAGGCAGATGTTCACATAGATTCTGAGGCAACCAGACGGGCTCGACCATCGCCAAGGACGCGACGGGCCCGAACCGATAGTCGGTAGCTGACCCTCGGGCCGCGGAGAAAAAGGCCCACCGGCGGACCGACGACGTTTCGTACCCGGGAGCTGTCCACAGGGACCCTCACCGGGGACGAGAGCCCCACCTGGCGTCCCCAGAGTCTAAGCTCGGGCTGCACCACGGCGTGGAAATGTTCGGTGTCTAGACACTTTCAGCTTCCCGCCCAGACAGTGTCGCAGCCGACATAGGGAGATGCACCCATGGATCCTCTTTGGATGGTGGCGATCCTGGTCGCGCTGGTGCTCGGGTTCGCAACCGGCCTCAAGCTGCACACACTTCGGTCGAAGAATAAGGTCGACGCCGACCGCGATCGCTTGATCGAGGAGGCGCGCGGTGAGGCCGATGCGATCCGTGAGGCCGCCGAGCACGAAGCCAGGGAAACCGTACTCCGGGAAAAGGAGAAGGTCGAGCAGGAGCACGCGGCGCTCCAGCAAGAGCTCAAGAACCGGGAGCGAGAGCTGGGTAAACGCGACGCGGACCTCAAGGGTCAGCAGCAGCGCATGACCAAGAAAGACAAGGACATCGCGCGCCGAGAGAAGTCAGTCACGCAGAAGGAGCAGGCGGCCGAGTCCGCGGCCCGAAACGCCGAGGCGCGGCTGGGTGAGGCCAAGCAGCAGCTGGAGCTGGTGGCCGGCATGAGTCGGGAGCAAGCCCGGGTCGTGCTCAAGGAGGAGGTGATCGATGAGGCGCGCGCGCTGGCTGCAGTGGAGGTGAAGAAGATCGAGGAGGAGACCGAGGCGGAGTGTGATGCCCGCGCGAAGTCGATCCTCGTGACCGCCATCAGCCGGTTCGCCGGGGACTATGTCTCTGAGCGGACCGTGTCCGTGGTGCAGCTCGCCTCCGACGACATGAAGGGGCGGATCATCGGCCGGGAAGGGCGGAACATCCGTGCCCTGGAGGCGGCGACGGGGGTCGATCTGATCATCGATGACACCCCCGAGGCGGTGATCATCTCCTGCTTCAACCCGGTGCGCCGCGAGATCGCCCGTATGGCCCTGTCGCGGCTCATCGCGGACGGTCGCATCCACCCCTCGCGGATCGAGGAGATCGCGCGCAAGTGCGAAAAAGAGGTGGACGCCCTGTGCAAGGAGGACGGAGAGCAGGCCATCTTCGATCTGGGGCTGCACAAGATTCACCCCGAGCTCGTCAAGGTGCTCGGGAGCCTCAGGTTCCGGTCGAGCTACGCGCAGAACCTGCTGCAACACAGCGTGGAGGTGGGCTTTCTGGCGGGCATGATGGCGTCGGAGCTGGGGGTCAACGTGAAGATGGCCCGTCGCGCGGGGTTGCTGCACGACATCGGGAAAGGCGTGGACCACCAGCAGGAGGGCTCCCACGCCGACGTGGGCGCCAGTGTGGCCAAGAAGTTCAACGAGCCGCCGCGGGTCATCAGCGCCATCGCGTCTCATCACGGGCAGCCTGCTCCCGGATCCATCAATGACCACCTCGTGCACGCCGCAAACGCGCTCTCCGCGCGTCGCCCGGGGGCCCGGCGTGAGGCCCTGGCGTCATTCATCCAGCGGCTCGAGGACCTCGAGACCCTGGCGAAGTCCTTCCCGGGGATCACTCGTGCCTACGCCATCCAGGCGGGCCGCGAGGTGCGGATCCTCGTGGACACGAACATGGTGTCGGACGACCAGACGCGGATGTTGGCCAAGGAGATCGCTCGGAAGGTCGAGAACGACGTGAACTACCCCGGGCAGATCTGCGTCAATGTGATCCGGGAGAGCCGCGCCACGGACACCGCGCGGTAGACGTTCCCATGGTCCCCACGGTCTATTGGAACGGCCAGCTTCGGGTCGCCACCGAGGTGGGGCTGTCGGTGGCCGACCAGGGGTTTCTGCTCGGCCAGGGAGCCTTCGAGACGCTTCGCGCCTACGACGGCCGGATTTTTCGCCTGCGGGCGCACCTCAGCCGCCTCTTTTCCACGCTCGGCTGGCTGGGGGTCGCGATCCCCGAATCCCCGGACGGACTGGCCACGGCCTGCCGAGACGTGCTCGCCGCGAACGCACTGAGGGACGCCCGGATCCGGATCACCGTCAGCGCCGGGCCGCAGGCGGACTGGGTGCCGGAGCCGTCGCGGCAGCCGAGTCGCTTGATTCAGGCCGGCCCCTTGGAGGCGCCCGCCGCGGAGGCCTATCGGCAGGGGATCGCCACCATGACCTACGCGCTGGCCCGTGGCCCGGGGCCGATCACCGGGAGGAAATCGACCAGCTTCCTCGGGTACGTCCTCGCCCGTCGCGCGGCCCGGGAGGCCGGGGCCTACGAAGCCCTGCTCGTCGGCCCGGATCAGGAGCTGGTGGAAGGCGCCCTGTCGAATCTGTTTCTGGTCCGGGAGGGCCGGGTGCTCACGCCCCCGCTCTCCACCGGCCCCTTGGCCGGGATCACCAGGCAGGTCGTGCTCGAGCTGCTGCCGTCCCTCGGCATCGATGGGGGTGAGGCGTCGCTCCACCTCGCGGATCTCCCCGGCGCGAGCGAGGCCTTCGTGACCTCGTCGGTGGTCGAGGTGCTGCCGGTGATCAGCGTCGACGGTCGGCTCGTGGGCGCGGGTCGCCCCGGCCCCACCACGCTCCGCATCCTCGAAGCCTACGGCGTGCTCACGCGTTCGTAGACCCCAAGAAAAAAATCCGCAACCGGAACGCGCGGCTGCCGAAAACCCTGATACAGGGATGGAGGTCAGCATGTCGTTCCGTGGTGTTGCGCTGTTGGGATTTCTGGTTTTGCTTTTGCTGCTGCGTCTCATCGGCTGCGGCTCGTCCGAGGGGTCGCCCGAGCCGAGGGCGCCGATTCCCACCGCTGTGCCGCGGGTCCGTGCCGGAGCTTGCGGCCGACCGGTGGCGCCGCTTGCGCTGTGGTGCCGGTACGAGCTCTCCCGAGGCCTCGCGCGCATCCGGCTCCTACAACCCGAGCCTACGGTGCCGGCGGCCGGTTGGCGACTCTACGCCTCGAGACGCCGCCTGCCTTTGACGGCCCTGTCCTCGGCCGCCTCCGTCCCGCTGGAGCGGCCGCAGCACGCGGTCGCGCTCGCGCCGGGGGATCCGGACCTGTTCCTTCGCGTGGCCGCCCTGGGCGCGGATGGGCTGCCCGTGGCGGCGAGTGCCTCGTGTCGGGTACACAGCCGCGATCAGCTCGTGGCGCGCATTCCCGGAGGGCTGGTCTTCGCGGACGTGACGGGTCGGCGGCGAGAGCTGCTGCTGCCGGGCGCCGGCTGGCCCCAGGAGGTTGCCGAGGGGGCCTGTGTTTTCCCCCTGGGCCCGCTCCCCGACGGGGACGGCGTCGTGGTGGCCCAGCGCGGGGGAGGTGCCGTAGGGCTGAACCTGGCGATGCGCCATTCCACGGCGCCGGTGCGCCGGATCACCACGCCGGAGCTGGATGTTCAGCGGTTCACCGTCGACCACGCCACCCCTGGGATCCTCTGGTCCGCGCGCGCCGCGGACGGCTCCTTCTCCGGGTGCCGGCTGTATCGGCTGGAGCTGCCGCCGGGCGCGCCTTCTCGGCTGTTCCAAGAACACCTCTTCGAGGGGTGTGAGTCGTTGGCCTGGTCCGGCAACGGCGGGGCCGTGGTGTACGTGTCGCCGGGCGCGGCCCTTTTACGGATTCTGCGGGAGGGCGGCGCACCGGTCGCCGTGACCCTGGATCGAATCGATCCCCAGGCCGGGGGCGGCGTCGATCAGCTCGCGTTCCAAGACCTCGCCGGGGCCGTCGTGTTTCGCTACCGCGAGTACGACGGGGCCCGGTGGCAGCTTGCGCGCCTTCGGCTCAACGATGTGAGCCCGTGGGTGGAATGGATTCCGGAAGAGGGAGGAACCGACGTGGTGCGGTTCGCCGTCGCCTCGTCGAGTCTGTCGATCGCCTCGGTGGAGAGCGGGGGGGCCGGAGGGGAGGGGGCGGGCCAGATCCGGCTGCACACCGTGCAGGACGGAAGCCGGATTGTCCGGGAGCTCGACGATCCCGACGCGGTGCGGGTTGAGTGGCTGCCCGGCGGCGACTACCTGCTCGTGACGTCCGACGGTGGAGACGCGATGATCCTGGACCCCACCGGCGAGGTCGTGTCGCGGCCCGAAGTCGGCCCCCTCGCCCCTCGCTGCTGGGCCTGGGGGGCGGGCCTAACGTCGCAGGAACCGTGAGATTCTCGGTGTGCCTGCGCCGCGCCGGTCGGATTCCGACGAAAGTGGCTGTCCGTCTTGGTTCATGCTACTGTCCGCCGTACAGGTACGCTCGGAGTCTTACCTTGAAATCGAAGAATCTGACCAGAGGCGTCGTCATGACCCTGGGGGTGGTCGCGCTCCTTCTCTTGGGGCAGCCACCCGCGCTGTCAGGGCCCGTGATCACGCGTGCAAGCCCGCCGGAGCCCGATCCCCACGAGCGTACGCGCACCCGGTACGAGGCGTTCAAGGGCGGGCGCAAGCTCTGGGGGCACGGAGTCGGCCGCAAGATCGCGTTCACCTTTGACGATGGCCCGCACTACTACACCACGCCGAGGCTGCTGGATCACCTCGACCGTTTCGGAGTCAAGGCGACCTTCTTCATCAACTCGAACCGCTCCAGCCCCTGGGGGTTGGTGAGCTCGAAGAACTTCCGCGTCTTGCAGGAGGCCCACCGCCGGGGACATCTCATCGGCAACCACACCCACTCGCATCCGCAGCTCGCGAGTCTGCCCAGCGCGAAGCAAAGACAGCAGATTGAGCTCACGGATCGGATCATCCGACGCGTCACCGGTGTGGAGTCGTTTCTCTTCCGTCCGCCCTACGGCGCGATGTCCGCCTATTCGGGGGAGCTGCTGAAGAAGCGGGGGAGCACCGTGGTGATGTGGAGCGTGGGATCCGAGGACGACAAGTATTTCAACGTTTCGAAGGTCTTGAACGCCGTCATGCAGAAGCTGGAGCGCCAGGGCGGGGGCGTCGTGCTGATGCACGACACGCACTACTGGACGGTGGAGTCCATGCCACCGATCCTGAAGGCCATCCGCATCGAAGCGTGCAAGCAGCTGGCACGGGGTGAGGAGCCGTTCGAGGTGGTTGGACTGGAGTATTTCTGGGTGCCCCGGCAGGGCCAGAAGCCGCGCCGAAGCCAGGCGAACACCCGCGCCTGGCTGACGCGCCGCGCGGCGTTGGCCAAGCTGTGTCGGACGCAGCCTCGGGCACCGCTGCCCGCCTTCATTCGCGGAGAGTCATCGTGAGCTGTCCCAACTGTGGTGTACCCTTCCGGCCCGAGCAAGCGCACTGTACCGTCTGTGGCGTGGAGCTTCCGCCCCACTGTGGGAGCTGTGGTATCGAGACACCGAGTGGGGTCGAGATCTGCATCCATTGCCGGACGGAGCGGGCGTCGTTGACCCTGGACGCCGAGACGCTCAGCTCGTTGACTTTCGAGGTGCCGAGCGCCGTGCTGCCCATGGGGTTGGATCTCGCCTCGACCTTCGTGGGGCGGGAGGCGATTCTCGAGCAGCTCCAGAACCTCTATGACGATTGTCGGGTCGAGCGTCGGTTCCGCTTCGTGAGCATCGTGGGCCGCCCGGGGATGGGCAAGTCGGGGCTCCTCAGCCGTCTGCAGGAGCTGGTGGCCATCAGCACGGATGAGCGGGTGGATCCGCCACTGGTGCTGGTGGGACACGCCGGAGGGCACGGCGCGACCCCGTTCGCCGCGATCATCCGGGTGTTGGCGCAGCTGTTCCAGATCAGCGATGGAGAGTCCCCCCAGACGGCGCGGGAGCTGATCGTCAAGGGGGTCGAAAAGTACATCCCCGAGGCGCGTGTCACCGAGGTCGCCCATCTGGTGGGCCAGCTCATGCGGATTCCATTCCCCGGCAGCCCGGTGCTGGAGCCGCTGCTCGCCTCTCCGGCGCAACTCGAGATGCGGATGTTCATGGCCATGCGGCGGCTACTCAGCGCGGCGGCGGAGCGCAGCCCCCTGGTGCTGATCTTCGACGGCATGTCGCGGGCCACACCCGAAACCGTGAACCTGCTGCACTACCTGGCTGCGGGTCTTGCGAACACTCCGATCCTGGCGGTGCTCGCCGGCCGCCCGGCCATGGTGGAGCTGCACCCGCGCTGGGGCGAGGGGGAGTTCGAATCCGTGCAGCTCGAGCTGTCGCCCTTCGAGCCAGACGAGGCCGCCGAGCTGCTCAAGGCGCTCCTCTCCCGCTGCGTGGACGTGCCGGAGGAGGTGCTCGCTGTGGCGAGAAACCGCGTGGATCCGACCCCGCGGACCATCGGCGAGCTGGTGCGGTTTCTGCTCGAGGCCGGGGTCATCGATGCGGCGCAGGAGCCGTGGCAGCTGGATCTCGAGCTGCTCGCCGGCCTCGAGATTCCGGACACGCACCAGGGCATCCTGGAAAAACGGCTGGAGTCTCTGGCGTCCGGCGACCGATTGGTGCTCGAGAAGTGCGCGGCCTGTGGGGAAGTGTTCTGGCTGGAGGCGGTGGTGGCGCTGATCCGGTCGGGCTCCATCGCCCAGGGGGAGCCGGACGGGCCGAGCCTCGAGATCATCGCCGACACCGGGGAGCGCACCCACCAGTCCGTCTCCGAGGCCCTCCGGCGTCACGTCACGCGGGGATTTCTCGTGGAGTCCGAGGTGTCGCAGATCCGGGGGCAGCGGGAGTACCGGTTCGCCTATCCGCCCATCTGGAACCTCGTCTACGACAACATCGACGCGGTGGATCGGTGCCACTATCACCAGGTGATCGCGCAGTGGCTGGAGCTGCGCCCCGAAGGGCGCAACCTGGAGAACCAGGAGGAGGTCGCCCGGCATCTCGAGCTCGCGGGGGACGGCTCCGCGGCGGCGCAGCGCTATCGACGCGCCGCGGATCTCGCGCGGATGATGCACTACAACGACAAGGCGATCCGGCTGTATCGCCAGGCGCTGGCGTGCCTGGTGGAGCAGGACGTCGGAACGCGCATGCACCTGTGGCACGACATGGGCTCGGTGTATGCGCTGCGCGGAGACTACGACGACGCGCTGGCCGCCTTCGAGAAGATGCTGCGGCTGAGCTGGGTGATGAACAGCCGCTCCAAAGGCGGTGTGGCCTTCAACAAGATGGGTCGCATCTACCGGCAGAAAGGGGATCTGGATCTGGCGGTCCAGTACCTCGAGCGTGGACAGGCGCTCTTTGATCAGGCGGGGGACCAGCGCGGCATCGCCGGGTCCCTGGACGACATTGGACAGGTGCTCCGGCTGCTGGGCCGGTACGACGAGGCGCTGGAGAAGAGCGCCATCTCCCTGGAGCAGCGGCGACGCATCGGGGACGCGCGATCCATCGCGGTGTCGCTGACCAACATCGGGAACATCGAGCGGGATCGAGGGCTGATGAACGAAGCGGCGGCGTGTCACGAGGAGGCCCTGAGTCTCCGTCGGGAGGTGGAGGACAAGGACGGAATGATTTTGTCCCTCAACGCCCTCGCGATCATCGAGTACGTTCGCGGCTCCATCGACAGAGGCGTAGAGCTGTGGCACGAGGCGCTCACCATCGCGGAAGAGATTGGGGCGATCCCCCACCAGGCGATGCTCCTGAACAACCTGGGCGAGGCGGCGGTGGCCGCCGGCGAAACGGTCAAGGCCCGCCAGCACCTGGAGGAAGCGGTGCAGCTCGCGCGGCTGCTCGATGACCGCCGGGTGCTCACCGACGCGCTCCGGAACCTCAGCGACCTGGAGGTCAAGGGGGACCCCGAGCGCGCCCGATCCCTGGCCCAGGAGGCCATGGAGGTGGCGCGTCGTGCAGGGATGCGGGAGTACGAGGGACGCGCCATGCTCGCGCTCGGCGAGGCCTACGCGGCGACGCTCTTCGACGACACCGGGACCACGTCCACGGAGCAGGCGAAGAACTACTTCTCCGAGGCGGTGGAGCTCTTCCGGGAGCTGGACAACCAGGCCGAGCTGGCCAAGGCCCTCAGCCAGTACGGTGAGTTCCTCGCGGAGCGCGGAAATCCGGACGGAGGGAAGATCCTCCTGGAGGAGGCCCGCCAGCTCTTCCAGAAGCTCGGTCTGGCAGCCCGGGACGACGTCGCCCGCAAGCTCGACCAGGTCAGTGGTCCGGAGTAGCGCCTCGACCACGCCGGCTTCTACCGGTACCATGGCCCTATGATCTTCGATCCCCGGACTGGAGGAGGCGTGACCCTGTCGGGAACACCAGCGCGGTGTGTGAGCTGGGTGACGATTCTGGTCCTGCTGTGGAGTGTGGGATTGGGCTGCGGCCGGGACGAGCTCGACCCGGAGCTTGAAATCGGGCTCATGGTCGTGGTGCAGCTGACCCGGGTGGACGAGCACCTGGCGGGCACCATCCACGAGCTGGAGTTTCATCTGGGCGTCAGCGAGACGGGGACGGACGGGCCTTTCATTCGGACGAAGAGGTCTCCGGCCGGCGCGAAGACGTGCAGGGCCGCAACCTGATCCAGGAGCCCTTCCGGCTGCTGATCTACGACGACGGGGACGAGGTGCTCGAGGCGGTCGACGTGTTCGTCCTGGCGTACCGGGACGGAGAGGTCGTGGCCTGGGGCCGGATCGACAGCTCCCCGCACCCGGTCTTCCTGCGGGACGAGATTGTCACGCTGAACGTCACCTTGGCCGACGCCCTGCGGGACGCTCGGATCTCCCGGGACCACGGACGGCACCGGCATCGGCGCCACCCTGAGCAAGCCCTGGGGGTTGGTGTTCGACGTTTCGCTGGCCCCACCTGCGCAGACGCTCTACGTCGCCGACTCCGGGACCCACATCCTTCGCAGCATCGAATAGCCGCGCCGGATCAGCGCGGCGCCCGCTCCTGAAGCTCGGCCAGGGCCGGGGCGTCGCCCGCGAGGATCGCCTGGCGCATGCGTCCCATGAGGAGCTGGTAGAAGCGCAGGTTGTGCTGGGTGGCGAGGACGGAGTAGAGGATCTCCTTCGCGCTGTACAGATGGCGCAGGTAGGCTCTGGTGTGCAGCTTACAGGTGGCGCAGTCGCAGGTGGGCTCCGGGGGAGCGTCGTCGGTGCGGAAGCGGGCGTTGGCGATGTTGATCCGCCCCTCCCAGGTGAAGAGCTGGCCGTTTCGGGCGTGACGCGTGGGAATCACGCAGTCGAAAAGGTCGACGCCGCCCCGGACCGAGGCCACCAGATCCCGGGGAAAGCCGACCCCCATGAGATAGCGGGGCTTGGCGACGGGCAGGGCGGGCGCGATGGCGGAGACGACGCGATCCATCTCGTCGGGTCCTTCTCCCACGGCGAGGCCGCCGAGGGCCAGCCCGTCGGGGTTCAGCGCCGCGATGGCGGCCAGGTGCTCGCGCCGCGCCGTCAGGTCGGTGCCGCCCTGCACGATCCCGAACACGGCCTGACCGGGGTTTCGAGGCTCCGCGAGGCAGATCTCGGCCCACCGGGTAGACCGGTCCATGGCCTCGCGCTTGAAGGCCTCGGTCGCGTCGGCGGCCGGGCAGTGGTCCAAGACCATCGCGATATCGACGCCGAGCCGGCGCTGGATCTCCATGACGAACTGCGGCGTCAGGCGGTGTTTGCTGCCGTCCGCCGGGGAGCGCAGGTCCACGCCGTCGTCGTCGATGCGGAGCAGGGACTCCAGGCTCATGAGCTGGAAGCCGCCCGAGTCGGTGAGGATGGGGCCGTCCCAGCCCATCATGTGGTGGAGCCCGCCGTGCAGCTCCACCACCTCGAGCCCGGGGCGCAGGTACAGATGGAGCGCGTTGGACAGCACGATCTGGGCGCCGGTGTCCCGCACGGCCGCGGGGGGGAGCCCGCGCACGGCGCCGTAGGTGCCGACGGTCATGAACGCCGGGGTGTCGACCGCGCCGTGACGCGTGCGCATGCGGCCGGCCCGGGCCTCGCCGCAGGTGGCGAGGAGCTCGAAGGAAAAGGTGTCTTGCGGCTCGGTCATCGGATCCACATCGCGTCGCCGTAGGAGTAGAACCGGTAGCGCTCCGCCACGGCGTGTCGGTAGGCGTCCAGGACTGCCTCGCGCCCGGCCAGGGCGGAGACGAGCATCAGCAGGGTGGAGCGCGGCAGGTGGAAGTTCGTGATCAGCCCGTCCACGACTCGGAGCTCGTACCCGGGCGTGATGAACAGGTCGATGTCGTGGCGCCCCGGCCGGACCCGCCCCGGGGCCTCGGCCGCTCCCTCCAGGGCGCGCACCGTGGTGGTTCCGACGGCGACCACGGGGCGGCGCTCGCGCTTCGCCCGCGTGATCCTGTCGGCCGCCTCGGCAGGGATGTGCGCCCGCTCGGCGTCCATCCGGTGGTCGGTGACCCGCTCGGCGCGCACCGGTCGGAAGGTGCCCGGGCCGACGTGGAGGGTGACGAAGGCCTGCTCCACCCCGGCCGCGGCGAGCCGCGCCAGGAGCGCCTCGGTGAAGTGCAGGCCCGCCGTCGGCGCGGCCACGGAGCCGCCGTGGCGCGCGTACACGGTTTGATACCGTTCCCGGTCCTGGGCGCGCTCGCCATCTGGGCGTTGGATGTAGGGGGGCAGGGGCGTCTCGCCGGCGGCCTGTACCCAACGCAGGAACCAGTCCGGTGTCCCCTCGTCGGTCTGCGCCTCCTGGCGAAACCGGAGCTCCGCGGCGCCGTCGGGCAGGGCCCTGCACACCTCGGCCGAAACGGGGGGGTGGGCCGCAGCGGCGTCGAAGTGTAGGCGCTGTCCGGCGCGCAGCCCCTTGGAGGAGCGGCAGAGGCAGCGCCAGGTCGGGCGGGTCACCGCCGCCGCGCGGTCGTCTTCCACGGGACTGACCAGCAGCACCTCCACTGCGCCGCCGGTCTGCTTGCGTGCCCGGAGCCGCGCAGGGAAGACCCGGCTGTCGTTGAGCACCAGGAGCGATCCGGGGGGCAGCAGCTCCGGCAGCTCCGCGAACCGGTGATCTCGGCGCGTGGCGCGGGCCCGGTCGAGTACGAGTAGCCGGGAGCCGTCGCGCCGGGTCGCCGGCTCCTGCGCGATCAGCTCTTCGGGCAGGTCGTAGTCGAAGTCCCGGGTGTGCATGTCGGTGGGGGTCATCTGCTCCGGCGTACGAACCGACGCGCGAGGAGCTGCTCGTGGATCAAGTGCTCGCGGATCCGAAAGAAGCGGTGGGTCAAGGGCCAGCGGCCCAGGACATAGCGAATCTCCAGCGCCGGCAGCGAGTGATGCTCGTCCACGGACCATGTGCAGGAGGCCTTGACGGTCGCCAGGTGGCTGAGATCGATCACGTCACAGCTGCCAACCCGCACCTGGAGCACGCGGTCGGGGCTCAGCAGGAGGGTGAAATTGAAGCGGTTCGGAAGCCGCGTCGCGCGGTGCAGGCGGTTGCCGGACATCAGGAGGGTGGACCGGTCGAGTCGAAAGAACACGTGGCGCTCCGTGGTGAATCGCCCGACACGGAGCACCTCCAGCTCGTTCCGAAACTCCAGCACCACCTCGTCCCCGGAACCGCTCAAGCGCCCCCCGCGGAACCGCCTGATGCGCGTCTTGCCGCCCGCGCCGATCTCCATGGATTCCAGCGCACCGCGCCGAACGTCTTCCCAGGTCCACATCCCGCGCAGTCCGGCCAGCGTCGCTCGGCTCGCCACCGGCGTCAGGGCCACCGGCTTGGGGGAGAGCGCCTCGGTGAGCGTCCGAGGCGGGTGAAGGCCGAGCGACTCGGGAAGCCGGCACGCCTGGCTCGCCAGCAGCGCGTTGGCCTGACCGCTCACGCATTCGCGCTGCGCCGGCCGCAGCGCGAGACAGGGGTTCAGGGTTCGAAGCTGGTCGAGCTCGTAGAGACGCGCGAGCTCCGCCGCGTCGACTGTGACCCCGAGCCTGGCCAGGGTGGGCGTCAAGGCCGCGAGCCGTTTGGTGTACATGGCGCGACAGGCCGACCGCCGGGCCGCGTCGTGCTGGACCGGCGGGACGGCCGTCCCCAGAGTGGACTTCTTCGCAGGCGGCGGCCTCATGCCTGTCGCCGCCGCGTCGGCGGCCCGGCTCCTGCCGCTCGAGCGCGGCCGCGAGCCGGGCC
>JBDRSE010000085.1:0-18638 GCA_043825095.1 bacterium
TCGCGACGAAAAAGTGCGAAAGTCGAGCCTAGTCAAACAGCTCCGATGGTCGCTATACGGTACGCTTGTAGAAGTACCACCCGAGGGCGAAGACCACCACGATCGCCACGACCCAGTTGTACTCACTGCTCCAGCCTCGCATGGGCTCCTCCTCGGCCGCAGACGGGCATCAATCCCGGGTGAGCTGCCGGTAGCGGATGCGCTTCGGGCGATCGGCGTCCTCGCCGAGGCGGGTCCGCCGAGCCTTTTCGTAGTCGCTGAAGTTCCCCGGGAAGAACACCGCCTGACTCTCCCCCTCGAATGAGAGGATGTGGGTGGCGATGCGATCCAGGAACCAGCGATCATGGCTGATCACCAGGACGCAGCCGGCGAAGCTGAGCAGGGCCTCCTCCAGGGCGCGCATGGTGTTCACGTCCAGGTCGTTGGTGGGCTCGTCCAACAGGAGTACGTTCGCCTCCTCCTTGAGCATGCGCGCCAGGTGTACCCGGTTCCGCTCCCCTCCAGACAGGGCCGACACCCGCTTCTGCTGGTCCGATCCGGAGAAAGCGAAGCGCCCGACGTAGCCCCGCGAGTTCATCTCGAACCGCCCGAGCTGCACGGTCTCCGCGCCCTCGGTGATCACCTCCCAGACCGACTTGTCGGGATCCAGTACGGCCCGACTCTGGTCGACATACGCGAGCTTGACGGTTTCCCCCAACCGGATGGCGCCGTCGTCCGGCTCCTCCTGCCCGGTGATGAGCCGACAGAGCGTGGTCTTGCCGGCGCCGTTGGGCCCGATCACCCCGACGATGGCGCCCGGCGGTATCGCAAAGCTCAGCTCTGACATGAGCAGCTTGTCGCCGTAGGCCTTGGTCACGCCCTGGGCCTCGATGACGATGCCTCCGAGGCGCGGCCCGGGGGGGATGTAGATCTCCAACTCCCGGGCGTTCTGGTCGTGGTCCTTGGAAAGCAGGTCCTCATAGGCGTTGATGCGCGCCTTGCCCTTGGCCTGCCGGCCCCGGGGGGACATGCGGATCCACTCGAGCTCCCGCTGCAGCGTCTTCTGACGCTCGGATTCCGACTTCTCCTCCTGCCGGAGACGCTCCTGCTTCTGCTCGAGCCAGGACGAGTAGTTGCCCTTCCAGGGCACGCCGCGGCCGCGATCCAGCTCCAGAATCCAGCCCGCCACGTTGTCCAGGAAGTAGCGGTCGTGGGTGACGGCGATCACCGTCCCCTCGTAGCGCTGCAGGTGCTGCTCCAGCCAGGCCACGGTGTCGGCGTCCAGGTGATTGGTGGGCTCGTCCAGCAGTAGGATGTCGGGTTTGAGCAGCAGCAAACGACACAGCGCCACGCGGCGAAGCTCTCCCCCGGACAGCACGTCGATGCGCGTGTCCGGCGGCGGACAGCGCAGCGCATCCATGGCCATCTCGAGGCGGCTGTCGAGGTCCCAGGCGTTCAGCAGGTCGAGCCGCTCCTGCACCTCCCCCTGTCGTTCGAGCAGCGCGTTCATCTCGTCATCCGACATCGGCTCGGCGAACTTCGCGTTGATCTCGTCGAACTCCCGCAGCAGGTCCACGGTTTCCCGCACGCCCTCCTGCACCACCTCGAGCACGGTCAGCTCCGGGTCCAGCGCCGGCTCCTGCTCGAGGAACCCGACGGTGAAGCCCGGCGAGATCGTCGTCTCCCCGAGGATCTCCGTGTCCACCCCGGCCAGGATCCGGAGCAGGGTCGACTTTCCCGAGCCGTTGAGCCCGATGACCCCGATCTTGGCCCCGTAGAAGTAGGACAGATAGATGTCCTTCAGCACGTGCTTGGTGCCCTGCAGCTTGCCCACGCCGATCATCGAGTAGATGACCTTGTTGACCTCGTCAGCCATATTCACCTCGCCGCTCGCCCGAGCGGACGCAGCGAGCATAATCGAATCCCCCCTTCCCGACCAGTGGCTGCGTTCTGGTTCGTGCCAACTGGGCAACACACCCCAGCGACCGCTTGGCGCCTCACACAAGCGGGTTCCCGAAACTTGTCCAAGCGCACAAAACGGCACCGTAAAAACCGTGGCCGGCGGCGACTTTACGGGTGCCACCACCTACCAGTCCGGGACGCCGGTATCCATGATCTCCATCGTATTCGAGCTCGAAAAGACTCAAACCGCCTACGCCGAGGACTGGTTCTTCATCGGCGAGCTCGAGGTGTGCGGAACACCATGACGGGGCATCACGGCTCGTCGGGCAGCCGCGCGCCACTTCACCGTCTGCAGTCCAGGATACCGCGGCACCGGTGACACTGACGCGCCAAAGTTGTTTCAACCAAACCCGGTGGACGGCTCAGGGATCCTCGCGGAACTCGCCGACCGCGACTGGATGGAACTCGAGGACCCGGCGGAGCATGTGTCCGCGCTCGGGGAGACAGAGGAGCCGCTCCTCGAACGCCGCCGTGGTGACGAAGTTGGTCGCTGCCCAGCCCAGCTCCGGCGCCAGGGCGTCCGGACCACAGCCATCGCTGGCCAGGGGCTCGATGATCGACAGGAAGAAGGCGTCGAACTGCACTCCGGCGTTCTGCGCGGCCTGGAGGATTCCGCCCTCGCTTGCACCGATGGGACAGAAGGACGTGAACGCCATGTGACCGGCGTCGGTGAGGCCGACGAGACGCTTGGGGGAGGGCGAGGACTCGTAGCCGTCCTGGGTCTGTGAGTAGGCGATGATCCCGTCCGCCATGCCGCCCATGACCAGCGAGGACACGGTCTCGGCGCCTTCGCAGGTTCCGCGCATCGACATGGGAGCCACGACCTGCACCCCGGCATAGCCCGGCAGCGCCGCCACCGCGCCGCCACCGGCGCTGTGACCGGCCGCGCCCATCCGCGTCGTGTCGATGTAGCCGTCCAGGAACGCCAGGTCGCCCTGAGGGGAGTGCAGCGCGTCGAGCAGCTCGATGCCCTCGGCCCGCTGTCCGCCGTAGTCGCTGAGGTCGCAGTCTCCGTACACCGATCCCAGCCCGCCGCCGAGCAGCAGATTGAAGATCAACCCGCCGATGCCGTCGGTCAGGAAGGTCTTGAGGCCGATGCTCGGATGGTCCGCCGCCACCACCACGAACCCGCGGCTCGCCCAATGCGTCGTGAGCTCGAGGCTCTGGCCGCGGAATCCGGAGAAACCGTGCATGAAGAGGATCGGGCTGTACGGCCCGTGTTCCGGGTCCAACGGCAGGTCCCGGTAGCAGTCGCAGGGCTGCTTGAGGCTGTCGCTCTCGGCGACGGTCTGGTCGTCGGGCAGGTGCTCCCGCAAGTCGTAGACGTGGAGCTCGAGCCCTGCTTCGCTGCCCCGCGCGGCCGGATACCAGACCTCCACGGTCAGGTCACCGACCGTCACCGTCCGGGCGCCCACCGGCCATGGTCCGCGTTGGGCCGGGTCCTCTGGTAGCTCGTAGCCCGCCATCTGGCCGCTGCAATAGCTCACCTCCAGCGGCCCGGTTTCCCCGGCGTCCGTGCCAGCGTCGGAGACATCGCCGTCCCCCGTCCCGGCGTCCGAAATTCCCGAGGCGTCGTGCGTCGCCGCGTCTCCGCCCAGGCTGGAGTCCCCGCACGCAGCCAGCAGCGCCATGACTCCCACCACCGTCAGCGTAAGGTGAACAGAATGCGAAAACCCACACACCGCCGACACTCTCATGCTCACGCCCCGATCATAGTTGCCGTTCAACGGTACCCCGCCCACTGATTCAGCGAAACAATAATCGGACAGCCCTCGCCCCGCGTCCGCCATGGGGCGCCTCGGGGCCCGGTCTTGGCCCGGGCCCTTCCTTGACACCGGCCGCGCCCCCTGCGTAGCATCTCGAGCCCATGACAGAAACTGATTTTCCACTGACGGTGCGCGCCCTGCGAAACGCCCACGCGGTGCGGGACGCCTTCGGTGAGCTCTAGAGCCGGGGACGGGTCGTTGTGGCTCCGGTCTGCGTGTACCCGGCGCCTCGGCTCGGTCGCACCAACTGGAACACGCACGTCATCGACTGCACGGCGCCGGGCAACCTCGCCGACGCCACAGGCCTGTCGGTGCCTTGGGGTCGCTTCGGCCACCTGCCCCGGGCGATCCAGCCACTCGGCCCCCCGGGCAGTGAGACGCTGGCGCTGGACCTGGCCCAGCGGCTGGCGAGCGCTCCTTTGGCGCATGGAGACCGGTGACGAGCCCGCGGACGCCGGTGCTGCCCGCGCGGAGGCTGTCGGAGGGCCCATACTGGACAGACCCGAAAACAGGAGTGCCGTCATGACCGAGGCGCAGGATCGTACACCCGAGGCCGAGTCCCATGACCCGATCCCTCACACCCTACGCTCCAAACGGTGGCGCACCGTTCCGGCGGTGGGCCTGCCACTGGTGTTCCTCCTGTTGGTACACTGCGACGACGGCGCGTCGAAGGCCCAGAAACGCGGCGCGTCGAAGGCCCAGAAACGCGGCGCGTTGAAGGCCCAGAAACGCGGCGCGTTGAAGACCAGGAAACACGGCACGCCAAGCCCGGTCACGAAGCGACGACCACCTCCCCGCAGGCGGCCCAATCGGATGCAGGCACCGTTGGCCGAAATGCGGAAGTGCCGGCCACTGAAGCTCGGAAGCTATATGGGCGCACCACCGGAAAGGAAGCATGTCGAACAGTGGCAGGCCCTGGAACGGGACGGGCAAGGCGTCCCTGTACTGTTCCGTAGGGAAGCGCGCCGAAAGGTCCGGCATCCGGTCTGGATCGCCCAGCGCCTACTCAAGGACGCCTGGGGGAACGGGCTCACTCCAGCACATCCCCGCTGGCAGGAGATTCGGCGCGCGGTGAGTGCGATGCTCAGTCAGGAGCAGCGTGTCGACGGCATCCTTCCCTACCCCTTTCCATTCACGGCCGGGGGGGGGAGTTATCGATACCGCCTGAAGGTGGGCTGGGGAAGCGCCATGGCCCAGGGGCAGTGGCTTTCGGTGCTCGCACGCCTGCAGGCCGGCCTCACCGATGACGAAAAGGACGATCCTCAGCTGCGACTCTGGGCGCAACGCTTGATGCAGCCACTGGCACACCATCTGCGCGACGAAGGCGTAGGGCAGTGGCTCTGCCTGAGTCGCGACCGCTGTTATGCCTGGTACGCCGAGTACCCCGTTCGACCACCGGTGTACACGCTCAACGGCTTCATTTTCGTGCTGATCGGGCTCTACGATTGGGCAGCCGCGACCTTTGACGAAGAGGCGACGCGCCTGTTCCGTGCCGGTCTGGCGACCCTGCACAATGCGCTGCCGCTGTGGGACAACACCCCCCTGTCGACCTACGATCTAGCTCATCTTTCCTGGGTAGGCGGGAGGTTGCAACCGAAACAAGCGCGTATCTATCACGGTGTCCACATCCACCAGCTACAGTGGCTTTCGAAGGCGACGTGCGACCCGCGGTGGGCATGTGTCGCCCGGGTTTGGAGAACCTATCTGGACAAGTCGCCATCCGCACGACGGTCGCTACGAAAGGAGTGCGGCAAGCACTTTCCGAGCCTCGCCTGGGAACGCCCCGTACCCTTCGACAAGACGCTTTCTACCCCCCCCGCTTCGACTCGCGCCCGGTCCAGCGGGCGTAGAGGGCGTCGACCCCCGCCTGGGTGGACTGCACCGCGTCGTGGGCAGCGGTGAACTTCTCGGCCATCAGGCCATCAGGCCATCCCGGCCATCTGGCCATCAGGGCCATCCCGGCCATCCCCGCCGAGGTTGAGCTGAGTGCAGAGCGCGAGCTGTGGCTCACCGAGAGCGCGGCGAAGCGAAACCCCGCCTGTCAATCCGCGAAATTGAAGTAGATGTCTCCGTTGACGCCGCCCGTGCGGGTGTCCACCCACACCACGTAGGCGCTCCCCCCGGTGCCGGCGGCCAGCCGAACCGTGAAGGCGTCCGCCGCGCCGACGCCGCTGCCCAGATCGAGGCGGAGATCGGCAGGCTGGAAATTCACTCCATTGTCGATGGAGTAGTTGAGATACACGTCCCGCAGTCCGTCGCGATCGTCGGCAAAGGCCACGAACACCTTGCCCAGCCCATCGGTGGCCAGCCGCGGCTCTGAGACGTATCCGTCACCCACGGAGGAGATGACGCTCGTGGCGAAGCTGGCCCCGCTGTCGCCGGAGGTGGCCACGCGGACCCGGGGCAATCCCTCGCGGAAGTCCCGCCAAGCCACGTGTACGTATCCCGCCTGCCCCAGGACGATCCGCGGCTCGAAGGAGTCGTGCACCGCTCCCTCGTCGTCGAGCTGCACGTCGGCGCCGAGCCAGCTCGAGCCGTTGTCGGTGGAGTAGCTATAGAAGATGTCGGAGCTCACCTGACTGCGGAGATCCTGCCAGACCACGAACACGCCGTCAGCGCCGTCGGCCACGATCCGCGGGAACTTCGAAGCCCCGGCGCCGGCGGTGTCCGTGTCGAGCCGCAGGTCGGCCGCCTGCCAGGTGGCGCCGTCGTCGTCCGAGTAGTTGAGGTAGATGTCTCCTCTGACGTCCCGCTGATCCACCCACACCACGAGCAGCCTGGCCGCGGTTCCATAGGCCACACGGGCCACCGTGGCATAAGCCTGCGTCGGGTTGGCCGGCACCTGGTTCACCCGCACCGCCCCCCCCCACGCGGCGCCGGAGTCGAGGGACCGCGCGAGGTAGATGTTGCGCTCGGAATCATCGCTGCCAGACCCCTCCACGAAGTCCTCCCACACCACCGCCACGTTGCCGTTTCCGTCGGCCGCCAGATCGATGTTGAGCGAATCGATGTCGTCCGCGTCCAGCCGGACCGCCGGGTCGAAGCCGCTGCCGCAGCCGGCCGCGCGACGCAGGTAGATTCGTCGCCCGGTGGCGCTAAATCGCTCGTAGGCTACATAGACCCGCCCGGTGCCGTCCGGATCGAGAATCACGCGCGGCTTCACCGCGTCGGCGACGTTGGTGTCGATGGCGCCATCGCCGTTCCAGGTCACGCCGCCGTTGTTGCTGCAGTTGTGCCGAATGTCGGCGTTGCCGAGGCGCGTGTCCAACCACACCACGTGGATCCGGTCGCCGTCGGCGGCCATGTCCACCTGGATCGAGTTGGCCGCGCCCGCCCCACTGCCGGTGTCGAGCCGGGTGTCCGTGGGGTTGGCGGTCAGACAGGCCGGCACGTCAGGGGTGCCGTCGCAGTCGTTGTCCACGCCGTCGCACACCTCCACCTCGGGATCGATGTTGCCAACACAGCCCAGAGCCCCGCTGTTACACACCGAGGTGCCGTAGGCGCAGGGACCCACGTCCGTCACGCCACACTGCACGCCCACGTCCACCGGGTTGTCGTCGTCCACGCCGTCACAGTCGTTGTCCACGCCGTCGCAGATCTCCACACCGCCGTTGGTGAGACTGCAGGCGTACTCGCAGCCGTTGCCCGCCTGCCCCAGCGCCAAGTCCCCGTTGAGGTCGTGGAAGTTCGCCAGGCACGCGAACTGGCAGCTACTCGCCACGCAGGCCGCGCCCGTGGCGTTTGCCGGCGCATGGTCGGCGCAGCGGTAGCCACAGGCGCCGCAGTTGTCCACGTCGCTGGTGAAGTCGAACCCTTCGTCGATTTGGTTGTCGCAGTCGTTGTCCAGCCCATCGCCGCACTGCTCCACGCCGCCGTTGGTGTAGATGCAAGCGTATTCGCAGCCGTTGCCGCCGTCCCCGAGCGCGACGTCCCCATTGATGTCGTGGTGGTTGGGCGCGCAGACATACTGACAAACACCGGCGAGACAGCCCGAGGCCAGGGAGCTTGCGCCCGCGTGTGCCACACAGGAGTACCCGCAGCTCCCGCAATTCGACAGGTCGGTGGTCACGTCGTAGTCTTCGTCCACCGGCCCGTCACAGTCGTTGTCGGCGCCGTCGCACGCCTCTCCTTGTGGCGTCACCTCACCGGTGCACGCACCCCAGACCCCGCTGACGCAGCTCTGGTTGCCACCCACGCACAGGCCGATGTTCTCCGTACCCACCGGGCCGGTGTAGCAGGCCTGGGTCAAGGGCCCGCCCCCCGCCGCCTCGTCGGTGGATCCGTCACAGTCGTTGTCGGCGCCATCACAGGTCTCTGCCTGGGGCGTCACTTGGCCGGTGCACGCGCCCCAGCCGCCACCGCTGCAGGTCTGGGTTCCCCCGTGGCAAGGTCCCACGTTCTCGGTCCCCCCCGGACCGGTATAGCAAGCCTGGGTCAGGGCGCCGCCTCCGGCCGCCTCGTCCGTCTGCCCGTCGCAATCGTTGTCCTGCCCGTCACAGGCCTCCACGCCGCCATTCGTCACCGTGCAGGGGTACTCACACCCGTCTCCGGTGTCGCCCAGGCTCACGTCCCCGTTCAGATCCACCGCGCCCGCCGCACAGCCGAAGACACACACCCCGTTGGCACAACCCGTGACCACCGAATTCGTCCCGACGTGGGCGCTGCACAGGTTGCCACAGGCACCGCAGTTGGTTGGATCGGTCAGCTTGTTCACGCCTTCGTCCACCTGGCCGTCGCAGTTGTTGTCCACGTCGTCACAGGCCTCCACGCCGCCGTTGGTCTGCGTGCAGCTGTACTCGCAGCCGTTGCCCGCCTGTCCCGCGGCCAGATCGCCGTTGAGGTCGTAGTGGTTCGGCTCGCACTGGTATTGGCACGCGCCGCCCACGCACCCCGCCACCGAGGTGCCGAAGGGAATGTTGGTGCCGCAGTTGTTACCGCAGGCGCCGCAGTTCGCCGGATCGGTGGTGAAGTCGAAGCCCTCGTCCACCAGGCCGTCACAGTCGTTGTCTACGCTGTCGCCGCACCGCTCCACGCCGCCGTTGGTCAAGGTACAGGCGTACTCACAGCCGTCCGCAGGGTCGCCGTTGACGTCCCAGAAGCCCGGCAGACACGCAAGCACCTGACACTGGCCCGCCAAACAGATGGGCACCGCGTTGACAACGGTCGCCGAGCATTGGATCCCGCAGCCGCCGCAGTTCGCCGGGTCGTTTAGCTTGTCGTAGCCGTCGTCCACCACGCCGTTGCAGTCGTTGTCCAGATTGTCGCACAGCTCCGCCGCCGGCCCGGTCTGGTTGCCGCACACCACGCTGCCGCCCACACAGGTGGGCTGCCCGGCCGTGCACTCGCCCACGCAGTTGAAGACCCCCGATCCCGGGAACGTCTCGGTGCACCCCACCGGGTTCGTGTAGCAGTCTCCGGCCGCCATCTGGGACGGCGCGTCCTCGTCCACCTGGCCGTCGCAGTCCTGGTCCACGCCGTCGCAGCCGTCGATGGGGATGGTTGCACAGAAAGAGCTGCCGTCTCCGGTCACGTCCGCGCACACCTCTCCGGCGCCGCAGGTGCCGGGCACGGCCTCGTCGCAGGGCACCGTCCCCTCCACCAGGTCCATCATGCACTCGCAGCCGTTGGCTGCGTTGCCGTCCTTGTCCACGAACCCGCCCCGGCAGGCAGACAGCTCGCAGTTGCCGGCCACGCAGGCGCCCACGCCCTGGAAGAACGCGCAGGCGTAGTGGCACTGGCCGCAGTTGTTGGGGTCGTTCTGCAGGTCGAAGTCCTCGTCCACCTGGCCGTCGCAGTCGTTGTCCACGCCGTCGCACACCTCCTGGCCGTTGTTGGTGGTGTGGCACGAGTACTCGCAGCCGTCGGCTTCGTCCCCGTTGGTGTCCCAGTGCCCCGGGAAGCAGTCGGTCATGTGACAGCTACTGGCGATGCAAGTCGCGTCGCCGTAGTCGAACTCACAGACGGTGCCGCAGGCGCCACAATTGTAGGGATCGGACGTGGTGTCGAAGCCGTTGTCCGGCACGCCGTCGCAGTCGTTGTCCACGCCGTCGCACACCTCCTCGGTGGGCACGCAGGCGTCGGGTTCCGCGTCCGGCGCCGCGTCCGGATCGGTGTTCGGCGAGGCATCGGGGCGATTCCACTGGCCCTCGTTTCCCAGCTCGTAGGGATCGATCCTGCAGCCGGGTCCGGCGACCACGAACACCAGCGGCAGCACCCATCGCAGGCCGTGACGGTTCATGGGCGCACCTCCCCGCGATCACCGCGCCGTCGGCGTCGCCACAGGAAGCACGCCAGGAGCAGCCACAACACGCCCGGGCCGTCGTCACCGCTTCGACACTGGCAACCCCCGTCTCCGGTGGCCAGCAGCTCCACATGGGCGCCGCCCGGCGTCCAGAAGCTGTCGTCCGCCACACAGAACGCGGTGGGGACGGGGTCCCCGGGACCGTCAGTCTGGGAGCGAACCTCGCAGGTGAACCACGCGGGACAGGACACCAGATCACAGGGGTCGGCCACACAATCGCCCTCGAAACAGACCTCGCCGGAGTCGCAGAAGACACCGTTGCAGGGATCGGTTTCGCACAGGCCCGAGGCAAGGACGCAGCGCTCGCCCGGGCCGCACTCCACGCCGTAACAGAGATCGGGCACACAGGCGCCGGTGTCGTCGCAGGTCTCATCGCCGCGGCAGTCGCAGAGCGGCTCGCACTGGAAGTCGCAGCTCACCTCGTCACAGTCCCGCACGCAGTACTGCGCCGCCGGGTCGCAGTCTGCCGTGGCACAGGGATCGCCCACACACCCGTGGTTCACACAGAACTCCCCGGTCGGACAGGACTGTCCGAGGCCGGTGCAGGTGTTGTCCTGGCACGAGCCCATGACGCAGTTTTCCCACCCCTCGCAGGGGTTCGGATCGCACGGATCCACGCAGACGTCATCCACGCACGACCACCCCTCCGGGCAGGTCACGCCCCCACACTCACCCACCGCGGGGAGACAGACGTACTCCAGCGAGCCGCCCACGTCCACCTCGACGCACGCCAGCGTCCCGGGACACGGGAACTCGGAGGTCGGGTCGCATTCCACGCGACAGTCTGCCTGCACGCAATAGTAGTTGGGCGGACAGGGCGCGTCGTCGTCGACGTCCCCGTTACAGTCGTTGTCCTCGCCGTCACAAACCTCCTCGGTCGGGTTCACCCCGCCCACGCACTGGATGGCTCCGCCCACGCACTGGGTCAGGCCCGGCTCGCACACCCCTTCGCTTTCACCGCAGGACAAACCCTCCTCGTCCGCCACCTCGTCCGGCTCGTCGATCTCGCCGTCGCAGTCGTCGTCCTGCCCGTTGCAAACGCCTTCGTAGGGTCCATCGCCGCCCTCGCACACCTCCTGGCCGTTGATGCAACGCAGCACGCCGGGCGTGCACCGACCGAGGGCCGTCCCGCAGGGCTGGTTCAGCCCGGGGATGTCCGACTCTTCGTCCACCAGGCCGTCGCAGTCGTTGTCCGAGCCGTCACAGGTTTCCACCGCCGGCGTGACATGCCCGATGCACCCCCCCCACACGCCGCTCGTGCACTGACGCACCCCGTCCGTGCACAGGCCCTGGCAGGTCCAGGTGTCGGACGGCGCGTCATAGGTGCAGCCCGTGTTCGGGCCCGAACCCGGTGGGTAGCAGCTCTGGGAGAGCGGATTTCCGCCGGCGTCCTCGTCGACGTCCCCGTCACAGTCGTTGTCCAGTCCGTCGCACACCTCCGGCTGTGGACCCACGTCATACAGACACTCGCCCCAGACGCCGGCACCCGCCACCGGGCAGAGCTGGATCCCCGCCGCGCAGGTGCCCTCGCAGGTCCAGACTCCGGGGGAGGGTTCGGTGCAGCCGGCGCCCAACTCGTAGCAGGTGCGCGCGAGCCCGTCGATCACACCGTCACAGTCGTTGTCCACCCCGTCGCACACCTCCGGTCCGGCGCCGGCGTAGGGATCGCAAGTCTGCGGCGATCCGGCGACGCAGTTGTCCACCGTGTGCTGGCACGCCCCCAGACCGCAGGTGGTGTTGCCCAGGCCTTCGTCGGTCTGGTTGTCGCAGTCGTCGTCCAGGCCGTTACACTGCTCCGCCGAGGGGACATGCTCGCCCACGCACGTCCCCCAGGCGCCGCCGGTGCACGTCCGGGTGCCTACCGTACAGACGCCGATCCCCTCGGTGCCCGCGGGCCCGGAGTAGCAGAGCTCGGCCAATGGAACCCCAGGCGATGTCTCATCCACCTCGCCGTCGCAGTCGTTGTCGACGCCGTCGCACACCTCGGTGTTGGGAATGACCTGCCCCTGGCAGGAGCCCCACGTGCCGGCGGTGCAGGTTTCGGTGCCGCCGTGGCACGCCCCGACGTTCTCCGTGCCGGCCGGGCCCGTGTAGCACGCGCGGGTGAGGTTTTCGTCCACGGCGCCGTCACAGTCGTCGTCGATTCCGTTGCAGATCTCGGCGGCCGGAGTGTTCGCCGTACAGGCCTGCCAAGAGCCGCCCGTGCAGGTCTCCACCCCCACGCAGGTGCCGAAGCCGTTGACCACCTGACACGCCTGGGTGAGGTTCTCGTCGATCTGGCCGTCGCAGTCGTTGTCCGCGCCGTCGCACACCTCTGCCGACGGGGTCACCGCACCGTTGCACGCGCCGTAGGACCCGAGGGTGCAGGTCCGCGTGCCCTCGGCGCAGACCCCAACGCAGGCGCCCGGCGCCGTGCAGCCCGTGCTCGGCCCGTATCCCATGGGGTAGCACACCACCGTGAGGTTCTCGTCGGTCTGACCGTTACAGTTGTTGTCCACACCGTCGCACACCTCGAGAAGCGGACCCTGCTCGCTCAGGCACGCGCCCCAGACGCCGCTGCCGCCCACGGGACACTCCTGCACACCCGTGCTGCAGATTCCCTGGCACGTCCAGACCCCGCCGCCGAAGCTGCAGCCGCTGCCAAAGGTGTAGCAGCTCTGGATCAGCCCATCGACGATGCCGTCGCAGTCGTCGTCCAGCCCGTTGCAGCCCTCGGGGAGCTGCCCCTGAAGGGGATCGCAGACCTGCGGAACGCCGCCGACGCAGTTGTCGATGGTGTGCAGGCAGACTCCGAGGCCACAGGTGGTCTGGCCGAGGCCCTCGTCGACAGGCCCGTCGCAGTCGTTGTCCAGCGAGTCGCACACCTCTGCCACAGGGCCGACCTCCCCCTGGCACTGCAGCACGCCGCCCACGCAGGCCGTGAGGCCGGTGGAGCACTCTCCCTGGTTGGTGCCGCACACCTGGCCCACGTCCGTGAGATTGTTGTCGGCTGTGCCGTCACAGTCGTTGTCGCGCCCGTCGCACACCTCGGGCTGGGCGGTCACGCCGCCCTGGCACACCAGCGCCCCGCCCTGGCACACCTCGGCCCCGAACTCGCACTCCCCCACGTCGGTGCCGCAGGGGCCGCCGGCGTCCACCGGATTCTCGTCCACCTCCCCGTCGCAGTCGTTGTCCACTCCGTCGCACACCTCGGCCTCGGGGACACAGGGCGGGGTGAGCCCCTCCACTTTGATGGTCATGTCGGTGAAGTCGTTGTCGCCGCCGCGAAAGAGGTCCTCGAAGGCGAAGTAGAACCGGTTGGGATCCTTCTTCGACGAGAAGACCAGGTTGTGCACGTAGTCGCCGTCCCCATTGAGCTCGGACTCGGTGTAGTAGAAATGGCCTGGGTTTGTTTCCTCTCCGCAGTTGGTCGCGACGGGCTGCCCCTCGGGCGTGATCAAATAGAATGAGATGAACCCGCCGTCCCAGTTGCCCGCGTCGAACTCCAGATCGAAATCGACAATCACGATCGTGTCCGGCTCGTCGGCGCACACGAAGATGGGAAACAGCCGGGAGGTGTCCCCCACGTTGTACCAGCCGAAGGTGTTCTCGTAGCCCGCCTGCTCCTGGACGTCGGTGAAGGTCACCGTCAAACCGGACCCGTACTCGGGCGGCAGGAAGATCTGCGGGAAGGTCTGCGCGTCCACGATGGCGTCCAGCGCCAACGGATCCACGGCGGGATCCCCCTCGTGGCTCGTGAGCTCGATCTGAAGGTCACCGGTGGTGGGCACGATGGTGCCGTCGATCTGGCTCACCACGCCGGCCGACTCCCGGACCGGCAGAAAGACGAGCGCGCACAGCACCAGCAGTGCGGCCCCGGTCAACAGCAAGCGACGAATCATGAGTGTCCTCCTGAGACAGCGGGATCCATGCACACCGACCCCCACCATCATATCAAAGGACACCCCAAGGTGTGGGTATTAGGTTTCGCCCGGTCTACCCGAAGAAGGCCGAGCCGCGGGTCGGCAGGGATTCGTCCTCCATCCCTCGCACAGAAAACAGTTCCTATTTCCTGGGGACGCCGATAGCATTTGGTCCTCATCAACCCATGGAGGACACGTCAATGAAACAGATCCGTACAGTGCTGGTTGCGATCGCACTCTCAGCGTTTTGTGGGGCGGGTTGCGAGGCGCAGGTCGGCGAGCGCTGCGACGGGTTCTTCAAGAACTCGTGCAAGGCGCCGGCGTCCTGTGTCAAGACGCCCAAGGCAAAGGTCTGTGCCGGCTCCTGCGGGGCGAACGACAAGTGCCCTGAAGGCCAGGTCTGCGCCCGCACCGAGTTCAAAGGGAACCCCGCTTTCAAGGTGTGCGTGCCCAAGAAGTTCCTGTAGCGGAGTGGGCGGCACGGGATGCACATTGTCTCGGTCGCGCGGTCAGCTCACCTCATGGACGCGAGGGGCTACGGGAAGTGGGTGAAGGGGAACCAACCACGCACAACCTTCGGCCGGGGTACACCGTCGATCACCTCGAGCACGGGGAGGCTTCGAAAGGGCTTCAGCTCGGAATCGACGCCCACAAACTTCTGCGCGAACCCGTTGCCGATCCAGAGGGTGCGCAGGCGGCGCAGCGCGCCCGGCCATGCTGCCTTCCCGTGTATCGCGTAGGTGTCCAGGCACAGCCGCCTGAGCCGGCTCGGATTCAGCCGGCTCAGCGCCATGCTCGTCAGGTTGCGGCATTCACACACGTCGAGCTCCTCGAGACGCAGGTGGCCCAGGGCTTGGATGGCCGCGTCATCGACGCTGGTGCCGCGCAGGCTCAGCGAACGCAGGCTCGACGGGGCTGCCCAGGCCGCCACATCTGCGGCGCTGATGCGTCGCACTTTGACACACTCGCGAGGGGGCGAATCTCCGCTGGAGTCCTCGATCCAGGGGCCGCCGCTGGCGTGGACGCAGGGCTGCGAGACGTCCAGGTGCACCAGGTGACGCAACGGCCGAAGCGCGCGGAGGCCGGCCCCGGTTACCGCGGTGTGGCGCAGCGACAGGAATCGCAGCGCCTCGAGTCGGGCCACATGCGGCAGACCACGATCGGTCACCCCGGGGCCGAGCTCGAGGCGCTCAAGTCCCCGGAGTGACGATAACGCGGCCAGCTCGCCGTCTGCGACCCGGCGCGCACGAAGATCCAGGCTCCGAAGCGAGCGCAGCCCGCGCAGCGCGCCCAAACGACCCTGGTAGCCGAGGTGCAGGATCAGCCCCGGCAACCGGTCGATGGCCCGCAGCCCCGGGCCGCCGTTTCCCTCGTACAGATGAATCTTCAGGCGACGCAGCCCGGTGGCGCAGGCGGCGAGTCGGCGCAGGTGCACGTCGCGGAGCGGCGCGGTCACCGACAACCCCCGCAGGCGGGTCAGGCGGCACGCGCCGTCGGCCAGGAACGAGGCGCCCCGGGTGCCGCGGAGCTCCAGCCAGGTGAGCCCTGAGGGGAGGGTGCTGGCGGCCACGGTCGCAGCCTCGTCCCCCCATGTGTGGACCGTCAGGGAGCGTAGGCGCGCGAGCCCGCTGAGACCCTCGGCGAGGCCACGCGAGCCTGGGATTCTGCGGAGCTCCAGCGCCCGAAGCCGCTTGAGCCTGCGCAGAAAGGAGAAGTCGGTCTTGGTGACGTTGCGCAGGGCAAGAGTCTCCAGCTGCCCCAGGTCGGCGAGGCGCCCGAGGGACCGAAATGGTCCGCTCGACAGCCTCCGCAGCGTGAGGTGACGGAGCCGCTGCAACTTGGCGAGCGCGGCCCAGGAGTGGGAGTAGATCGCGGCATCGCCATCCAGCTCCAGCGCCTCCAGGGTCCGCGGATCTGCAATCCCGAGCAGCCCGTCGGGCGTCACGCCACCTCTGGTCCTGCTTCGCCAGGCCAGGTAGCGCAGCGGCAGCAGCGAGGGCAGCGGCAGCCGAGCGCGCGCTTCGGCCCAGAAGCGGATGAAATGCTCCGACGACTGGATCCAGGCCAGGCCGACCAGCACACGGCGCAGCGTCACCAGCCGGCCCAGCACCTCCACCGGCGGGTGATCCAACGCCAGAAAGAGGCTCCGCCGCGGGAGGCGTCTCAGCGCCCGAAGCGTGTTCGGTCTCAAATAACGCAGCCTCGCCGAGACCAGGGTCAGCGCGTGGCGCTGGACGAGCGCCGCCGCCGCCCGATCGTCAAGCCCCCGCAGATCGAGGCCGCGAACGACGCCGTCGACCCGCAACACCGCGTCGCCGGACCAGCTCAGGCTCGCGGCGCCCCGCGTGGGAATCGGCAGCCCACGGATCCAGGCGACCACGGGGGCGAGCTGGGATTGTCGCTCCAACCCGCGGAGCTCCGTGGGCACGGCCGGCGGCTGGCGGTGTGCGGCGCACCCACCGCCCGGCCAGGCCAGCAGGGCCAGCAAGGGCCACAGCCATCGGCTCGCGGCGACCAACGGCGAACATGCGTCCAGGGGGGCTCTCACGTCGCTGACATCCTCCGCGCGAATCATCCAGCGCGAATCATCCAGCGCGAATTATCGACCCTCGCCGTCGGTCCGGTCAAGAGCTCCCAACAACAGAGCTCCCAACACCGGACCACGCGCCCAACAGCGGACCACGCGCCGGGCCGTTGCCCCTCACCTCGTCGTGATTTGGTCTCCGCCTGAGGCTCCCGTCGACGCCGTTCCAAGGAGGTCGTGCACCGCCGGGTCGCGGTCACACCGCATCCCCCTTGCCCAGGCCGCGGACGGCGTGTAGGGTGCCGGGATCTGAAGACGTGTCATGAAGCGGTGTCTCGTAGCACTGTGCTGCTGGGCAGGGTTGGTTGTGATGGAGAAGGCAGCCGTCCAAGCGCAACCGAGCGGCATGCAGCCGCCTCGGAGCGCCGCCGGTGCGCCCGCAGCGAGACGGCCAGGCACGAAGGACCGGGCGCGTCCCGCCGCCAAGCGGAGACGCGCGGTGCGCCAGGTGAAGGTCGTGCTGCTGGTCGAGCGGGGCGACCTCGCCGCGCGCGCCACGCTGACGCTCGCCCTGCACACGCAGCTCTCCCGGCAGGGGGTCCCGCTGAGCGTCGTGGACGTCCGACGGTTCGCCGGGCAGCTCCCGGAGCAGCTCGCCATGGCCCACCGGGCGGCCGAGCTGCACAGGGCCACGGTGGTGGTGTGGTTCAGCCTGACCCGGACGATTCCGCTGTTCGCGTACTTCCTGGACCCGGCGGGGAGCCGGGTCGTGATGCGGAGCTTCGACGAGATGGAGCCGGAGGAGCGGGCCGAGGCAGCGGCGATCGTGGTGGGCTCGGCGGTCCGGGTCTTCCAGCGCGGGGAGCGGCCCGGCACGGACGCCCGGAGCCTGCCGCAGGGCCTGCCGAAGCAGTGGACGAAGAAGCCGAAGCCCAGGCCGCGGAAAAGGACTGTCGGGGTGGCCTTGGAGGTGGGCTACGCCTACGCGTACGACGACTGGGACGGGCAGGTCACCGGGATGCACAACGTCCACGTCCGGTTCGTCCTGCGCGTACACCGCTGGCTCAGCCTGCTGGCCGGCTACCAGTGGATCCAGCCCGTGTCACTGTCCGCGACGCTGGACGACGCCGGGAGCCGGACGAGTGTCCAGCTACGCCCCCACCGGGTGTCGCTGGGGGCCCAGATGCACTTCCCGCTGGGGCGCCGTTGGGAGCTTGGCCCGTCCCTGTCCATGGCCGCGGAGATCGTCGACTACGTGCTCGACGACGCGCCCCTCGTCGTGGACCGGAAGGCGCCGCCGCCGTATCTGATCACGCTGATCCCGAGCTTCCACGTGGGGGTGCGATTGGCCAAGAACCTCCGGCTGGTGGCCGACGTCGGCCTCGAGATCGCGCTGCGCATGCCGACGCTCAGGCTGGCGCTGCCCGGTGGCAGCGAGCCCTACAGTACCTTTGGTAAACCCAACCTGCTGCGGCCACGGGTGCTGCTGGCCCTGGCGCTGGACATCTACTAGTTCCAAAAGATTCCGCGCCGTTGAGCGGTGCGTGATGTCCGATCTCGAGGCTGATGGCCTCACATAGGTAGCGCTCGAAAACGACGAGTCGATCACAACCCATGGTAGCCCAGGCCGAAAACAAGACGACGCCCGACCTCGAGCTCGCGCAGCGCGCGAGCCGGGGCAACCGGGTCGCGGCCCTGACCCTGGCCCGCCGGCTGCTGCCCCGGGTCCGGGCCACGGTGCGCTACCTGGTGGCAGACGACCGGGACGCGGACGACCTGGTGCAGATGTGCCTGGTCGAGGTGCTGCGGGTCATCGGGAAGTACAGCGGCACGGGTGCGCTGGAGCGCTGGGCGGACCGGGTGGTCGCCCGCTACGCGCTCCGGCAGATCACCCGCCGCCGCTGGCGGGAGGGGATCGTGACGCTCGACCCGGAGCGCACGGGCAGCGCGGCGGCGTCGCAGCACGCCGACCTCGAGCGGCAGCAGCTCAGGCAGCGGGTGGCGGCGCTGCTCGGCCACCTGTCACCCGAGCGGCGGACGGTGGTGGTGCTGCACTGGGTGCGGGGCTACAGCATCGGCGAGGTCGCCGAGATGACCGACACCCGGGTGAACACGGTGCGCGGGCGGCTGCGTACGGCGAAGCGACAGCTCCTGGAGCTGATCCCGGACGACCCGGTTCTGCGGGTATGGGCCGAAGCGAGGCT